>JAHBXY010000029.1 GCA_019636275.1 Planctomycetota bacterium | reverse complement strand
GACGAGCGCTGGGTCCAGGCCCTCTACCGCGACGTCCTCGGCCGCGCGGGCGAGCCGGCCGGCGTGGCCGCCCACCTCGCCGACCTCGCCGCCGGCGCCCCGCCCGTGCAGGTCGGCCGCACGTTCCTCGACTCGGAGGAGCACCGCCAGCGCCTCGTCCGCGCCCTGCACGAGCGCCTGCTCGGCGCCGCGCCCGACGACGCCACCCGCGAGCGCCTCGTCCAGCGCCTGCGCGACGGCGCCGAGCAGCGCGAGGTGTGGCTGGACCTGCTCGCCTCGGCCGCCTACCAGGCCCGACACCCCGGGCCCGACGCCTTCGTGCGCGCCCTCTACCGCGACGTCCTCGGCCGCGAGGGCGAGCCGGCGGGCGTCGCGGGCCACCTGCAGGCGCTGCTCCTCGACGGAGACCGCCGCGCGCGGGCGCGCGCCTTCCTCACCAGCCGCGAGCACCACGAGAACCACGTCCGCGCCGCCTTCCAGCGCCTCCTCCAGCGATCGCCCGGTCCGGCCGAGGAGTCGGCGCACGTCGACCACCTCGCCGCGGGCGGCCGCCTCGAGGACGTCGACCTCGCGCTCGTCGCCTCGGCCGAGCACTTCGACCGCGCCGCCGCGCCGCCGCCGCCCCCGCCGCCCCCGCCGGACACGTCGGTCCACGACCGGATCCCCGACGCCATCCGCGCCCAGGCCCTGGCGGTGCTGAACGAGCTCGTGACCCGCTATCCGGTCGAGTGGCGCGAGGCCCACGCGCACATCGACATCCAGGGGCGCCCGACGGCGGTCACGAAGGAGCGCGCCGAGGCGTTCGCCAAGCTGGCCGCCTGGGAGCTCCACACGCGCGTCAGCCCGCGCATCGGCCTGAACCGGAAGCGCGGCGACCCGCGAGGCGACTTCTCCATGGACTGCTTCGCCTACAAGCGCCGCCTGAGCGACCCGACGGACTGCCTGGTGATCGACTACATCGCCAACGCCGGGATCTCGCCCGACTACTCGCAGTGGCTGCGCGTCAACGACCCCGCCCGCTTCACGGCGCCGGCGCGGATCGAGTGGTCCGACGTGAGCATCTACGCGCCGGGGCTGTTCGTTCAGCCGCCTCCGCCTCCCTGAGTCGCCCCCGCCTGGGCCAGCGCCTCCCGCACCCGTGGGTCGGCGTCGGTGTGCTCGGCCAGCGCTCGGGCGGCGACCTCGCCCCCGAGCGCTGCGAGCGCCAGGACGACGTCCCTGCGCACGACGGCCTCGGCGTCGCCGAGGGCCCGCACGAGGGCCTCCACCCCCTCCGGGCTGCTCCACCCCAGCGCCCGCAGCGCTTGCGCCGCGGACCCCCGCACGAGCGCGTCGGGGTCCTCCAGCGCGCGCACGATCGTCTCCAGCTCGGCTCGAGCGCCCAGGCGACCGAGGCTGCACACCGCTCCGCACCTCACGGCGGCGCCGGGAGAGGCCGCCGCCGCGGCCAGCGCGACCAGCGCCTCCTCGGCCACGCCAGCGCCGAGCATCCCGAGCGCGTGCGCGGCCCGCTCCTGGACCTCGAGGCTCGGGTCCTTCAAGCAGGCGGCGAGGCGGGTGGCGACCGTGACCGCCGGCGGTCCGATCCGCCCCAGGGCGAACGCGGCGCGGGCGCGGACCTCGTGCGCCGGGTCGTCCAGCGCGCTCGTCAGCGCCGACACGGCGCCCGGGTCGCCGATCTGCCCGAGCGCGGCGGCGACCAGGACGCGCGTCGCCGGGAGGTCGTCCTGGAGCAGGGCGCAGAGCCCCGGGATCGCCGCTGCCGCCGGCGCGCCGATCTTCCCCAGGGCGCTCGCGGCGAGCCCTCGCACCCGCGCGTCCGGATCGGCCAGGGCGGCCGTGAGCGCCGGGACGGCGGCGACGGCCGTCGAGCGACCCCGGAGACCCATGAGCAGCTCGCGGGCACGCGCGGCCGTCGACCCGGGTGAGGTCTGCTTGGCGATCGCGCCGAGCAGCTCGGGCGACAGCGCCGGCGGGGCGCCGAAGCTCCCGAGCGCGTTCGCGGCGTGCATGCGCTCGAGCGGGTCGGGGCTCGCGAGCCGGGAGATCAGGGACTCGAGCGTCTCGTCGGCCATGCCCGATCGTGCCTCGCCGCCCGGTCCGGCGCACGTCCGCTGCGGGTGGCGGCAGCCCGCAGGTGTCGCACGTCACCTGCGCGGGGGCACCGTCACCACCCACGTGCGCGTCTGCCTCAGGGGGCCGCGGTTCTTCTCCAGCACCCAGGGCGTCGGGTCCCACACCTCGGCCGAGAGCTCGTAGCGGCCGGGCTCGAGGTCGCGCGGGGAGAGCTTGATGAAGTGGATGTAGTTCACGCCGTCGGTCGTCAGCTTCCCCGAGATGTCCTTCACCTCGGGCGCCGCCGCCTCGCCCGGCCGCGTCGGGCGCGAGCGCGTGCCGTCCCCCGCGTCCTCGACGTCGCCCGTGGACGCCGGCGCCGACGCCAGGCGCTTGCGCCGCCAGTGGACGAACAGGTCGTGCGTGCGCGGCTTCATGACGAGCACGCGCAGGAGCAGCTCCTTGTCGAGCGTCAGCTCGGCCTCGTCGGGCCACACCTGGTCGATCGGCCGCACGTGCTCGTAGAGGCGCAGGACCATGCGCTCCATGCACGGGGCGCAGAAGGGCGAGCCGATGTCGCGCATGACGCAGGCCTTCTGCGGCCGCCACACGTCCTTCGGCTGGCGGTTGCCGCCCTCGAACAGGTCGATCGGCTTGCCGGTCCAGTTCTTCTGGCCCGTCGGGTCGAGCCAGTCGGCCCACGGCACGACGCCGAGCAGCTCCTCGCGGCGGTTGCCCGCGACGAGGTTGGGCCCGAGCGCCCGCGCGGGCACGCGCCCGCCGGCGCCCGGCGCGGCGGGGCCGCCCGTGGGGTCGTGGTCGTACTCGTCGCCCAGCCCGGCGAAGGCGTGGCCGAGCTCGTGCGGGACGGCCGAGAGCATGGTCTTGGGGTTGGCGACCACGCCGCCGCCGCCCGTGGCCACGTTGGCGAAGTCGTTGCCGATCCCGACGACGAGCCGGTCGTGCTCGCCCGGGAAGCTCGCCTCGAGCAGCGCGAAGGCCGCGGCGCGGTCCTGGATCGTGTAGACGCCGCCCTCGATCCGCCCGCGCAGCGCCGTGTCCTTCGTGTCGGCGTCCTTCGTCAGCCCCTCGTCCTTGCTGACCGTGTTGCACGCCCAGTAGTTGACGTACTGCTCGTACTCCTTGAAGAAGTCCTGGAGCTGGCAGAAGCGCATGGCCGTGTCGGCGTAGCGGTCGAACTGCACCTGCTTCTGGTCGTCGAGGACGAACCCGTCGCCGAGGAAGTAGATGTCGAGGCGATTCGCCGGCGGCCCGTTGTGGCCCAGGCCGCGGGCCGCCCTGAGGTCGCGGCGGCGCAGGACGGGGCTCTGGAGCCGCGCCCGGGCCACGTCGCCCACGCCGGGCACGGCGGCGTGCCTCTCGGCGATCTTCGCCAGCGCGGCGCGCCCCGCCTCGTAGTTGCCCGCGTCCATGAGCGCGAGCACCTTCTGCAGGAGCGACACGAGCCGCCGCTGCTCGCCCGCCTCGCGCGCCTCGGCCGCGAGCTGCTGCGCCGCCTCCCGGGCCGCCTGCCGCGCCGCGATGATCCGCTCGCGCTCGGCCGGGTCGATGAGCCGCCCCTGGTAGACGACGAAGCCGCCCTCGGGCATGGGGACGCCCGTGACCAGCGCGTAGAAGGAGAACACCTCGCCCTGCAGGCGGCGCCGCGACTGCGCGAGCTGCGCCAGGAGCTCGACGCCCGCGTCCTCGAGCCCGGTGTGGAAGGCGTGGAAGGCGCGGGCGAAGGTCAGCGTCGCGTCGCCGGCGCCGACGTTGGCCGCCAGCTCCTGCGCCTGGTAGGGCGTGACGCGCGTCCAGGGCCAGCGCAGCTCGCCCTCGCCCTTCTCGACGATCGGCGCGAGCACGACGCCCTTGCCGTCGGCCGCGCGCAGCCGCGCGCGCAGCTCGCCCTTGATCGTGAGCGCGGGCCGCTGCTCGGCCGGCCCCTGCGCGGCGGCGTTCAGCGCCTGCAGCAGCGCCTCGAGCCCGCGCACCTGGTGGCGCAGCCAGTGGGCCCGGAGGCGCGCCTCGTCGCTGAGCCCCAGCGTGAGCAGCTCGTCGAGGCGCGCCCAGGCCACCTCGAAGTCGAAGCGCAGGGCCGCGTCGAGGCCCTCCTTCTCGACGGTGGTCGCCTGGGGCGAGAGCTCGATCACCGGCCCGCGGCGCGCGGCGAGCGCCTGCGCCGCCTGCTCCTCGAGCTCGGCCACGAGCGCGTCGAGCGGCTCGTCCTGCCCCAGCCCGCGCAGGCGCGGGCGCTCGTCGAGCACGAGCACGAGCGCCGGGACGGCGCCGAGCCGCCGCGCGAGCTCGCCTGCCCGCGCGCGCAGGTTCTGCGCCGCCGCCGCCCGGTCAGAGAGGCGCTCGGCTGCGCCGCGGCGCGCGCCAGCGGGGTGCCGGGCGCGAGCGCCGGCGCGAGGTCGACGAGCGCCGCCTGCGACAGCAGCCGCAGCCTGCGCAGGCGCGCCACCTGGCGCGCAGGGCGCGGTCGTCGGTCGGCCCCGCGCCGGCGGGCGCCGCCGCCGCCGCCCGCCGCCAGCCGCTCGGCGAAGAAGCGCGCGTCGGCGGCGCGCGGGTCGGCGGGGAAGCGGTCGGCGAACGCCTGCAGCCCGAGGGGCACCTGCCCCGGCGGCAGGGCGCGCAGGGCGGCCCAGGCCCGGTCGGGGTTGGCCTCTTCGACGGGCGGCGGCCTGACCTCGGCCCCGGCGCCCGACGTCGGCTTGTCGGGCGCCGGCGGGCGCTTTTCGTCGAGGGCCCAGCGCAGGCCCACCCACGCGACGGCGCCCGAGGCCGCCCCCAGGAGGGCCAGGCCACCGGCCAGCCGCAGCGTGCGCTGGAGCTGCTTCTTGCGCACGAACGCGCGCGCCGCCTCGCGCGCGTCGGGCTCGCCCGAGGGCGCGGGGGCCTCCGGGTCGCTGCCCGGTTCGTCGCCCGGTTCGTCGCCCGGCGGCGGCTCGCGCTCGGCCTTCGCCGGCGGGGCGGCCTTCGCCGGCGGGGCGGCCGCCGATACGCGCACGACGAGGACAGCCTCGCCGACGGCCACCTCCTCGCCCGGACGCACGCGCGCCGTGCCGTCGACCTTTCGCCCCGCGACCTGCGTGCCGCCCTTGCTCGTCGACAGGTTCTCGACCTCGACGACGTCGCCCGCGCGCGTGAGCCTGCAGTGCTGGCGCGAGACGCCGCTGGCGAGCAGGACGACGTCGCACGTCTTCATCCGGCCGACGACGAGCGCGGCGCCGTCGGGCAGGTCGACGCGCCGGAGCTGGCCGACGCCCTCGTAGACCTCGAGGTGCAGGTCGTCGGTCGCGCTCACCAGCGCTTCCAGGCCACCCAGAGCCCGTCGCCCAGGGGGACGATCACGCCCTGCAGGTCGCGCGCGGCGCGCATGGTCTCGTTGAAGGCGCGGATCGCCAGGACCGACGGGTCGTCCTCGGCGGGGTCGAGCAGGCAGCCGAACGCGAAGGCGTTGTCGACCATGATCAGCCCGCCCGGGCGCACGATCCGCCGGCACTCCTCGAGGTAGAGCCCGTAGCTCTCCTTGTCGGCGTCGAGGAAGGCCGCGTCGGCCGAGCCGGCCGCGAACGTCGGCAGGACCTTCGCGCCCGGCCCCTCGTGGACCTCGACGCGCCCGGCAACGTCGGACCGCGCCGCCCAGTCGCGCGCGAACCGCGCCCGCTCGGGGTCGACCTCGATCGTGCGCACGCGCCCGCCCTCGAGCAGCCCCCGCGCCATGCTGATCGCCGAATAGCCGCCGAGCGTGCCCACCTCGACGACCTCGCGCGCGCGCATGAGGCGCAGGAGCGCCTGCATGAACACGGCCTGGTCCGGCGCGACCGAGATCGCCGGGAAGCCGCGCGCCTTCGCCGCGGCCTTGAGCTCGGCCAGGAACGGGTCCTCGGGGGCGGCGTGCGCCGCCACGTAACGCATGAGCGCGGCGCTGTGCACGGTGGGCGACTCCGACATGGGCTCTCTCCCGCGCCCCCGTGATACCCCAGGCGGCGGTCTGGACGCCAACGGGTCGCGTCGGGTAGGGTCCAGGGCGGGAGGCGCCGTGGACGTCCGGGTGCGAGGCCTGCACGACCCGCGCAGATGCGCCTACTGCCACGACGCGCTGCCGCTCGACCCGACCACCGCGGCGGGCTGCGCGGGGTGCGGCGCCGGGCTCCACCTGGCCTGCTGGCGCGAGCACGGCGGCTGCCCCGTCCTGGGCTGCGGCGAGGCGCGGCGGGCCGCCCCGACGCCGATCGCCTGGGCCCAGCTCGTGGCCGAGGCCGACGCGTGGCTGGCGCTCGGCGCGGCGATCGACGACGTGGCCTGGGGCGCGACGGCGCCGGCCGACGACGCGGACGGCGACGCCGCCGGCTCGTCGTCGTGGACCTCCTCGCAGGCGGCATGACGGCGACGATCGGTCGCTACCGCATCACGGGCGAGCTCGGCCGCGGGGCCATGGGCGTCGTCTACGCCGTCGAGGCCGACGGCGCGCCCGCGCGGCTCGCCCTCAAGGTGCTCCTCGCCGCCGACCCGGGGGTGCTCGAGCGCTTCCGCCGCGAGGCCGACGCCCTGCGCTTCCTCTCGCGCCACCCCGGGATCGTGTCGCTGCGCGACCTCGGGGTCCACGACGGGCGCCCTTACGTCGTCATGGACCTCCTCGACGGTGGCTCCCTCGAGCGGCGCCTGGCGGCGGGCGACCTCCCGCGCGAGCAGGGCGCGCGCCTGCTGGTCGGCGTCGCCCGCGCCCTGCACTTCGCGCACGAGGCCGGCTGGGTGCACCGCGACGTGAAGCCCGCCAACGTCCTGCTCGACCGCGGCGGCCGCCCCGTCGTCAGCGACTTCGGGGTCGCGCGCGACCTGCAGGGAGACGACCTGACACGCACCGGCGAGCTCGTGGGCACGATCGCCTACATGGCGCCGGAGCAGGCCGACGGGCGGCGGACGGAGATCGACCGCCGCACGGACGTCTATGCGCTCGGCGCCGTGCTCTACGAGGTGCTCACGGGCCGCCGGCCCTTCGAGGGCGGGGGCGCGTCGGTCCTGGTGGGCGTGCTGCAGCGGCCGCCCGTCCCGCCCCGCGAGCGGGCCCCCGACGTGTCGCCCGCGCTCGAGGCCGTGTGCCTCCGGGCGCTCGCGAAGGCGCCGGCGGAGCGTCAGCCGACCGCCGAGGACTTCGCCCGCGAGCTGGAGGCGGCGCTCGACGGCGTTCGCCCGGGTGCCGCCCCGCCGCGAGGGCGCGCGCTCGTGCCGGCGCTCGCCCTCGCCCTCCGCCCTGCTCGCGGGCGCGGCTTCTGCCGCGGGTCGCATGCGTCCAGCCCCGCGGCTGCCGAGCTGACGGCGACGCCGACGGTCTCGACCGCGCGGCGTCTGCCTTCGTCACGGGCCGCTCGACGATGCCCGCCCTGCTCGCGGCCCTGCCGGCCGGGGCCGAGGCTGACCGGCTCCGCATGCCCGCGCCCTGGCCGCGGGCGAGCCTCGGACGAGGCCGCCGCCGTTCCTGCGCCGCGGCGGCGTCGCGGACACGCTGCCGCGCTGGCGCGAGCTGGCGCGGGTCCTGGTAGCCGCCGGTCATAGCCGACGACGCGCGCTGGAAGCTGGCTCCTGCGCGCGGTCAGATCGCCGTTTTCGGCGCTCTGGGCTGGCGCGGGGTGACCTGCTCGCGGCGACGCTCGACGCCGCGACGCCCGGCGAGCCGGCCGCCGCGGGCGCGTGCGGCGCGCTTGCGCTGCGCCTCGCCGACGAGCTCCTCCTCGCCCTGGACCCGCCCACGATCGAGGTCGTCGCGCTGGCCCAGCGGCTCGTCCTGGCCGGCGTCGTCCTGGCGGCGCCCGAGCGCACCCCGGCGGCGGCGGACCGGCTGGCCGAGCTGGGGCGCGGGGAGGACGAGGCGCTCGCGCTCGCGGCCACACCGTGGCGGCGCCACCTCCCGCGGGCGCTCTGGGCCGACGCGGAGGCGCTCCTGGGCGTGCCGCTGGCGGCCCACGCGCGGATCGACTCGAACTCGCTCGAGACGATCCCCGTGTCGTTCAGGACGTGGCGCCACCTGAGCCACATGGGGAGCCAGGCCGAGGACGAGGTCACGCTCGCGGCCTGGGTGCTACGACGGCCCGAGCTCTCGACGGGCTGGCTGCACCTGGGGCGCGTCCTCGGCCGCCGCGACCCCCGCCTGGGGCTCCCGGCGCTCCGGCGCGCGAGGGCGCTCGAGACCTCGCCCGAGGTCGACTACTGGCTCGCGAGCTTCGCGCGCCTCGCCGGGCGTCACGACGAGGCGCGCGCGGCGGCGGCGGCGGCGATGGAGAAGAGGGGTCATGGCGAGTGGCACCGGCTCCTCCTCGTCGAGCTCGAGCTCCCCGTCGCGCAGGACGACGCCTCGCCGGGCCGGCGGGCGTTGGTGCAGCTCCTCGGCGTGCCCGGCTCGGAGCCGCTCGGGCTCCCCGGGCCCTGGCTCGGCATCGCGAGGTCGCTCGCCGCCGGCGGCGCGAGCCCGGACGAGGTCGAGCGCGCGGCGCGGCAGGCGTGGAGGCTCGCCGCGGAGCGGGCGGCCAGGGTGGGCCTGCCGCGGTGGTGAGGCTCCGAGGACACCGAGGTTTGTGTTTCGAGCCAAGGCTTTCGGTGACCTCGGTGTGCCTGCCCTCGGTGCCCTCGGTGACCGCCTTCTACTCGTCAGGTGAAGTGGTCTGCGCGGTCACTCCGCCCGCGGCGGCGGGACCGGCGCCGTCTCGATCGTGATCGGCACGAAGCGCAGGCGGCGGATCCGCAGGCGGTCGACCTGCAGCACCTCGAGTCGGTGGCGGCCGATGGCGACGACGTCGCCCGTCTGCGGGGCGCGGCCGAGCAGCGAGAACACGTAGCCGCCGATCGTGTCGATCCCCTCGACCTTCTCCGGCGCCTCGAGCCCCAGCTTCTTCACGGCCGTCTCGAGGAGCAAACCGCCGTCGACCTCGACCGAGCCGTCGGTCTGCCGGAGGATCTTCGGCAGCTCGACGTCGGTCTCGTCCTGGATCTCGCCCACGAGCTCCTCGAGCAGGTCCTCGAGCGTGACGATCCCCACGTAGTCGCCCAGCTCGTCGACGACGACGGCCAGGTGCGTGCGCCGCGCCTGGAGCTGGCGGCGCACGCGGTCGATCGGCACGAACTCGGGCACGAACACCGGCGGGCGCGCCACCTCCTGCAGCGACGCCACCTGGCGCTTGCCGGTGGCGATCGCCACGAGGTCCTTGACGTGCACGAACCCGAGCACCTGGTCGCGGGTCGAGTCGACGAGCAGGTAGCGGGAGAACTCGCGCTCGAGCGCCGTGGCGATCGCCTCGGCGACGGGCGCGCGCGCGTCGAGCGTGAACACGTCGCGGCGCGGCGTCATGACCTCGCGCACGATGCGCGTCGTGTAGTCGAGGACGTTGTCGAGCAGGTAGCGCGTGGCCTCGTCGAGCACGCCCTGCGCGTGCGACGCGGCCACGATCATGCGCAGCTCCTCCTCGGTGTACGGGTCGGCGCCCTCCGACGCCGGCGAGTAGCCGAGCAGCCGGACGAACGCGTTGGAGGCCCCCTGGAGCACGTAGATCAGCGGCCACGAGACGACGAAGAACGCGTGCAGCGGGACGGCCACCCACAGGGCGAAGCGCTCGGCCCGCAGGATCGCCATGGTCTTGGGCGCCATCTCGCCCAGGACCACGTGCAGGAACGTGATCACGCCGAAGGCGATGCCCACGGCGATGCCGTGCGAGATCAGGGCCGCGCCGGGCAGCCGGGCCACGAGCGGCTCGATCAGGTGCGCCAGGGCCGGCTCGCCGACCCAGCCGAGGGCCAGCGACGCGAGCGTGATGCCGAGCTGGATCGCCGAGAGGTACTGGTCGAGCCGCCCGGTGATGTGCAGGGCGAGCTTGGCGCCCGCCCTGCCCTCCTGGACCAGCTCGCGCAGCCGCGTCGTCCGCACCTTCACGAGGGCGAACTCGGCCAGGACGAACCAGCCGTTGAGGAGGACGAAGAACAGGGCCAGCAGGACCCCGCTCACCGCGCCGCCTCCGGGGCGCGGCGACTCGGAGGCTCGGCGTCCACCTCGCTCAGTCCATGCCCAGGAGCTTCTCGGCCCTGCGCAAGGCGCGGTCGAGATCGATCTTCACGTTCGGGTCCTCCTCCTTCAGCCAGAGGTGGGTCTCGAGCTTGCGCTGGAGCTCCCGCAGGAGGTCGGGCGGCGTCTTGTCGGCAACGCGCATCCAGTTGAGGGCCGTGACCACCGACGGCTTCTCCATCAGCTTGCGCGCCGCCTCGTCGGGCGGGAGGAGGGTGTTGGGCTTGGGGCCGCGCCTGTAGCGGGCGCGGTCGCCCTCGGCCGCGCCGGGGCCTCCGGCCGCTGGCGCGGCGCCGGTCGCCGCCGTGGCCACGGGGGCGCGCACCGGCGCGGCGGGCGCGGCGGGCCGGCTCGGCGGCTCGTCGTCCTCCCAGGCCGTGTCCCGGCGGACGGCGGTCGCCGCGCGCTTCTTCTTGCGCTTCTTCTTCTTGCGCCGGCGACGCCCCTCGTCGTCGTCGTCGTCGACGTCCTCGTCTTCTTCGTCCTCCTCTTCGTCCTCGTCGTCCTCTTCCTCTTCGTCCTCCGCCTCGTCCTCGTCCTCGTCCTCGTCCTCGGCGTCCTCGTCTTCGTCCTCGGCGTCGTCGAGGAGCGGGCTGACCGCGTCCTCCGAGCTGAAGCTGCCCTCGGCGTCCTCGGTCAGGCCGTACTGGATGTCGTCGTCCCCCGCAGGCGCTGCGTCGTCCTCCGAGCCGAGCCCCACCTCGGCGCCGGCCTCGACCAGGTCGTCCTCCGCGCCGCCCCCGATGAGGTCGTCCCCGGAGCCGAGCAGGGCGGCCCCCTCGTCGCTCACGCCCTCCTCGGAGGCGAGGTCGGCGGCCGACGGCTCGACCTCGTCCCAGGCCTTCCCCGGGCCGGGCGCCTTCGTCAGCGGCGACCCCGGGTCCTTCTTGGCCGTCTTGCGCCCCCCGGCGGCCGGCTTGGCCTCGGCCGGCGCCTTGGCCGCCGGGGCCTTCTTGCCCGCCTTGGCGGCCTTCTTGCCGGCCTTCTTCTTGGCGCCCGCGCCCTCGGCCGAGGGCTCGTCCTCGCCGGCGGGCTTCGCCGCGCGGGTCTTCTTCGCCGGCGCCTTGGCCTTGGCCACCTTCTTCGTGGCGGGCCTGGCCTTCTTGCCGCCCTTGGCCCCGGCCGCCGCGTCGTCCTCGGCCCGCTCCGCGCCGTCGTTCATCGGTGTGCCCCGCCTCCGCGCGCTTCGACCGCGTTACCCTGTCCGCCTGCTCGTGCGCGGCAGCGGGTCTCCGCCCGCTCCGCTCCGCGCGCTCCGACGCGCTGCCGCTCTCCTGGCCTCAGAGGTTACCCTGCCCGCCGCCCGCGCGCGGCGGCACGCCGGGGGCGACCTCCGCGCCGCGCGCCTCGCGGTTCACGACCCAGCGCGCGTCGCCCCCGTCGCGGTAGAACTCCTTCTTCCAGATCGGCGCGCTCGCCTTGAGCGCGTCGATCGCGAAGCGGCAGGCCTCGAAGGCCTCCGCGCGGTGCGGCGCCGAGGCGGCCACCAGCACGCTCGCCTCGGTCAGCGCGACCTCGCCCAGCCGGTGGGCCAGGCACACGCGCACGAGCCCGGGGAAGCGCCGGCGCGCCTCGCGGGCGATCGCCGCCAGCTCGCGCTCGGCCATGTCGCGGTAGGCCTCGTACGAGAGCGACGCCACCGCGCGGCCCTCGTGCTCCTGGCGCGTGGTCCCCTCGAAGCAGCAGATCGCGCCCGCGCGCGGGTCGCGCACGGCCTCGTGCGCCCAGCCCGCGTCGAGGCGCTCCTCCTGCAGCAGGATGACGTCGCCCTGGTCGCTCGACACCGCTACCCCCCACCCACCGGCGGAATCAGCGCCACCTCGTCGCCCGGCGCGAGCGCGTGGTCCGGCCCGACGATCGCCTGGTTCACGGCGACCGCCAGCGACCGGCGCGCGGCCGCGATCGCCGGGTGCTCGCGCGCGAGCCCGTCGAGCAGGTCGGCGGCCCGGGCGGGCGCGTCCAGCGCGACGCGCACCCGGTCGCGTCCGACCGCCTCACGCACCGACGCGAACAGGTGGACCTCGAGCTCGAACCGAGGAGGCACGGGGGGCGATTCTAGAGGCCACCGCCCGGCCGTGCCAGGGACGGGCACCGAGTAGCATGCGTGGCCATGAGCAACCCCTACCTGCGCGGCCGCGCGCGCCCGACGCGCGTGGCCAACGTGGGCCACCGCGGCGCCATGGGCCTGCGCCCCGAGAACACGCTCGAGAGCTTCGAGCTGGCCTTCGACCTCGGCGCCGACATGGTGGAGCTCGACGTGCACCCCAGCCGCGACGGGCGCCCGGTCGTCTTCCACGACGACCGGCTGGGGCGCACGACCGACGCGGGGCGGCGCCGCCCGGGCGGCGAGCGCGCGTTCGTCTCGGACCTGACGCTCGAGGAGCTGCGCGCGCTCGACGCGGGCTCCTGGTTCGTCGAGGCGCTCGAGCGCGGGGCGCCGGCGCCGCCGGGGCCGACCGACGAGGAGCGGGCCGCGTGGCTCGGCCCGGCCGCCCTGGCGGCGCTCGCCGGCGGGCGCGTCCACCCGCCGAGCCTCGAGGAGGCGCTGCTCCTGGCGCGGGCCCGGGGGCGCCGCGTGAACGTCGAGCTGAAGCTCGTCCCCCGCCGCTACGAGGGGCTCGTCGCGGCCGTGGTCGAGCTCGTGCGCCGCCTGGGCATGCAGGAGCAGGTGCTGCTCTCATCGTTCGACCACGCCGGGCTGGTCGAGGCCAAGCGCCTGGCGCCCGAGCTGCCGGTCGCCGCCCTGTGCGTGGCCCGCCTGGCCGACCCCGGGCGCTACGTCGCGGAGGTCGTCGGCGGCGACGCGTGGAACCCCGGCTGCGTGGGCGACGTCGACACCCTCGGCTTCGGCGCCGAGGCCTTCGCGCGCGAGGGCGCGAGCGCGCTCGACCGGGCCGCGATCGACGCCGCTCACGCGCGCGGGGTCAGCGTCCACACGTGGACCGCCAACGACCCGGCCCGCCTCGAGGCCCTGGTCCAGCTCGGCGTGGACGCGATCATCACGGACTACCCGAACCGCCTCGCCCGCGTGCTCTCGACGCCGCCGGTCGGCCTGCCCGTGTAGGCCGCCCCCTTGCGCTCGCCCCGCCGTCGACGATGGTGGAGGGCGCGTGCCGGGAAGCGCCAGCGACGACGACGAGGACGACGACGACCCGGGCGGCGGCGACGCCGACGCTCGCGCGCTCCTCGAGTACCTCTACGCCCGCGTGTGGCGGCGCCGGGTCGTGCTCCCCACGCCGCCGCCGCTGCCCGACCCGGAGCGCGCCGGGCCCGACGGCTGCGTGGCGATCGGCGGCGCGCTCACGCCCGAGCTGGTGCTCGAGGCCTACGGCAAGGGGATCTTCCCCATGGCCGAGGCCGACGGGGAGCTCGGCTGGTGGTCGCCCGACCCGCGCACGGTGCTCGAGCTGGACGCGCTCCACGTGCCGCGCCGGCTCCAGCGCACCGTGCGGCAGGGCCGGTTCGAGGTGCGCGTCGACACCGCGTTCGACGAGGTGGTCGCGGGCTGTGCCGACCGGCCGTCCACCTGGATCAGCGCCGACTTCGTCCGCGTCTACGGCGAGCTCTTCGCGCGCGGGGTCGTGCACACGGTCGAGACCTGGCGCGACGGCCGCCTGGCGGGCGGCCTCTACGGCGTGAGCCTCGGCGGCGCGTTCATGGCGGAGTCCATGTTCCACCGCGAGACGGACGCGTCGAAGGTCGCCGTCGTGGCGCTGGTCGAGCGCCTCCGGGCCCGCGGCTTCGCGCTGTGCGACATCCAGTACCAGACCGAGGCGACGCGGATCTTCCTCCCGCGGCGCATCCGCCGTCAGGAGTACCTGGCGCGCCTGGCCCGGGCCCGCGCCCTCCCGGTCCGCTTCGCCCCCTGATCGATCGACTAGGCCCGGAGGGCCGTGAGCTCCTCGAGCGCGGCGCGGGCGGTCGGGGGGCGATCGGCGGGGTCGAGCGCGGTGAGGCGCGCGAGGACGCCGCGCAGGGGCTCGGGCAGGTCCGCGGGCAGGGGCGCGGGCGTGCGGGCCATGTGGTTCAGGAGCGCCATGCCCCGCAGGTCGGGGAAGGGCTCGCGCCCGACCCCGGCGAAGCGCGCCACGAGGCCGGCCGCGAAGAGGTCGGCCCGGGCGTCGGTCGGCTGGCCGAGCACCACCTCCGGCGCGACGAACCCCGGCGTGCCCAGGAGCACGTCGTCGAGGGTCAGGCCGCGGTCGAAGACGCGCTTGGCGAGGCCGAAGTCGAGGAGCACGGGGGCCTCGAGCCGCCCGTCGCGCAGGACGACGTTGGCGGGCGTCACGTCGCGGTGGACGAGCTCCACCTGCGCGAGCGCGTCGAGGGCCGAGAGGAGGCCGGTCAGCAGCGCGAGCACCTCCGCCGGCGAGGCCGGGCCGCCGGTGGCGATGCGCTCGCGGAGCGTCGGGCCGTGCACGCGCGACATGGCGTAGTAGAGGCGTCCCTGCGCGGCGCCGAAGTCGACGACGCTCACCACGTTGGCGTGGCGCACCGAGGAGAGGGCGTAGGTCTCTCGCAAGAAGCGCAGGCGCGCCTCCGGCTGCGAGGAGGGCAGGGCGGCGAGGACCTTGAGCGCGACCTCCTCGCCGCGCACCGTGTCCCAGGCCTCGTAGACCGTGCCGTAGCTGCCGCGCCCGAGGACGGAGCGCACCTCGTAGCGGCGGAAGGCCAGGCTCCCCTCGCGCGGCAGGTCGTGCTGCAGCGCGGTCGTGCCCTCGTCCGTGCTGCGGCCGAGGTGCACGGCGCAGCGGGCGAGCAGCTCGTCGCGCGTGAACGGCTTGCTCAGGTAGTCCGACGCGCCGGCGGCGAAGCCGCGCATGAAGTCGGTCTCGCTGTTGAGGCCCGAGAGGACGATGATCGGGAACGACTCGGAGTGCAGCGCGCGCAGCCGGGCCACCAGCTCGAGGCCGTTGCCGTCGGGCAGGTTCACGTCGGCGATGAGCAGGTCCGGCGCCAGCCGGCTCAGCGCCTCGTAGGCGGAGGCGAAGTCGCCGAAGGCGACGACCTCGTAGCCGCGCTCGCGCAGGGTCAGCGCGAGCGAGTCGCGGACCGGCGCCTCGTCCTCGACGACGGCGACGCGCGCCATTCAGCTCGGGCCGAGCGGCGCCGCGGGCAGGCTCAGGGTGAAGCCGATCGAGCCCCCGTCGGCCCGCTCGAACGTCAGCTCGCCGCCGTGCGCGGCCACGACCTCGCGCGCGGCCTCGAGCACCGCCTCGGACGGCTCGTCGAAGGCGGGGGCGCCGTCGACCTCGTGGGTGATCGCCACCACGGCGCGGCCGCCCTCCAGGGCCACCCGCACCCGCAGCGGCCGGTTCTGGGCGCAGGCGTGCCGGGCCGACTCGAGCGCCTTGTGCAGCACCGCCTCGATGCGGCCGCGGTCGACCATGACGGCCGGCGCGGGGGCGCCCTGCTGCAGGAGCAGGTCGACGCCCTTGTCGGCGCACGGCGCCGTGTGGCGCGCGAGGCAGTCCGTGACGAGCTGCCACAGGTCCACGGCCTCGAGGTCGAGGTCGCGCTGACCCTGGCGCCAGCTCTCGAGCACGAAGTCGGCCGGGGTCGTCGGGCCCGCCAGGGCGGCCTTGACGCCCGCGAGCAAGAAGCGGCCCGAGTCCTTGAGGAGCCGCTTGGCGGTGGCCTTGACTCCGCTCGCGGGCTCTTCCGTCTGCATGAGGGGCGCTCCTCCCCGTCCGTCCGGCACAGAATAGCGCCGGCCTCGGGCTGATTCCAACGGGTAATCCCCTCGTCCGGAGGGGTCCACCGCTCGCTCGTCCTCGCGGCCGCGGGCGCGCTGGCCCACGATGGTTTAGGCTCGCTCCGGTGCACGCTCCCGCCCGGATCGGCCGCTACGTGCTCCAGGGTGAGCTGGGCCGCGGGGCGATGGGCGTGGTCTTCCGCGCGGTCGACCCGCGCCTGCGCCGCCACGTGGCGATCAAGCTCGTCCTCCCGGGCGGCGACCGCGCGCGCCTCCTGCGCCGCCTGTCCGTCGAGGCGGTCGCGCTCGGGCGGCTGCGGCACCCGGGGATCGTGACGCTCCACGAGATGGGCGAGCACGAGGGGGTGCCCTACATGGTCATGGACCTCGTCGCCGGGCGCCCGCTGCACGAGCGCCTCGAGCACGAGGGGCCGCTCGCGCCGCGCGAGGCGGCGCGGGTCGCGCGGGAGGTCGCGCTCGCCCTGGCGCACGCGCACGCGCGCGGGGTGCTGCACCGCGACGTCAAGCCGAGCAACGTGCTCCTGGCGAGCGAGGGCGGGGCGGTCCTGACCGACTTCGGCCTGGCGCGCGACGAGGTGCTCCAGAGCGGCCTGTCGCAGGCGGGGACGATCATCGGCACGCCAGGCTACTGGCCGCCGGAGCAGGCGCGCGGCAAGCGCGAGCTCGTCGGGCCGGCGTCGGACGTCTACGGCCTGGGCGCCACCCTGTTCGCCATGCTCACCGGCCAGCCGCCGTTCACGGGCGAGACGCTGGTCCAGGCGATCACCGCGGTGTGCGGCGAGCCCGCGCCGGCCCCGTCCTCGGTCGCGCCCGGCGTCGACCGCGCGCTCGACGCGATCGTCCTGCGCGCCCTGGCCAAGGCGCCGGCCGACCGCTTCCCCTCGGCCGAGGCCTTCGCCGAGGCGCTGGGGGCCTACCTCGATGCGGCGGCCGCCGCCCCGGCCCGGCGCGCCCACGGCCGGCGCGTCGCGGCGGGCGCGGCCGCCGTGGCTGGCTGCGGCGGCGGTCGCGGCCGTCGTCGCGCCGCGGGACGCCGCGCCGCCGCAGGCCAACACGCCCCCCGACGCCAGCGCCGTGGAGCCCTCGCCCGCCGCGCCCGTGTCGGTCGCCCCCCCCGCCGGCCCGCCCCCGGCGGCCCGGCAGGCGTTCCTGGAGGGGCTCGTGCGCCAGGCCAAGGGGCGCCACGACGAGGCGGACGCCGCCTTCTCGCGCGCCCTGCGCGACGCGCCGGACCTGGCGCCGGCGCTCTACCGTCGCGGCGTGAGCCGGCTCGCGCGCGGCGACGTCCCGGGCGCCGTGGCCGACGCGACGCGGGCCGTCGAGGTCCAGGGCGCGTGGGACGCGGCGCCCTGGGCCTACCGGGGCGCCGCCCGCGCCGAGGCCGGGGACCACGCCGGGGCGATCGCGGACTTCGACGAGGCCGCGGCGCGGCACCCGGAGGCGGTGGCGCTGGCCGTCGCGCGCGCGGCCACGCTCCTCGACGGCGGCCGCCGCGACGACGGGGTCGCGGCCCTGACGCAGGTGATCGAGCGCCGCCCCGACGCCTGGCGCGCGCACTACTACCGGGGCTGGGCGCGCGCCCGCGCGGAGGACCACCGGGCGGCCGTCGACGACTTCACGCGCGTGATCGCGCTGGCGCCGACCGCGCCCGGCGTGTGGCACGAGCGAGCGCGCTCGCGGCTGCACCTCGACGACCTGCCGGGCGCCCTCACCGACGCCTACCGCGCGGTGACCGGCCATCCCAAGGATCCCGAGGGCTGGTACGTGCGCGCCGACGTGCGCGCGGCGCTCGGCGACGCGGCCGGCGCGCACGCCGACCTCACGCGGCTGCTCGAGCTCGCCCCGGAGCGGGCGCGGGCCTGGTGCAACCGCGGCTCGCTCCGCCTGGCGCTTCGCGACCCGCGGGGGGCGCTGGCCGACCTGGACGAGGCCATCCGCCGGGGCCAGCCGGGGTGGGCCTGGCCGATCGGGCAGCGCGGGCGGGCGCGGGCGCTACTGGGCGACCACGCCGGGGCGCTCGAGGACTTCGAGCGCTTCCTCGCCGCCTCGCCCAGCGACGAGTACCACCCGATCTGGGCGGCCGGGCTGGGCGGCGGCGATCCGGCGCGCCTCGAGGCGGTCGCCGCGAGCGAGGGCTGGCTGGCCGTGGTCGCCCGGCGGGCCCTGGGGCGGGCGAGCGACGCCGAGGCCGAGGCCGTGATCCAGGCCGCGGGCACGCTGCGGGAGCGGCGCGAGCGCGTGTGCGTGGTCCACGGCTTCCTCGGCCTGCTCGCCGAGCGCGACGGCGACCCGGCGCGGGCGACCGCGCACTACCGCCGCTGCGCGGCGGTGCGGCTGGTCATGTGGGCGCAGCACCACTGGGCCGTGAACCGCCTCGCGGCGCTCGGCGGGCGATAGCGCTCACTCCCCCTCGGGCGCGAGCGCCTCGGCGCGGGCGGCGTCGCGCCGGAGCTCGTCGCGGCGCGCGGCGCGGACGGCCTCGTCGGGGAAGGCGATCGCCTCGAGCTCCTCGCGCGCGGCGGCGACGACGCGGCGGAGCCCCGCCGGCGAGATGAGCCCCCGTTCGAGGGCGTGCGCGGCGGCGCCGACGTAGGTGTCGAACAGCGGCACGCCGCGTGCCGCCCACTCGGCGCGGCCCTCGGGCGGCGTGTGGATGACGTCGTGGATGAACACGGCGCGCGTCGCGTCGGCGTGGTCGGCCATGAGCGCCGCGGCGACGATCGCGTCGCCCTGGCCGCTGTCGCCCAGGAACACCAGGTCGTACTCCGGGAACAGGCGGCGGTAGCGGCCGATCGCCTCGAGCTTGCCCCGGGCGATCGCCTCGTTGCTCGTGACCTTCGTCAGCGACCCGGTGAGCACCACGAAGCGCGCGAGGCCGAGGCGGCCCAGGGTGCCGATCGTGTGCTCCTCGACGAGGCCGGGGCGGTCGCCGGGCCGGGCGGTGACGAACACGAGGTCGCCCGGGCGGCCGGTCCCGTCGGGGCCCACGTCGAGCTCGTGGTAGAGGGCGCGCACGCCCGGGTAGATCGCCTTCGGCGGGTAGCGCTCGTCGACCCAGTTGCGGTAGAGCGTGTCGTCGATGTCGCTCAGGACCTTGAGCTCGCCCGAGGGCGCCGCGGCGGCCTCGCGGGCGAAGTGGGCCAGGACCTGCTCGCGCAGCGCGGCGTCGTCGAGGTCGTGGAAGACGAGCCGGTCGAGGTCGTGCGCGTCGCCGCCGGCGTCGATCGCGTTCTTGAGCGCGGTGAGGTCGGCGCCGCGGGTGCCGAGGAGGATGTCGCGGATCACCTGCTCGCGGCGCGACCCGGTCCGGCCGCGCTGGAGGGCGGTGATCACGGCCTCCCGGCCGGCGACCGACAGGTCGCGCAGGCGGGCGCGGCCGAGGAGCAGGAGGAGGTCGGTGCGGTGCTGCGGGCCGCCCGGGTGGTCGTCGACGTCGCCCAGGAGCTTGCCGAGGTCGAGGTGGCGCACGGCGCGGTCGAGCGTCGCGGCGTCCGCGCGGCGCAGGAGCTCGAGGATGCGCGCCTCCTCGGCGCGGTCGGTGTGGCCCGCCATGAGCGCCTCGACCTCGCGCACGAGCGCGGCGAAGGCGTCGTCGGCCCGGGCGGTCGACGTGGCGAAGGCGAGGGCGAGCGTCAGGGCGAGGGCGGCGCGGCGCATGGCCCTCGACGTTACTCGGCCTGGCAGCGCGCGCACAGGTACGTGCCGCGGCCCTGGACGACGGTGCGCACGAGCGCGGCGCGGCAGCGCGGGCAGGGCTGGCCGTCCTTCTGGAACACGGCCAGGTCGAGGCGGCGCGCGGCACCCCGGCCGCCGGCGCCGACGCGCTCCTGGTCGGGCACCTCGGCCGTGCGGGCGGCGAGGGCGCGGCCGAGGACGCGCTTGATCGCCGCGTGCAGGCGGCGCGCGGCGGGCGGGGCGAGGTCGCCCGCGCGCGCGAGCGGGTGCAGGCGGGCGGCGAACAGGACCTCGTCGGCGTAGATGTTCCCGATCCCGGCGACGAAGGCCGGGTCGAGCAGCAGCGGCTTGAGGCGCGAGCGGCGGCGCGCGTGGAGGCGGGCGCGCAGCGCGGCGAGGTCGAAGGCCGGCTCGAGCGGCTCGGGACCGAGCCGGGCCAGGGCGGCGGCGAGGGCCGCGTCGTCGTGGACGCGCGCCCAGCCCAGGCGGCGGGCGTCCTCGAGCACCAGGGCGTCCTCGCCCGAGAGGCGCAAGACCAGGCGCGCGTGGCGGCCCGGCGGCTCGGCGGCGGGGCGGACCCAGAGCTTGCCCGTGAGCTTGAGGTGGACGACGAGCGTCCCGCCGCGGTCGAGCGGGAGGAGGACCAGCTTGGCGCGGCGCGCGACGTCGCGGATCGTGCGGCCGACGAGCGGGCGCGCGAGGGCCGCGACCGACACGGCCTCGATCCGCCGGCCGGTCAGCCGCGGGCGCAGGTAGCGGACGATGTGCTCGACCTCGGGGAGCTCGGGCATGGCGCGCGGGCGATCGTAGCGCGGACGCCGCTGCGCGAAGGACGAGACCGCTCCTCACGGGTCGCAGCGCGCTGGCGCGAGCGTCGGCCGAACCACGCGCGCGCCGCTCCGGCCGAGCCGCCGGGTGCGGGCCGGAGCCGCGTGCGGGTCCGGCCTGCGGCGCATACGCTCGGGGTGTGCGCCGTGCCGTCACCGAGGTGGACGTGGACCTGCGGGCGCTGATCGGGGGAGCGAGGTGAGCGGGGCGGAGCTCGACTGCCAGGCCTGCGGCGCCTGCTGCGCCGGGTGGCTCCCGGGCGAGCCCTTCGTGGCCGTCACGCCCGCGGACGCGGCGCGCCTCGGGGCTCACGCGGGGCTGGTCGTCCCCGACGACCGCACCGGGACGGGCAGGGCCCTGGCGACGCGGACGGCCGGCGACGTGACCTGCTGCGCGGCGCTCGAGGGCGACCCGCGCCCGCCGGCCGGGCGCGTGCGCTGCGCGATCTACGCGGCGCGGCCGGACGCGTGCCGCCGCGTAGAGCCGGGCGACGACTGGTGCCGAACCATGCGCGCGCGGCTCGGATTCGAGGCGTGACCCGGGCGGAGCCCTTGTTGGTTGGCGCCCGGCTGACGACGCTGTGGGGGTGCGCCGAGCGGTGCTCTGCCTCGTGCCGGTCCTCCTCGTCGTCGCCCTGAGCGTCCTCGTGAGCGACGAGGGCGCCGAGGTCCTGGTCACGCGCGCGACGCTGCGGGAGGGAGAGGTCATCTGGGTGGAGCTCGACCCCCGTTGACCGCGACGCGCAGGAGACGCCACGCGCTCTGGCTGGTGCCGGCGCTCGGGGTCGCCGGGCTGGCGGCGCTCGTCGCGAGCGACGGCGACGCCCTGCGCGAGGCGCGAGCGCCCGAGGTCTCGCGCTCGCTCGGCGAGGTCGCCGTGACGGACCCGCGGCCGGCGACGGCGCCCACCGGCGGCGACCCGCCATCCGGTCAGGGCGAAGCCGCGGTCAGCGACGCTCCCGACGGGCCGAGCGCGAGCGCGGCGCAGCCGACGACGGACGGGCAACGGACCGTCGAGGGCGAGGTCGTGGACGCGGCCACCGGGAACGGGATCCCCGGAGCCCAGCTCTTCTTCGACCCCAACATCGGGATGATCGTGATCGCTCCCGTGCGGACGGACGCCGCCGGGCGCTTCCAGGCCTCGGTCCCCGAGCAGTGCTCGGTGCGCGTCGAGGCCGCGGGCTTCGGCGCCCGGGGCCTCATGTTCCTCCCCCAGGGCCGCATCCGCTTCGAGCTCCTCCCGGCGCTGACCCTCGAGGGGCGGGTCGTCGACCCGACCGGCCGCCCCCTGCCAGCCGCCGTCATGGTCCAGGCCTACCTCCCGGACCCCACCCTGGGCGCGGCGTGGGCCGGGCCGTGGGAGGCGAACGCCGTGGCGGACGACGACGGGAGGTTCTCGGTCCCGGTCCCGCCCGGCGGCCGCTGGGAGCGGAGCGTGGGGCCGCACGCCGCTACCGTCGGCGTCTGGGTCGAGCATCCGGGGCACCTCGGGGCCACGCTGGAGGACGTCGTCGTCCCGCGCGCCGGGCCGCTCACGGTCGTCCTCGGTCGCGCCCTCCCCCTGCGCGGGCGCGTCGTCGCGGCCGACGGCTCGCCCGCGGCGCGCGTCGACGTCGTGGCGGTCGACCTGGACAGCCGCACGACGAGCACGAGCACCACGGCCGACGCCGCCGGTCGGTTCTCCTTCGCCGAGGCGCCGGAGCGGGTGCTCCTGAAGGTGCGCGGGGGCCTGCCGCCGCCGCCTGGCGACGGGCCCGTGCCCGACCGACCACGCCCCGTCGTCGGCGCGTTCGAGGTGCGGCTGCCGTTGCCCGACGAGGTCGAGCTGCGCCTGCCGGACGTGTCCGCGTGGATCGAGGGCTGCGTCGTGCTGCCCGACGGAGGCCCGGCGCCCGGGGCGAAGCTCGTGGCGCGGGCCGTCGCGCCGGGGCGGCTCGACGCCACCCTCGGCCTCCCCGGCGTGCGCTCGGCGGGCATGCGCTCGATCGAGACCCAGGCCGCCGCCGACGGGAGCTTCCGCGTGGGTCCCTTCGAGCCCGGCGCGTGGATCGAGCTCCACTCCGCGGAGCCGCCGCCCGCGCCGCTCGTCCGCGCCGCTGCCGGCGCGCGCGGGGTCGTGCTGGTCCTCGCCGAGGAGCCGGCGCGCGGCGAGGTCCTCATGCAGGGCGCCAGGGGCGACCGCTGGACGGTCGTCGCGCATGACGCCAGCGGCCACGCCGCCGCGCCGGCCCGGGGACCCTCTGAGGCGCCCTGGTGGTTCACGCTCCCCGCGGGCCGGCACGCGATCGTCGCCCGGCGACCCGGCTCGCGCCCCGACGTGCACTGGGTCGAGGTGTTGCCGGACTCGGAGCTCCACCTGCCGCCGCCCCGCCACGTGCCCGGCGGCGGCGCGCTGCGCCTGCGCGTGCGCTGGCCCGAGGGGCCTGCCTCGCCCCTTCGGGTGCGCGTCGCCGAGGCCGGGACCGGGCTGTCGTTCGAACAGGTGGTCTTCCCTCCGGCCGTCCCCGACCACCCGGCGCTCATCGAAGGGCTCGCCGCGGGCCGGGTGACCGTCCGGGTCTCTACGGCCGGGCGCGAGGTCCTCGTCGCCGAGGCGTTCGTCGGCGACGACGAGGCGACCGAGGTGACGGTCGAGGCGCGATAGGTGGCGGGGGCGGCCCCGGGCTGGTGGGATGCCGCCCCATGAAGACCCGGTGGTGGCTCGCGCCGCTCCTCCTCGCCAGCGTCACGCTCGCCCAGGAGCCCGACCTCGCGGCCAGCCGCGCGGCCGTGCGCCAGGGCTCCGAGCACTTCCAGGCGAAGCGCTACGAGGACGCCGTCGGCGCCTTCCGCGAGGCGCTCGCGCATTGGCCCGACAACGCGACCGCGCTCAACGACCTGGCGTGGCTCCTCCTCACGGCCGAGGACGAGGCGTTCCGCGCGCCGGCCGAGGCGCTGGCGCTGGCCGAGCGGGCCGTGGCCCTCGCGCCCGACCGGCACGCGTTCCTCGACACGCTGGCCACGGCCTACGATCACAACGGGCTGCACCTCGAGGCCGCGCGCCTGCAGCGCCGCGCGGTGGAGCTCGACCCAGGACAGGCCTTCTACGGCGAGCAGCTCGAGCGCTTCGCGCTGCACGCGCTCGACCGGCCGGGCGAGGCGGCGCAGGAGGCGGAGCTGCGCTGGCTCCTCGGCCTGGGCCGCCTCACGCGGGCGCAGGGCGTCGACGGCGAGGCGCGGGCGGACCTGCTCCGCGCGGCGGTCGCGTCGCTCGAGGCCGCCGTGACGCTCGCGCCGGGCCACGGCCGCGCGCACGCCGCGCTCGGCCGGGCGCTCGAGGCGCTCGACCGGAAGGAGGACGCCCTCGCGGCCGTGACGATCGCCCTGCGGCTCGGCGCGGGGCCGAGCGAACCTGGTCTCGCACGGCGGCGCGGCGCCTTGCTCCTGGCGCTCGGCAGGACGGCCGAGGCCGCGGACGCCCTCGACCGCGCCGTCGTCGACTCGCCCGGCGACTTCGACCTGCGCCACGAGGCGGCGCGCGCGTGGCGCGCCGTGGGCGACCCGGCGCGGGTCGCCGCGACCGTCCGCGCCGCTGCGCGCGCCATGACGCCCGACGTCCCGCTGTGGGCGACCGAGGTCGCCGCGCGCCTGCACCTGCTCGAGGCCGAGGCCTGGGAGGCGACGGGTGACCGCGCGGGCGCCCTGGCCGCGCTCGTGCGCTCGGCCGCCGCGCGGACGACCGACGACGCGCTGGACGCCCGGATCCGCGGCCACGCCGCGGCGCTCGACCGCCACGAGGAGTGGCCGGCCCTGCGCCACGCGCTCGCGGCCGAGGTGCTCGGGCAGAGAGGCGTGCCGCGCTTCACCGACGTGACCGACGAGGCGCTGCCGCCTGGCGTCGGCGGCAGCCGCGTGGCGCTGGTCGACGTCGACGGCGACGGCTTCCCGGACCTGCTGCTCAACGGCTGCCGCCTGCTCCTCAACGACGGGAAGGGGCGCTTCCGCGACGTCACCGCCGAGGCCGGCCTCTCGGGCCTCCAGGGCGCGGGCGGCGTCCTGGCCGACTTCGACCGCGACGGCGACCTGGACCTCTACGTGATCTCGCACGCGCGGCGGGGCGACCGGCTGCTCGAGAACCGGAGCACCCCGGGGGCGCCGCGGTTCGTCGACGTGACGGATCAGGTCGGCGTCCCGGGCGGCATGACCGACGACCTGCCCACTGAGGGCGCGGCCTGGGGCGACCTGAACGGCGACGGCTACCCCGACCTCTACGTGGCCAACTACGAGCTGCCGGGCGAGCCGCTGCGGCGCGGGACGCTGGACCGCCTGTACCTCAGCGACGGGAAGGGCGGCTTCGTCGACGCGTCCGAGCGCATACGCACGACCCCGCCCCGCTGCGGGCGCGGCGTGGTGATGGCCGACTTCGACCAGGACGGCGACGTCGACGTGCTCGTCGCCAACTACCGCCTCGACCCCGACCTCCTGTGGGTGAACGACGGGCGCGGCCGCCTGACCGAGGAGGCGCACGAGCGGGGCGTGGCCGGCGTCGAGGTCGACAACGCCTGGGGCCACTCGATCGGCGCCGCCTTCGGCGACCTCGACCTCGACGGGCGGCTCGACCTCGTCGTCGCCAGCCTGGCCCACCCGCGGTTCATTCACTTCTCCGACAAGACGAAGGTCTACCTGCAGCGCGACGGCCGCTTCCGCGACGCGCGCGCGGCGGTCGGGCTGCACTTCGAGGAGACCCACTCGAACCCGACGCTCTTCGACGCCGACGACGACGGCGACCTCGACCTGTTCCTCACGGCGATCTACCCCGGGCGCCCGTCGTCGCTCTGGCTCAACCGCCTGGGCGACGACGGCGACCCGCGCCTGCGCTTCGACGACGTCGCCTGGACCGCCGGCGCGCGGGTCTACAACGGCTGGGGCGCCGCAGTCGCCGACCTCGACGGCGACGGCGACCTCGACCTCGTCGTCATGGCGGACGGCCGCGCGCGCGTCTTCCGCAACGACGGTCTCGAGGGCCGCCGCCACCGCGTGCGCCTGCGCCTCGTCGGTACGCGCTCGGACACGTGGGGCGCGGGCGCGACCTGCACGCTGATCGACGGCCGCGGGCGGCGCCTCGTGCGCCAGGTCAGCCTCGGGTCGGGCACGGGCTGCCAGGACGAGCCGATCGTCCACTTCGGCGTGGGCGAGGCGCCGGGGCCGTTCTCGGTCACCGTCCGCTGGCCGTCGGGCGTCACGTCGGAGGTCGCGGTCGGCCCGGGGCTCCACCGCGTGGTCGAGCCCGGGCCGTGAGCGCGGGCGAGGTCGACGCGCCCGTCCGCCTGCTCCTCGCCACCGGCCTCCCGGGCGGCGAGGGCCTGACGCCGTGCTGGACCCGGCGACCGGCGCGCCTCTGGAGCCGGGCCGACAACCGGTACGGGGTCGAGTTCGGTCTCGCGCTCTTCCTCGCCGGCATGTCGCTGATCGGCGCGGACGCCCTGGCGCGCGCCTGGGGTCTCCCGCCGGTGGCGAGATGGCTCCTCGACCACGGCACGTTCCTCGTGGCCCTCGGCGCCGTGCTCGGCGTCCACGCCCTGCGCTGGCTCACGGCGCCGCTGCGCCTGCGACGCGCGCGGGCGGCCGTGTTCACCGACGGCGTGGTCGTGGCCGTCCCGGACCTGCTCGGCCTGCTCACGGGCGGGGCGCCGCTCGCGGGGATCGGCTGGTCCGCGGTGGGTTCGTATCGCGACCACGACGGGCACGTCTCGCTCTACCGGCCCGGCGCGCGCCTCCTGCCCGCCCTGCGCCTCCCGACGTACGACGAGCAGCAGCGCACCGCGCTGCTCCGGCTCCTCGACGAGCGCGGGGTGCCCCGGCACCATGGGTGACGTGAGCTCCCCGACCGGCCGCGTCTTCCCCGAAGAGCACGAAGCCCGGCGCCTACGGGACGCCATGGCTGCGAGCCTGGGCCCGGAGATCGACGTCGTCGCAGCGGGCAAAGGAGTCCACTGGCAGGTCGACGCGCAGCGGGGAGGCCGCCGCGTCCGGATCCACGTCTTCGACTACGGCCGCGACGGCTTCGAGTATGCGCACGAGCTTCACGCCGGAGCGGCGAGGGTCGGGAGCGGCAGGACGCGCGAAGAGCGCGCGGTGCTCGAGGCCGTGCGGGCTTGGGTGCTCGAGTCGCGGGCGCTCGCCGACGTCTGGCTGGTCGCGCCCTTCGTCGACCGTCGGAAGCGGGCGCTCTCCGCGCTCGCTGCCACGTTGGACCGCGCGCTCGAGGCGCTGGGCTCTTCGAGGCGCAGCCAGATCTTGCCCCGGCACGGCGGCGATGACCCGTTCCACGAGCTCTGGCTGTACGCCCCGGATCGCTCGTGCCGCATGGACCCGGACCAGGGAGGCATCCCCTTCACGCTCCGCTGGCGCTCGACCGACCTGGCTCGTGGTGTCGCTCCGTCCCCGGACGACCTGGCGCGCCTCGTCGTCGAGTGGCTCGATCCCCAGGCCCGGGCGACGGCGCTTGCCGGGTGCTTCCCCTTCCTGTCGCTCGCGGAGTGCGCCCGGGCCTACGAGGAGGGCCGCTTCCTGGAGTGGGAATGGGCGACGCTCGGCCGTCGCGCCCAGGACCTGGAGTCCACGCTCGGGCGCTTCCACGGGTCGCTCATACCCCTGCTGGCCGAGCGCGAGGGTCCGCGCGGCTTCTACGTGTTCACGAGCCTCACGCACCTGTGCTTCTCTCGGAGCTCGGCCTATCCCTTCGACACGCGCGGACTCCCCGTCGTGTCGCCGACGACGTGGGACCGAGGCGAGCGCTACGCCGTGGCCGTCGACGGCCGCGAGGTCCTCACCGGCGACCCGGAGACGGTCGCCGACCGCCTCGACACGATCCTGCTGCCAGGGGTCGGCCGCAGCTTCCAGGGCTCGCTCGAGGACGTGCTCCAGGAGGAGGTCAACGCCGCGCTCGCTGCCCGCGGCGCCCGGTCGCGTGTCGCGAAGGTCCAGATTGGCGAGTGGTTCCACCGGGTCGCCCAGCTGGGCGATCGAGCGGTGGTCGTCAGCCGATCCCGGGAGCCGCACGAGGACTGGGCCGATCTGCTCGAAGGTCTCGACGGCTCCTACGCCGACGCCGCGCACCGTGGCGAACGGCTGGAGCCCGCCCGGCGCCTGAACCGCCTCGACGTCGACGGCTGCGCCCGGGTGATCGTCGAGTGGCTCGAGCGCAGCTAGCCGTCACCTGGAGGTCGGTGGGAACGCTCGGCGCCGGAGCGAGTCTGCCTCGACCACCGTCATGGCTCCCCGAAGCCCGTCACCGATGTCGCGGGCGACCTCGACGGGTCGACCGAGCGGTCGGGAGCCGCACGAGAACGATCCCGGCCGAGGCCTGCCCCTGCAAGAAGGCCAGCGACGCGAAGTCCTTGTCGTTGGTGACGAGCACTCCATACTCGGCGCTGGCGCTCGCAAGGACTGCCGCGTCCTCGCTCCCGGGGCAGCGCTCTGCGACCGCCTCGACGTCGTGTCCGGCGGCTCGAAGGGCGAACACGACCGCGGACTCGACGCTCTCGTCCGCGAGGAATCGCATCTACGACGCGGCGCGAGGGATGATCTGGTCGGTCGCGAGCGCCCGGGCCGCGTAGCCGATCGCAGCGAGCACGTCCTCGCGCGAGAGATGCGGATGATCCGCGAGGATCTCGTCAATCGAGATGTCCGCCGCGAGCTTCTCCAGGAGCTGCTCGACCGTGACGCGCGTGCCGCGGATCACGGGCTTGCCCAGCATGACCTTCGGGTCCACGACGACCCGCTCGAGGGGATCGGGGCTCATGCGCGCGCTCCTCGCCTGGATCGTAACCGCACCGTTCTCCTCGAGACACCCGACCAGGAGGGCTCGTGCGCCGGCTGGCGTGACGTCCTGCCCGTGGGCTCGTTCCGGAACCCACCGGCTGGTGGGCGCCAGAGCGGCCTCCGGCGCGGGCGAGCGGCGGGTAGACTCGTCCGCCCTGCTGGAGGGAGGACCCCCATGCGTCACCTTCTGCTCGCTGGGCTCGCGCTGCTCGCGGCGCTCGTCGCCGCGCGCGCCGACACGGTCGAGACCCGCGACGGCCAGCGCTTCGACGGCGACGTCATCTCGGAGACCGACGCCCACCTGACGCTCCGCGGCCGCTACGGGGCGCTGACGATCGACAAGAAGGACATCGTCCGCCGCGAGCGGGCGGCGAGGACCCTGCGCCTGGCCGACGGCTCGGTGGTCACGGGCCAGGTCGTGCGCCAGGGCGACGACGAGGTGATCCTGCGCACCGCCCACGGCGTGCTCGTGATCCCCGCGGGCGACGTGCACGCCCTCGACGGCGCCCCCACGGCCGCCGCCCCGGCCGTCGCCGCCGACCCGGCCCGCGTGCGGACGCTCCACCGCGAGGCCAGCCGCAAGCACCAGGCGAAGGACTACCAGGGCGCGCTCGGGCTGTACCTCGAGCTCATCACGCTGGCGCCCGACGACGCGACGGCGCTCTACAACGCCGCGTGCGCCTACTCGCTCCTGGGCTCGCGGCCGGAGGCCGTGGTGTTCCTCGAGCGCGCGGTGGCCGCGGGCTTCACCGACTTCGCCCACATCCGCAGCGACACCGACCTCGACCCCCTGCGCGGCGAGCCGGGCTACCTGCGGCTCCTGGCCGAGGAGGCGACCTGGGTGCGCCGCGCCGCGGCGCAGGCGACGACCCGGCTGATGGCCGACATGCGCCGCCGCGGCTGCAAGGCGGACTACCAGGTCTTCGTCGACGAGGAGCGCAACATCATCTACGTGCACACGAAGACGGCCGAGCGGCTGGCCGTCGCGCGCAAGCAGCTCGACGAGTACGCGCGCGTGCAGTGGCGCGACCTGTTCAACAACCAGCTCCGCCAGCCGCTGCACATCGTGCTCCTGACGCGCGAGGACAACGACGCCATGCTCGACCGCGGCGTGGGCGGCTACTTCAACCCGGGGACGAACGTGCTCGTGTGCGGCGACCTCCCCGGCATGACGCTCAACCGCTCGAACGTCGTCGTGCACGAGTTCACCCACGCGCTCCACTTCGCCGACCAGGCGGCGCGCGGCCAGCCGCACCCGATCTGGCTGGTCGAGGGGCTGGCCTCGCTGTTCGAGTCGGCGACCCTCGTCGACGACCGCCTCATCCCGCGCCACAGCGCGCGCCTCTCGACCGTGCAGGCGGCCGCCCGGCGCGGTCAGGCGCTCCCCTGGCGCCGGATCATGCAGATGAACCAGGCGAGCTTCATGCAGGACGCGGGCCTGGCCTACGCGCAGGCGCGCTACATGCTCTTCTACATGTGGGAGCACGGGCTCCTGAAGCGCTTCTACGACGAGTACACGCAGGCGTCGTCGTTCCAGGGCGACCGCACGGCGCTGGAGTCCTTCGAGGTGGCCTTCGGCCGGCCGCTCGACGAGGTCGAGCGAGACTGGCGCGCCTGGGTCCTGCGCCAGCAGGAGCCGCCGATCCCGTTCATCGGCGTGCGCACGGAGAAGGCCGAGGACGGCTGCCGCGTCGAGGTGATCGTCCAGGGCTCCGGCGCCGAGCGGGCCGGCCTGCGCGTGGGCGACGTGCTCACGGCGGCCGGCGGCACGCCGCTGCGCGACCCCGACGACGTGCTCGAGGTCCTGAGCGCGCACGATGTGGGCGACGTGGTCGAGTTCGAGGTCCTGCGCGGGGGCGAGCCCCTGACCGTCAAGGTGACCCTGGGGGAGCGCCGCTGATGAAGCCGATCGTCGCCGCCCTGGCCCTGCTCCTGACGCTCGGCGCCGCCGCGCGCGCCGACACGATCCGCACCAAGGACGGCCAGCGCCTCGAGGGCGAGGTCGTCGAGGAGACGCTCGACGAGGTCGTCCTGCGCACCCGCTACGGCGTCCTCGTCGTGCCCCGCGCGGCGATCGAGGCGATCGAGGGCGCGGCGCAGCCCGCGGCCCGCGCGCCCGAGCCGCCGCCGCTCGACCTGGCGCGCGCGCGCGTCCTGCACCTCAAGGCGCGCCGCCTGGCCCAGCGCGGCAACGTCGACGAGGCCCTGGCCGCGTACGCGGAGCTCCTCGAGGTCGACCCCGAGGACCCGCTGGCGCACGTCGAGGTCGGCGCCCTGCGCGCGCGGCAGGGCGACGCCGTCCAGGCGGTCGCGTCGCTGCGCCGGGCGGTGCTCTCCGGCTTCGCCGACCTCGAGCGCCTGAAGGCCGACGAGCGGCTGAAGGCCGTGCACGAGGCGCCCGGCTTCAAGCAGCTCCTGGCGCAGCGGACCGGCCTCCTGCGCCTGGCCGCGCGCAAGGCGCCGGCGCGGCAGGCGCGGCTCCTGCGCGCCCGTGGCGCCACGGCCGACTACCGCGACGTCCGCGACGAGGCGCGGCAGGTCGTGTGGCTCCACGCGCTCGACGAGGCCGCGTTCGCCGCCGTGCGCGGCGAGGTCGAGGCCTTCGTCGGCGCCGCCCGCCGCGCCGCGCTCACGAAGCCGCCCGAGGGGCCGCTGACCCTGATCCTCCTCGCCCCGCAGGACCGCGCGGCCGGCGAGACCGGCTACGACCCGACGACGCACACCCTGACCCTCGCGCCCCTGCCGTTCGGCGCGTTCGCCCGCGCGCCGCAGGCCCGCCGCGAGCTCGCCCGGGCCCTGCACGCGGCCGACCGCCAGGCCCGCCAGCAGGCCCACCCGGCCTGGCTGGAGGAGGGGCTCGCGGACCTCCTCGCCGCCGCGACGGTCGAGGGCGAGCGCCTCACGCCCCGGCTCGCCGCGCGCGTCGAGTCGCTGAAGGACGCGCCGCCGCTGGCGGAGCTCCTGACCGACGCCCGGCGCCGCGGCCTCGCCGCCCGGGCGCTGCTCCACCTCGTCGCCGTCCGCGGCGCGCTCGGCGCCTTCTACGAGCGCGTCGGCGCCGGCGCGCCGCTCGAGGCCGCGCTCGCCGAGGCCCTCGGCGCCGACGTCGAGCAGGCCTGGCGCGCGTGGCTCGCCGACCAGGCCGCGCCCGCGTTGCCGTTCACGGGCCTCGCCACCTCCGCGACGCCGCGCGGGCTGCGGGCCACCTACGTGCAGGCCGAGAGCGGCGCGGCGCGGGCCGGGGTCATGGAGGGCGACGTGGTCACGGCGATCGACGGCGCGCCCGTGCGGAGCGAGGCCGACCTCGACGAGGTGCTCGCCCTGCGGGCCGTCGGCCAGGAGGTCGAGGTCGACCTCCTGCGCGGCGAGCAGCCCGCCCGCGTCCGGCTGACGCTCGGCGCGCGCCCGCGCGGGCCGATCGGGCCCCTGCGCGAGGGCGCGCCCTACCTGGGCGTGGCCGTCGAGCAGGCCGCCGGCGGCGTGGTGATCCGCCTCGTCGACGCCGACTCGCCTGCGGCGAAGGCCGGCCTCGCCGTCGGCGACCGGCTCGTCGACCTCGACGGCGCCGAGGTGACAACCGTCCGCGCCTGGCTGCGGCTGCTGCGCCAGAAGCAGCCCGGCGAGCGCGGGGCCGTCCAGGTCGAGCGCGCCGGCGCGCGCGTGACGGTCGAGGTCGAGCTCGCCCCGCCCGCCGGCGGCTCCTGACCGTCCCGCCGGCCAGGCTCGTCGTCTATGCTCACCGCTCGAGGGGGGAGGACGACGTGAAGCAGCTGGATGACGCGCCGGCGGCCGCGCCGCGCGGCGGTGGGTCCGCGAAGTGGATCGTGGCCGCGTGCTGCGGCTGCATGGCGCTGGCGATGCTCGTCGCCGGCCTGGGCGGCGGGGCGCTGTTCTTCAAGATCCGGGAGACGCTCGCGGGCTACGAGGCCGAGGCGATGACGTTCCTGGAGAAGGCGGCCTCCGGCGACGTCGAGGGCGCCTACGGCCACTTCAGCGCGGGGCTCCGGAGCGTGCAGTCGCTCGAGGAGTTCGCTGCCACGGTCGAGGCCAACCCCGACCTGTTCCAGGCCGCGTCGGTCGACCTGAACAGCGTGAACGTCGACGGCATGACGGGAATCAGCCGGGTCAAGGGCACGGTCACGAGCCGGAGCGGGGTGACCCGCCACTGCGTCTTCGCCTTCGTCGAGGAGGACGGGCAGCGCCGCCTGATCGAGTACAGCATCTCGAACACCCCGTCCGACTGACGGTCAGGGCGGGGAGAAGATCCGGCTGAGGTCGACCTCGAGGTCGGGGAGCAGGTCCGTCCGGTAGGTCCCACCGGGGGGGACCGGCCGCTCGAGCCAGCCGCCGTCCGGCGCGCGCGCGAGGACGAGCATGGACGGCGCCGGCTCCGCGCGCGGATCGATGATCCAGTACTCCTCGATCGAGGGCACCATGCCGTAGATCTGCCGGTTGCGCACGAGGTCCTTCGCCGGATCCGACTCCGAGAGGACCTCGACGACGAGGAACGGCGCCGTGTCCTGCCACCTCGCGTGGCGCGTATCGGCGGGGAAGGCCCGGTAGAGCGTCACGTCCGGCTCGACGTCGGTGGTCGCCCCCAGCGCCCGGGTGATGATGCGCGCCTTGGCGAAGACGGCCGCCACCTGCTCCGGATGGGCGCGGGCGTGGAGCAGGAGCAGCTCGTCGAACCATCGCTCGACGCGCGCGTTGGGCAGGTTCGGGGCAGGCGTCACGGCCAACCTCCCGGCCACGAGCTCGTAGCGGTGGCCGGGCTCCCAGTCCGCCGTGGCGAACGCGTCGTGGTCGAGCTCGAGCCCCTCGTCCTGGGGCCCGAGGTGCAGCACGCCGTCGCGCGACCGGATCATGAGCGCCTCCGCTTCGAGCATACTCCGCGCGTCGGCCCGAGTCCTGGCGCGGCGCGGCTCGTGCCGAAACGATACCGAACACCACCGACAGGAATGGCCCGTCCGGCGGCGTGACCCGGCGCAGCGCGTGCTCGTCGTCGACGACGGGGCGGAGACGGACGGCGACCGTCGCGACTACGACGGAGCCGCGCCCGGGAAGATCCGGCTCAGGTCGACCTCGAGCTCGGGGAGCAGGTCAGTCCGGTAGGTCCCGCCCGGCGGGACCGGCCGCTCGAGCCAGCCGCCGTCCGGCGCGCGCGCCAGGACGAGCATGGACGGCGCCGGCTCAGCGCGCGGGTCGACGATCCAGTACTCCTCGATCGAGGGCACCAGGCCGTAGATTTGCCGGTTGCGCACGAGGTCCTTCGCCGGATCCGACTCCGAGAGCACCTCGATGACCAGGAACGGCGCCGTGTCCTGCCACTTCGCGCTCCGATCGCCTGCGGGGAACGTCCTGAAGAGCGTGACGTCGGGCTCGACGTCGGTGACCGCGCCCAGCGCGCGGGTGATCACCCGCGCCTTCGCATACACCTCGGCGACGCGGTCTGGATGGGCGAAGGCGTACCGCAGGAGCAGCTTGTCGAACCAACGCTCGACCTGAGCGTTGGGCAGGTTCGGGGCAGGGGTCACGGCCAACCTCCCGGCCACGAGCTCGTAGCGGTAGCCGGGCTCCCAGTCCGCCGTGGCGAACGCGTCGTGGTCGAGCTCGAGCCCCTCGTCCTGGGGCCCGAGGTGCAGCACGCCGTCGCGCGACCGGATCATGAGGTCCTCCAGCTTCGAGCATACTCCCCGCGACGGCCCGGGTCCCGGCGCGGCGTGGTCCATGCCGAAAACATACCGAACGCCACCGACGAGGACGGACCACGCTGGGCAGCGGGCGCCCGCACGCGTATCGTCCTCGTGGGTCCGGGTGAGGGGGCAGCGGTGAGCAGAGCCAGCGACTTCGTCGACCGCGTCGTCAAGCACGTGTCGAGCAGCGCGCGCGAGTACACCTTCCGGCACTGGTCGGTGCCGGGCAAGGTCACGGAGGAGGCGGTCGTTCTCCTCCCCGTGCCGAACGTCGACCCGTCCAAGGTCCTCGCGCGCGTCATGGATGTGGGCAACTACGTGGGCAACGTCGACCACGTGCTCGAGTCGCGCGCGATCCAGGACCCGCGCTTCACGCCGCCCGCCGAGGTCCGCTTCTACCAGCGGATCAAGATCCCGGTGCTCGGCGAGCTGCACCACGACCTCGTCATGCGCCGCCTCCCGGGCACGCCGGGCGGGTTCGAGGTGGCCGCCTGGGAGATGCTCGAGCCGGAGACGAACGCGCTCTCGCCCAAGGTCGGCATGCGCAGCCAGTACAGCGACGGCGCCTGGCTCGTGGCCCCCGGCCTCGTCGGCTACGCGCTGAGCTCCTGCCCGCGCCGCGACGACGTCGGGTTCATCAAGTGGAAGGCGATGACGGCCGGCGCCGAGGTCGCCGCGTCGAAGGTCATCCGCGAGAACATCGAGTGCATGTGCAGGTGGGCCTCTCGCGCCTGAGACCCGCTCACAGCGGCCGTCGCTTGTTCTGATGTCCGCGTCCGGACGCGCGGCTCGATGCTCCGATCCGCAGTGAGGCACCTGTCGCCCTCGGTCCGGCCGCTACGCGGCCTCCGCTCGGGGATGCGCGCCACCGCTCGATCTGCTCGCTTCGCTCGCAGATCAAGCGGTGAGCGCGGTCAATCCCCGAGCGCCAGGAGCCGCTGGCGCGACCAGGTGACGGCCACGGCCTCGAGCGCCAGCTGCTCCGTCGCGCTGGCCCGGTAGTGACGGCGGGCGCCGGCGAGGTCGCCCGCGCACTCGCGGGCGAGCCCCTCGAGCGCGTGCACCAGGGCGCGCGCGTGGGCGCGCCCGTCGGTCGGAGGAGCCAGCGGGTCTTGCACCCCCGTCGCGCGCTCCACCTGGGCCGGCGCGGCTGCCTCGATCCACGTCAGTACCGCCGCGGATGTGCTGAGCCCGACGCCGACGCGGGCGAGCTGGCAGGCCAGGTCCGCTGGCAGGTCGCGCTGCTCGGGCGCGTGCTGGATCCAGAACCATCCGCGCGTGGCCGCGTCCCAGAGGCGCTCGCGCCACCGCCGGTCCGTATCGGCCCCGGCGGCGGCGAGCCAGCGGTCGAACATCGCGCGCTCGAGCTCATCGAGGCCGCGACCGCGGTCGCCGGCGGCGAGCCACACCAGGCCGAGGAGGGCGCGCGCGCGGAGGTCGTCGCTCGCCAGGCCGATCGCCGCCTCCAGGTCGGCGCGCGCGTCGGCCAGGTCGCACTGCCGCATCCGCGCGTGGGCGCGGGCGCGCAGGCGCCGCCCGCGCGCGTCCCTGGCGGCCGCGCTGTCCTCGAGCGCGCGCGCGAGGCTCCTCGGCGCCGGCGAGGTCGCCGCGCCAGGCGGCGCGCGCGCCTCGGCCGCCTCGGCGAGCGCGGTCGTGGAGCAGCGCGCGGTCGAGTCCGCCTCGCGCTCGGCCAGGTCGGGCTGGCGGCGCGCCCGCGCCAGCAGCCCCCGCGCGACGGCGCGGGCCGCCTCTGCGAGCGCGCCGGACTCGGCGACGGCCCCGCAGCGCTCGAGCGCGGCAAGGATGGCTTGGTCGCCGCCGGCCAGGTGACGCGCCTGCGCGGCGCTCGGGGCGACATTGGGCCGGCCGCCCGCGCGCGGCGCGGCCCGCGCCGCCCACGTCTCGCACACGACGAGCGCGGCGTGCAGCCCGGCGTCCGTCGGGTGCGCCTCGATCGCGAAGGCCACGAGCGCCGCGGTGGCACGGACCCGACCCACGTCGAGGACCCGGCCGGCCGCGGCGCGCCGCAGGTCGCACGCGGCGAGGACGACCGTGGCCCGCGGGTCGCGCGGCGTGTCACGGAGCAGCGCGAGCGCCGTGGCCGTCGCCTCGGCGTCGCGGCCGGCGCGGGCGAGCCGCACCGGGTCGTCCGGCCGGGAGGTGGCCACGGGCAGGAACGGCTCGACGTCGGCGACCACCCCCGTGGGCGGCCACGGCGGCTCGCGCTCGCGGCGCGCCGACCCCAGCAGGTCGTCGTCGCCCACGAGGCGCAGGTCGGGGCGCTTCGACAGGACGCGCGAGAGCACCTGGCGCGCAGGCGCCTCGCCCGCGCGGGCAGCGCGCCGCAGCCACTCGAGGCCGCTCCCCTCCTCCCGGAACTCGAACGCCCGGCCGCAGGCCGCCATCGCTCCCGGGTCGCCGGTCTCGGCGGCGCGGACGTACCACACGAGCGCCTGCTCCAGGAGCGAGCCCGGGTCAGGCTCGAAGCAGCCTCGGCCGAACGGCGACGAGGAGGGCGGGGCGATGTCGCGCTCCGCGCACCACGCGCGGCAGAGCATGGCGCGCGCGCTCCCCCGCTCGAGCGCCGCCCCGAGCAGGCTGAACGCCTCGGTGAGCCGCTCGGGCGTTGGCAGGGGCGCCCACCCGGGCATGCCGCCGTGGGCGACCGCGTACGCCGCGTGCATGCCGACGAGGCGCTCCGCCAGCGCGACGCCGGCGTCGACGTCACCGGCCGCCGCGCGCGCCCGCAGCGCCGCCTCCTCCGCCGACGTCGCCGGCGGGCGCTCCTCCGCCCCGGCGCAGGCCCCGAGCATGAGGGTGAGCGTGAGGGCGAGGCGCCGTCGAGACGTCACGCCCCGAGCATAGACCACGGTTACAGAGGCGGCGAACGGTTACACTCACCGTTGCGGTGGCTACGCCCCAAGACGGTCCGTGGTCCTCGGACGACGGACGCTCCGGGGATACCCCGGGGCCTGACCATGACGAACACGTGTCGACGCATGGCCTCCGGTGCGACGGGTCGCACGACCGGCCACGCCGGACGCGACAGGTTGGGGCGTAGCGCCGCGCCCTCATGAACGTCGACGAGGTCGCGCGCGGGCTGGCGGCGGCGTTCCTCGCCGGCGACTGGCTGCAGGAGGGGATGGTCGCGCGAGGCCGCGAGGCGCTCGGCGGGCGCTTCGGCTGGCTGCCCGGCCTGGCGCGTCGTGCCCGCGAGGCGTTCCTCGACCCGCCGCTGCACGACCCCGAGGCGCTCGAAGACCTCCTCGCCGCCGACGCGCGCCTCCAGGCGGCGCTCCGCCGCCGCGCCCGCCAGGGCCACCCGCCGCTCGTGGTCCGGCGCCTGTTCCTCCACCACACGGCCATGCGGTCGGAGCGCCGCTTCGCGGTCCCGTCGTTCGACACCGAGGCCGACCTGGCGCGCTGGCTCGGGCTCGCGCTCACGGATCTCGACTGGTTCGCCGACCGCAAGGCCTGGCTCATCCACGCGCCCCAGGGCCCGCTCCAGCACTACCACCGGACCTGGATCCGGAAGCGCGGCGGCGGCCTGCGCCTGCTCGAGGCGCCCAAGGCCACGCTCAAGGCCATGCAGCGCCGGGTCCTCCACGGCCTCCTCGCGCACGTGCCGCCGCACGACGCCGCGCACGGGTTCCGGCCGGGGCGCTCGGTCGTGACCCACGCCGCGCCGCACGCGGGCAAGGCGCTGGTCCTGCGCCTCGACCTGCGCGACTTCTTCCCCTCCGTGCCGGCCGGGCGCGTCGCGGCGCTGTTCCGGAGCCTGGGCTACCCGCGCTCGGTGGCCGGCCTGCTGACCGGCCTGGTGACGACGAGGACGCCGCTCGCCACGCTCGAGGGCGTGGACCTCGACCGCGAGGCCGAGGACGCCCTGCGCCGCTCGCACCTGCCCCAGGGCGCGCCGACGTCGCCCTGGCTGGCGAACCTGTGCGCGCTCGGCCTCGACGTCCGCCTGAGCGCCGCCGCAGCGAAGGTCGGCGCCGACTACACCCGCTACGCCGACGACCTGGCGTTCTCGGGCGACGAGGCCTTCCGGCGCGTCGCCGCGCGCTTCCGCACGCTCGTCCACGCGATCGTCCTGGGCGAGGGCTTCGACCTGCGCCCGGAGAAGACCCGCTGGATGACGCCCTCGGTGCGCCAGCGGCTCACCGGCCTCGTCGTCAACCAGCGCCCCCGGCCGTCGCGGGCCGAATTCGACCGCCTCAAGGCGACGCTGTTCAACTGCGCCCGCCGGGGGCCCACGGCGGAGAACCGCGAGGGGCACCCCGACCTCCGCGCCCACCTGCGCGGGCGGGTGGCCTGGTTCGAGCACACCGACCCGGCGCGCGGCGCGCGCCTGCGCGCGCTGTTCGAGCGGATCGCCTGGGCGCCGGCGCGCTGACCCGCCGCCTCGGCGTTACCGCCGGTCGAACGCGGCCATGCGCTCGGCCAGGTCGACGCAGCGCGAGGAGTAGCCCCACTCGTTGTCGTACCAGGCGACCAGGCGCACCAGCCGCCCGCCGGTCACCTGCGTCAGCTCCGAGTCGAGGATGCACGAGTGCGGGTTGCCGATGATGTCCGACGACACGACCGGCTCCGTGCAGTACTCCAGGACCCCGCGCATGGGCCCCTCGGCGGCCCGGCGCACGACCGCGTTGACCTCGTCGCGCGTGACCTCGCAGGCCAGCTCGGCCACGAGGTCGATCGTGGACCCGTCGGGGACCGGCACGCGCATGGCCAGGCCGTCCAGGCGGCCGGCCAGCGACGGGATCACCTCGGCCACGGCCTTGGGTGCGGCGGTCGTCGTGGGGATGATGTTCTCGGCCGCGGCGCGCGAGCGGCGCAGGTCGATCCCGTCGGGCACCTCGGCCAGCCGCTGGTCGTTCGTGTAGGCGTGCACCGTCGTGAGCATGGCCTTCTCGATGCCGAAGGCGTCGTGGAGGACCTTGGCCAGCGGCGCCAGGCCGTTCGCCGTGCACGAGGCGGCCGACACGAGGCGGTGGTCGCCCGTGAGCGTGCGGTCGTTGACGCCGAGCACGATCGTGGCGTCGAGCGGGTGCTCGTCGTGCTTCGCCGGCGCCTGCACGGTGAGGATCACCCGCTTGGCGCCCGCCTCGACGTGGCGCTGCAGGTCGGCCCGCGTGCGCCAGAGCCCCGTGGACTCGATCACGACGTCGACGCCCAGCTCCTTCCAGGGGAGCGCCTCGGGCTTGTCCACCGAGAGCATGCGCGTCCGCTCGTCCCCGACGCGCAGCACGTCGCCCTCGAGGCGGACCTCGGCGTCGAGCCGCCCCTGGACCGTGTCGTACTTGAGCAGGTAGGCCAGCGCCTTGGGGTCGGCCACGTCGTTGACGGCCACGACCTGCATGTCGGGACGCTGGCGGGCGATGCGGTAGACGCAGCGGCCGATGCGCCCGAAGCCGTTGATGCCGAGCTTGATCACGGGTCTCTCCTGCCGCCCTACAGCGTCCGGGCCAGGCGCTCGATGAGGTCGACGACGCGGTTGGCGTAGCCCCAGCCGTTGTCGTACCAGGTCACGGTCTTCACCAGGTTGCCGCCCAGGACCTTGGTGGTCAGGGCGTCGAACACGCCCGTGTGCGGGTTGCCGACCACGTCCGAAGACACGATCGGCTGCTCGGTGACGTCGAGGATCCCCTTGAGGTAGCCGCGCGCCGCGCTGGCCACGGCGCCGTTCACCTCGCCCGGCGAGACGCGCCGGCGCAGGGCGCAGGTCAGGTCGATCACCGAGCCGTCGGGGATCGGCACGTTGAGCGCCATGCCGCTGATCCGCCCGCGCAGGTGCGGCATGAGCGTCTCGACGACGCGGACGGCCTGCGTGGTCGACGGGATGATGTTCTCGGCCGCGGCGCGCGAGCGCCGGAGCTGGCGGTGCGGCACGTCGGCCAGGCGCAGCTCGTTGGTGTAGGCGTGGACCGTCGTCATGGACGCGTGCTCGACGCCGAACGCCTCGTCGAGGATCTTGACCATGAGCGCCAGGGCGTTCGACGTGCACGACGCGTTCGACACGACCTTGTGCGAGCGGTCGATCGCGCCGTCGTTCACGCCGACGCACACGATCGTCGAGTAGAGGTCGTCGGCCGGCGGGTTGGTCAGGAGCACCCGGCGCGCGCCGGCGTCGAGGTGGCGCTCGAGGGCGGCCCGGCCGCGGTAGCGGCCGCTGGCCTCGACGACGATGTCCACGTCGTAGTCGCGCCAGCGCACCTCGCCCGGCTCGCGGCTGAAGACCACGGGCACCGAGCGGCCGTTGACGAACATGTGCCCCTGGCCGTGCTTGAGCTCCTCGGGGAAGCGGCCGTGGATCGAGTCGAAGTTCAGCAGGTAGACGAGGCTCTCGATCGGGGCCACGTCGGCGATGCACCGGACGTCGAACTCGCGCCGGTTGTAGAGCACGCGGAAGACGTTGCGGCCGATGCGACCGAAGCCGTGGAATCCGATGCGAACGGCCATGCGACCTCCCGCGGGGGACGTGGTTTCGAGAGGAGAGGCGCGCCGCCGCGATTCCGGACGACCGGCCGTAACTCCAGGACGACCCAGGATAGCCGGGGACGGCGCGGCGTCGAGGGAGGTGACCTCCAGGCCTGGGTGATCAGCCTCGATCGGAGCAGCCCGTGAGGCGAGGGCGACGAGGCTGAGCCGCGGCGGCGAGGCGCGCGGGCGACGACTTCGAGCCCGCGCGCGCGCCGCGGCGGCCAGCATCGTCGCCCGCAGCCGTCGAGCACACCTCACTCGGCGCGCAACAACTCCAGCAGGCGCTCGAGCCCGCGCGGGTCGACCTCGACGGCGCCGCCCGCACCAAGCGCCAGGGCGCGCCCGCCCGCGCGCCAGAGCCGCGCCTGCCGCGCGACGCCGTCGCGCGTGACGACCTCGACGGCGAGCGCGTCGGGGGGCGGCGCGTCGGCCGCGACGGCCGTCGGGACCAGGCCGAGCGCGGCGAACACCAGCCCGGCGGCGCGGCCGGCGCCGATCGGGCGCGGGTCGTCGACGCGCCGGGGGTCGCCGTCGCCGAACGCGACCTCGAGCCCCGGCAGCCGCAGCCGCGCCACGTCGGCGGCGGCCACGGGGAGGGGCGGGGCGAGCCACGCCCGCGCCTCGGGCTCGAGCTCGCGCGTGAGGAACTCGGCCACCACCCACGTCGCGTCGTGGCCCCGGCGGCGGACGAACAGCCCCAGGCGCCGCGGGTCGAGGGCGCCGCCCGAGCCCAGCGCCTCGGCGAGCTCGATCCCGGCGATCCGGCCGACGAGCAGGTCCGCGAGCGTCCGGCCGTCGGCCGCCTCGAGCCGCAGCCCGCGCGCCCGGCCCTCGTCGAGGACGCGCTCGGCGTGGCGCGCCGGGTCGCCGCCGCCGGGCGGTCGACGCGCCAGGCGGCGACGCGCGCCAGCAGCGCGTCGACGCCCGGGCGCGCGCCGCGCGGGCGTCACCCGGCCCGAGCACCCACCAGCCGGCCGGCGCGGCAGGGTCGCGGGCGAGCGCCGCGTCGCGGCGCCGCGGGCGACGACGCGGCCACGTCGGCCGGGTCGACCCGACCAGCGCCGGCGGCGGCGCTGGCGGCCGGTCGGCCAGGGCCACCAGCCCGCGGGCGAGCCGCCAGGGCCGCGACCAGCCCGGCGAGCCGCGCCACGCGCCGGCTCATGGCGCACCGTCCTTCTTCACGGCCGCGGCGCGGGTGTCAGCGCGCGCGCGGCCCGGGCGGCGCCCGCGCCGCGCCGCCTGAGGCCCAGGAGCCCGCCGCCGAGGACGAGCGCCGGCAGGAGGAGGCCCAGGAGCACGACCGCCGCGCCCTGCGCCCGCTCGCCCGTCCAGCCGAGGAGGCGCGCGTCGGCCCGCAGGGGCGCCGCCTGGCCGCGCGCGCGCACGGGCGCCAGCGCCGCCCGGTCGAGGGACCAGTCGACGAGGTTGAGCAGCAGGCCCACGCCGTCGCCGTCGCGCAGGTTGCGGTCGCGGCAGAAGTCGGAGTCGCCGACGACGACGAGCCGCCCCGGCGGCGCGCCCGGCCCGAGCGGCCCCCCGAGCGGACCGGTGACGGCCGCGGCGAGCGTCACTGGCGCCGGCGGGCGCTCGCGCCGCGCTCACGGGCCGCAGCGGGTGGAGGTCGATCGCCCGCCGCCGCGCCCGGCCACCCACCCCGGCGCTGCCGTGCGCAGGAGCGGCGTCCAGGCGACGCCGGGCGGCGGCCCGGCGGGCTCGAGCGGCGCGGCGAAGGGCAGGAGCGCCCGGCCGACCCCGGCCAGCGCGGGGCTGTCGGGGTCGTGCGCCGGCGAGGCGTCGATCAGCCACGGGTAGCGCGAGCGGACGAGCGCGCCGTCGACCTCGAACGTGTGCGGGCGCTCGGCCGGCGCCAGCGCCAGCCCGGGGCCGAGCGCCACGCCGCGCTCGCGCAGCCACCCGGGCAGGGGGCTCCCGTCGAAGGGCGTCGCCCGCCAGGCGACCGGGTCGACGAGGTGCGACTCGACGAGGAGCAGCGCGCGCCGCCCGCGGCGCAGGTGCTCGTCGATCGCGGCCAGGGCGCGCTCGGACGGCGGGACGGGCGCCGCGTGCAGGAGCAGCGCCACGTCGGCGGGGACCTCGCGCGCGTCGAGGTCCACCTCCTCGACGGCGTAGGCGCGCCCGAGCGCCGCCCGGGCCTCGCCGCAGTCGCCGAGCCCCTCGCCCGAGAGCGCCACGCGCAGGCGCGGCTGCGTCACGCGCGACACGGCCGCGGTGAGCTCCCACTCCAGGTCGTCGCGCAGGATCGCCCGCGGGACGACCGCCGGCGCCCGGTCGCCCAGGAGCAGCGCGACGCCCGCGTAGAGGCGCAGCTCGCCCGCCTGGTCCTCGCTGAGCGTGCCGACGACGACCGGCGGCACGCCGTCCTGCTCGGCCTGCCGCGCGAGCCGCTGGCGCTCCAGCACGTCGTCGCCGCCGAGCGGGTCGCGCAGGTCGAGGACCACGCGAGAGGGCGCCGCGTCGCGCACGTCGTGCAGGAGGTCGACCAGCGCGCGCACCTGCGGGCGCAGGTGCTCGTAGCCCGGCGGCAGGTCGCGCGTCACGTAGGCGCGCACGACGAGCGGCTGATCGAGCCCGGCGAGCGCCTCGCGCAGGGCGGGCGCGAGCGTGTTGGCGCGGCCGAGCGTCAGGTCGAACCGCGCGCGCAGCGGCCGCTGGCCGAGGAGGTCGACGGCGAGGAGGGCGGCGAGCACGACCAGCGCGCCGGCGGCGAGCGGCTCGCGGCGCGCGCCGCCCCTCCGCTCGACGAGCAGCGCGTTCAGGGCCAGGAGGAGCGCCGTGAGCCCGACGAAGTAGGCGGCGTCGCCCGTGTCGAGGACGCCGCGGTCGAAGGCCTCGACGTGCCGCGCCGCGCCCAGGTCGGCGGCCGCCTCGACCAGGGCGTGCGGCAGGACGCGCTCGAGGACGTCGGGCGCGAGGCCGAGCACGAGCAGCGCCCCGAACGACGCGCCGCCGACGAAGGCCACGACCTGGCTCGACGTGAGCGCCGAGGCGAGCATGCCGCCGGCGAGCAGGGTGGCGCCGAGGAGGAGCGCGCCGAGCGCCCCGGCCGCGACCTGCCCCGGGTCGAGGTCGCACAGCGCCGAGAGGGTCAGCGGCACCGCCGCCCACAGGAGCAGCCCGGCGGCCAGGAGCGCGAGGCCGGCGAGGAACTTGCCCAGGACCGCCTCGGCGGGGCGCACGGGCAGCGTGAACAGGAGCTCGAACGTCCCCGCCGCGCGCTCCTCGGCCCACAGGCGCATGGCCGCGGCCGGCGCCAGGAGGAGGAGCGCCAGGCGCAGCCAGCCGAGCGGCTCGCGCAGGTCGGCCACGCCCTGGGCGAAGAAGCGCGGCAGGGCCGGCCCGGCGGCCAGGGCCAGGAACGCGGCCAGGAACACCCACGCGGGCGGCTGGCCGAAGGTGGCCTGGAGCTCGCGGCGCGCGATCGCCCACGTGCGCGCGGCGGCCGTCACGCGCCCTCCGGGCGGGTGAGCGCCGTGAACACGTCCTCGAGCGTCAGCGCCACCGGCGCCAGCTCGACCAGCTCGAGCCCGCGGTCGACGGCGAAGCGGAACAGCCGCGCCGGCAGGTCGGCCACGTCCGCGCGCGGGCGGACGACGAAGGCCTCGCCGTCGCGGGCGACGTCGGCCACGCCGTCGAGCGCCCGGAGCTGCTCGGGGGTCGCCGAGGTCACGGCGGCGAAGCGCGCGCGCACGGCGCCGCCCGACGCGCGGCGGCGCAGGTCGTCGAGGGTCGCGTCGGCGACCAGCCGCCCCTGGTGCAGGACGAGCACGCGCCGGCAGGTGGCCTCGACCTCGGGGAGGACGTGCGAGGAGAAGAGCACGGTCCGCTCGCGGCCGAGGTCGCGCACGAGCGCGCGCACCTCGAGCACCTGGTTCGGGTCGAGGCCGTGCGTCGGCTCGTCGAGGACGACGACCGGCGGGTCGTGGACGAGCGCCTGGGCGATCCCGACCCGCTGGCGGTAGCCCTTCGACAGCTCGCCGATCGGGCGCTCGAGGACGTCGTCGAGCAGGCAGCGCCGCGCCGCCGCCTCGACCGCCCGCGCCCGGTCGGCGCCGAGCACGCCGCGCACGCGGGCCACGAAGTCGAGGAAGCCCCGGACGAGCATCTCGGGGTAGAGCGGGCAGTGCTCGGGCAGGTAGCCCAGGGCGCGCCGCGCGGCCAGCGGGTCGGTCGCCACGTCGTGCCCGGCGACGGTCACCCTCCCCTGGCTCGGGGCCAGGAACGCGGCGACGACCTTGAGCGTCGTCGTCTTGCCCGCGCCGTTGGGGCCGAGGAAGCCGACCACCTCGCCCGGCTCGACGCGGAAGCTCAGGTCGCGCACGGCGGTGTAGGCCCCGTAGCGCTGGGTGAGGGCCGCGACCTCGATCACGGGCGGATCTTAGCTCGCCGCGCCGCGGGGCGGGTCAGCGGCGGTCGACGGCCATGACCATGAGCTTCAGGGTCTCGCCGAACCACGGGTGGGCCGACGGCAGCCCCTCCCGGAGCACACCGATCAGCAGGCGCAGGGCCTCGTCGCTCCGGTTCCCCTCGAGCAGCCGCCGCGCCGCCTTGAGCATGGCGAGGCGGCGGACCACGACGACGAGCGGCGCCGTGGCGCCGACCGTGGCGTCGACGACCTCGAGCCAGACCGGCAGGGCCGCGGGGTCGTCCCCGAGGCGCTCGGCGCGCGCGCAGCGCGCGCGGATGTCGTCGGCGTCGAGGGCCGGGGGCGCGCCGGCGTCGCCGCGCAGCGCGCTGGCCAGCGCGACGGCCGAGAGCGCGGCCGGCGCCAGGCGGGGGTCGCGCCGGCCGGCGCGCTGGTAGCGCTCCACCGCCGCCATGAGCCGCCCGAGCTCCAGGCACCAGTCGCCCGCGGCGAGCTCCTCCTCGCCGGTCGGGTGCACGCCCCGCGCCGCGAGGCGCTCGCGGAGGTCCAGCGCCGCGGTCAGCGCGCCCCCCGCCGCGTGGAGGTCGGCCAGCCGCGTCGCGGTCAGGGGGTCGTGGCTGCCGAGGACGTTGACGACGACATCGAAGTGGAACCTGGCGCGCTCCGTCGAGCCGGCCGCCAGCCACACCTCGCCGAGCGCGGCCCACATCCTCGAGTCGCGCGGCTCCTGGTGGAGCGCCAGCAGCAGGTCGGCCAGCGCGGCGTCCAGGTCGGTCGTCGCGGGCGCCGGCCGGAGGTAGCGGGCGGACCCCCTGGCCAGCAGGGCCTGCGGCTGCGCGGGCCATTGTGTGAGCGCCAGGTCCGCGAGCTGCACGGCCCCGTCGAGGTCCCTCTCCAGGAGCCTGGTCCAGGCGCTCAGCGCGAGCACCTCGCCGCGGTCGGGGGGGGCGAGCGCCGGGAGGTCGGCCAGGAGCCCCCGCAGCGCGCTCGCCGTCTCCGGCCCGCGGCGGTGGACCGCGAGCCTCGCCTTCAGGAGGCGCGCGGGCAGGCACCGAGGGTCGCGCGCGAGCGCCGCCTCGAGGTCCGCGAGGACGTCCGCCTCCGCGGTCGGATCGCCTCCGGCCCGGCGGGCCTCGATGCGTGCGCGCCGCGCGTGGGCGCGGAGGGTCAGCGCCTGGGGGTCGGGGTCGTCCTCGATCGACCGCGTGAGCGCCTCGATCGCGGCCTCGTGGTGACCCCGGGCCAGCGCGAACGCCGCCCGGCGCTCGGCGTCGATCCGAGCTCGAGCTCGGGCCAGGGCGGCCGCGGCCTCGTCGCGCTCGGCGCGCGCCGCGTCGCGCTCGCGCGAGGAGACCGCCCTGCGCGGCAAGGGGTCGCCCGGCCTCGCAGCACGCTCAGGGCCGACGGCCCATCAATGTCAGCGCCGGCCGCGCCGAGCGGCGGCGGCTGGTCATCCCGCGCGAGCACTAATTCGCCCCGCCGCCGGCGGCCGGCAGCGGCGGGCCGCGCGTCACCGAGCGCCTCGGCGACGTCGCGGGCCGAGGCGAAGCGCGCGCCGGGCGCCTTCTCCAGGCAGCGGAGGCACAGCGCCGCCAGCGCCGGGTCGAGTCCGGGGCGGAGCGCCTGCGGCGGCGTCGGGGCCTCCTCCAGCGCCGCGCGCAGGACGTCGAGCGTCGAGCCCCCCTCGAACGGCGGCCGCCCCGTGAGCAGGGCGTAGAGGGTCGCGCCGAGCCCGTAGACGTCGGCCGGCGGGCCGGCGCGCTCGCCGTTGGCCTGCTCGGGCGCCATGTAGCCGGGCGTGCCGAGCACCTCGCCCGTCGCCGTGAGGCTCTGGCGGTCGACGACGCGCGACAGCCCGAAGTCGAGCAGCCGCGGCTCGCCCTCGCGATCGATCATGATGTTCTGCGGCTTGAGGTCGCGGTGGATGACGCCCTGGCGATGCGCGTAGTCGAGCGCGCGCGCCAGCGACGCGGCCAGGCTCGCCGCCTCGCGCGGCGGGAGCGGCCCCTGACGCCGGAGCCGCGCCGCGAGGCCCTCGCCCTCGACGAGGTCCATGACCAGGTAGGGCCGCCCGCCGTGCTCGCCCAGGCCGTGCACGGCGACGATGTTCGGGTGGTGCAGCCGCGCCGCGGCCTGCCCCTCGCGCCGGAGCCGCTCGGCCTCCTCCGCATCGAGCCGGTCGCCGACCACCTTGATCGCCACCTCGCGCGCGAGCGCGGGGTCGAAGGCGCGGTAGACCACGCCCATGCCGCCCCGGCCCAGCTCGCCCCGGACCTCGTACCCGCCCACCTGCACGGGGCGAGTGTGGCAGGCCGCGCTCGACCGCGCCCGCTTGCCGCGCCGGCGGGCGCGTGGTCATCTTCCGCCCAAACAGGAGGCGCGATGATCGCGAAGGTCGACGGAACGCTCACGCTGCAGCTCGGCGAAGAGACGGCCATGTTCGAGGGCCCGCGCCTCGACTTCGAGTGGATCGAGAGCTCCCCCGACGCGAAGGGGCGCAGGCACTACTACCTGGGCCAGGTCCAGGTCGGCGGGCAGCGGGTCGACCTGTGCCTGTTCGAGTGCCCCGAGGGGACGTTCGAGAAGTTCTGGACCGACGGCCCGTTGCAGCTGAAGACCGTGGAGAACACGCTCACGTTCAGCTTCGGCCCGCCGCTCTGACGGGGTGGGGCCGACCGCGGTCCACGACGAGGTCTTCTCCGGCGTGCGCCTCGCGATCGAGCGGCTCGCCGACGAGGGGCAGGCGCTCGAGGCGGTCGCCGCCGCCCTGGCCCGCGAGGGCGAGGTCGACGACGCGCGCCTCGAGGAGCTCTGCCCCTACTTCGGCGTGATCTGGCCGAGCGCCCGCGCCCTGGCCGAGGCCGTGGCCGACCTGGGCCGCGCGGGCCTCGCCCGGCGGCGCGTGCTCGAGCTGGGCTGCGGCCTGGCCGCGCCGAGCCTCGTCGCGGGGCTCCTCGGGGCCGACGTGCTGGCGACCGACTACCACCCGGACGTCCCGGCGCTCCTCGCGCGCAACGCGGCGCGCAACGGCGCGCCGGGCGTGCGCTACCAGGCGCTGGACCTGCGCCGCGACGACGTGCCCGGCGGCTTCGACCTCGTGCTCGCGGCCGACGTGGCCTACGTCCCCGACCTGCCGCCGCGGGTCGTGCGGGCGATCGACCTCGCCCTGGCGCCGGGCGGCCGCGCCCTGATCAGCGACCCCGGGCGCCCCTGCCTGCAGGCGCTCGTCGACCTGGCGGCGGCCCGCGGCCTCCGCTGCGCGCTCGAGGTGCGCACGGTCGCCGACCCACCGCGGACGCGGGACGTGTTCGTCCTGACGCTGACCCGGGGCTGAAGTCCCGCCCCCGCCGCGACCGAAGAGGGGGCCGGGGGCGACCGTGTCCGCGCTGCGCTACCTGCTCGTCATCGCGCTCGTCGGCGTGCTCGCCGTGCTCACCGTGGCCGAGCACGTCGAGCGCACGCGCCTGGGCTACGAGGTCCGCGCCCTCGAGGAGGAGCGCGCCCGGCTGGTCGAGGAGGAGAAGGTCCGCCGGCTCGAGTTCGAGCAGGCGGCCGTCCCCGAGCGCCTCGTCGAGCGGGCCCGCGCCCTCGACGTCGCCGGCCAGGCCGAGCTCGAGGCGCTCACGGGGGCGGCGCGGTGAGCGCGTCCCTGATCCCGGCCCTCGTCGCCGCCCTGCGCCTGGCCCGCGAGCGGGCGCGCCTCCTGCGACCCGGGCAGGCGCCGCGCGGCGCGCGCCTGTTCGCCCGCGTGGCCCTCTGCGGGCTCCTCGTCGGCTACGGGCTGCTCGCGCACCGCCTCTACACGCTCCAGGTGCTCGAGCACCCGCGCTGGCGCGAGGCGGCCGAGCGCCAGCACGTGCGCCTGCGCCCGGAGCCGGCCGAGCGCGGGCGCCTGTTCGTCCTCGACGGCGGCGAGCGCCTCGTGCCGGTCGCCGCGTCGCTCGTGCGCGGCAGCCTCCTGGTCGAGGGGCGGCCCGGCCGCGACGCCGTGGCCTTCGTCTCGTCGCTGGCGGCCGCCTGCGAGCCCGACGCGCCGTTGACCGGCGCCGAGCGCGCCTTCGTCGAGGACCGCGTGCGCCGCGGCAAGGCCTTCTACTTCCGCCGGCGCCGCCTCGAGCCCGACACGATGGCCCGGCTCAAGGCCATGCGCCTGCACCACGTGCAGCTCGAGCACGAGCCCGTGCGCGCCTGGCCGTTCGGCCCGCTCGCCGCGCAGGCGCTCGGCCTCGTCGGGCAGGAGGGGCGCGCCGCGTCGGGCCTCGAGCGCGTCCTCGACGAGGCGCTCACCGGCACGCCCGGCACGCGCGAGGTGCGCCTCGACAACCTGCGGCGCGAGCTCGTCGCCCCGGGCGGCCTGCACGTGCCGGCGCAGCCGGGTCACGACGCCGTGCTGTCGCTCGACCGGAGCGTGCAGGCGATCGCCGAGGCCGAGCTGGCGGCCATGGCCGCGCAGTCGCAGCCGCAGGGCGCCGCCTGCGTCGTCGTCGACGTGCGCACCGGCGACGTCCTGGCCCTGGCCTCCTGGCCGCCGTTCGACCCCGAGCGGCCGGCCGAGACCCTCCCCGGGATCCGCTGCCGCGCGATCACCGACACCTACGAGCCGGGCTCGACGATCAAGCCGCTGTTCATCGCCACCGCCTGGGAGCTGGGCCTCGGCGGCCCCGACCGGCCGATCTTCTGCCCGCAGCGGCTGATGGTGCCCCGCCGGCGCAAGGCGATCGAGGACCACCACCTCGTGGGGCAGGTGTTCGAGGCGGACGTGATCGTGCAGTCGTCGAACTCGGGCTCGTACATGATCACGCAGCGCCTCTCCGGTGAGCAGGCGCAGCGGGTCGGGTCGGGCTTCGGCCTCGGCCGCCGGACCGGGATCGACCTGCCGGGCGAGGCCGCCGGCCGCGCCGACGCGCTCGCGAAGCGCGACGTGACGACGATCGGCAGCTACGCCCAGGGCTACGCCGTGTCGGTCACCCCCCTGCAGATGGCCATGGCCTACGCCGCGCTGGCCAACGGCGGCACGCTCTACCGCCCGCGCCTCGTGCGCGAGGTGCGCGACCGGCAGGGCGAGGTCGTGCGCGCCTGGGCGCCGCAGGCCGTGGCCCGCCCGCTCTCGGGCGAGGTGGCGCGCGGCCCGCTGCGCGCCGCGCTCGAGCGCGTCGTCAACGACCCGCGGGGCACCGCGCGCCGCGCCCAGTCGGATGCCTACGCCATCGCCGGCAAGACGGGCACGACGAAGCTGCTCGTCGACGGTCGCTACCACGACCGCGAGGTCGTGGCCTCGTTCTGCGGCTTCGCGCCGGCCGACGAGCCGCGGATCGCCTTCTCGGTCGTCGTCTGGGGGCCGAGCACCGCCAAGGCCAAGGCCTGGGGCGGCACGATCGCCGCCCCCGTGGCCGGCCGCGTGGCGGAGCAGGCCCTGCGCCGCCTGCGCGTGCCGCCGACGCCGCGGGCGGAGGTCGCCGCCCGCGGCGCGCGCTGACCTGCCGGCCGGTTAGCGGGGCCGGTCGACGTTCGGGTTGCGCGACCGGTTGCGCTCGTCCTCGAGCTCGCGCTCGATCCGGTCGCGCAGGCGCGGGTCGCCCGACTCGTTGGGGTTGCGCGGCGTGATCCCCTCGGTGAGGCCGGGGATCTTCGGCTCGTAGTGGAAGCGCAGGAGCTGCGACGGCACCCAGCCGCTCTTCATGTTGGCCGACGCGAGCGCCACGCCCTCGGCCCCGCCCCGGCGCGCGCTGACCCAGACGGTCGTGCGCTCGGGGAGCTCGCCCACGGGCATGGACTGCGCCTCCGGCCGGTCGCGCAGGACGACGTGCGAGAGCGTGATCGCCAGGATCGACTCGACGAAGCCCTCGCTGGGCAGGCCGCGGTCGTTGAACATGAGCCACATGTCGAGCATGACCGGCTTGCCCATCTCGGGGCCGACCAGCTCCTGCGCCCGGGGGCCGAGGAGCGGGATCGGCGCGTCCGGCATGGGGTAGGCGGGGACGATCACGAGCTTGCCGCCCTGCTGCCCGATCGTGCCCGCGATCTGCGAGCGCTGCGGGTAGAGGACCCGGCGGATCACGCCCTCGGCCTCGGTCGAGCTCTTGAGCTGCGCCACGGCCTCGAGGACCACCTTGCGGCCCTGCAGGACGACGAGCTTCCGCGCCAGCGGGCCGCGCAGGTAGTAGCTCAGCCCGAGCGCCCCCTGGATGCGGACGGCGTCGGCCTCCTCGACGACCTCGACCACGCCCTCGACCTGGATCGGGCGCCGCTCGAGGCGGCCCAGGATCAGGTCGAACGCCTGCGACATGGGCCGGATGCGGTCGGCGTAGGCGCCCTCGAACTGCTGGGTGCCCTCGACGATCGTGCGCCGGCGCGCGCCGTCGAAGTGGTTGAAGAAGAACCGCGTCCCGCCGAGCTGCTGCGTCGGGAGGGTGCGCGGCAGCGACTTGATCTGCGAGTTCTGCACCACGACCGCCATGCGGTCGAGCTCCGACAGGAGCAGGCGCGTCTTCTTCGGCTCGCCCGGGCCGCGGCGGACCTTGACGTCGCCGGTGAAGTCGACCGTGACCTGCTCGAAGGCCGAGCCGGTGAGCGTGCGAGAGATCACGTTGAAGCCGACCCGGTCCATGCCGCCTTCCTCGAAGAAGCGCAGCTGGTCCTTGCTCAGGTCGATGCCCCCGCTCGTGGAGCGGTCGCGCTCCTGCAGGCGGCGCACCTTGATCAGCTCGGCCGGGGCCTCGGCGACCACCGGCGGGTCGGTCGGCCGCACGACGGGGGCCCCGCCGACCGTGCCCGCGCCGGCGCCGCCGGGCGTCAGGCGGTACTTGACCGTCACCACCGGCGGGTTCGACTGCACGCGCTCGACCGCCGTGACGCGGACCGTGTAGCCCTGGCTCCCCTCGGTGCCGAGGTGCACGAGGATGAGGAACTCGCTCGTGAAGTCGCACTGCGCGGGCTCGCGGGTGCGGAAGAAGCGCGCGTACTCCTCGGCCGAGGTGAGGACCGCGCGCACGGGGAAGGGCGGCCCGCCGGTCACGCGCCGCGTGATCGTCGTGTACTCGACCGCCTCCCGGGCCTGCGCGAACGCCGCGTCGGCCTGCGCGAGGCCGAAGGCGGTGACGAGGCTCGCGGTCGCGAGCGCACGCACTCGATTCATGGTCGGTCCTTCCCCGTTCTGACACCGATGGCAGAGGTGCCTCGGCCTTGAAAAGCAGACTTCGTGCCAGGCACTCGCAGTCGCAAGAGGTTCTCTTGCAGTGGGATCTGCGATCGACCGGCGCACGTTCGTTTCACCTGGCGCCCGCTCCGTGGGACGAATGCCCAGAAGGCGACGGAAGCGGCGGCTGGAGCTCGAGGAGGTCCGCGCGCTGCTCGAAGGTCCAGGCGAGGGCCTCGAGCAGCCCGGCGACGTCGCGGGACCACTGCTCCGCGGGCCCGGCGAGGCGCTGGGCGCGGAAGCCGGCGGCGTCGGCGAGGATCCGGCCGACGTCGCGCCGCTCGAGGTCGTAGACGAACCAGGTGGCGCCGTCCTGGCCGGGGGCGACCCACCCGAGCGGCCCGCGGCCGCGGCACAGGACCTGGCTGCCGAGCTCGGCGGCGATCACCTGCTCGAGGGCCACGCGCGTGGTGTCGCGCAGCCCCTCGAACGTGAGCCCGGCCTCCGCGTATCCCGACCGGGCGGGGCTCGGGCGCGTCCACACGACGCGGGCGGCGAGGGTCACGGCGCCGCGCAGGGCGGGGTGCCCGAGCGACAGGTCGACGACGTCGCCCGGGTGGATCGGCCGCGCCGTGAGCAGCTTCATCCCGCCCGGACCGAGATCGAGGAGCAGGTCCTCGGTCGGGTCGAGGTCCGCGCCCCCGTGCAGGGCCAGCCGCCGGACCGCGCCGCCGGCGGTGCGCACCCGGGGGGCGCGCGGGGTGTAGCGGGCCTCGAGCATGCAAGGAGCATAGCGGGTGCGTCCGACCGGGGACAGCCCGTGCTACAAACGCGCCCGGACGAGGAGCGCCATGACCGCAGCGAAGTGGGGCCGCGCGGGGCTCGCGGCCACGTGCCTGCTCGCGGCCGCGGCGCTCGGCGGCGCCGCGGAGGACGAGGTGACCGTGACCTTCGCCTTCGACCCCGGCGCGGCGTCGCCGCGCCGCGTGTGCGTCGCGGGCGAGTTCAACGGCTGGGCGCCGGACGCGTGGCCGCTCGCGCGCGGCGCCGACGGCGTGTTCCGCCGCGAGGCGCGCCTGGCCCCGGGCGTCTACCGCTACAAGTTCGTCGTCGACGGCGCCTGGACGCACGACCCGAAGAACCCGCGCAGAGAGCCCGACGGGCACCGCAACTCGGTGCTGGTGGTCGGCGACGCGCCGCCGCCCGACCTCGCCTCGCGCCCGCACCCCCGGCCCACGCGGGCCCGCGCCGGCGCCTTCCACGTGCTCGAGGCGGCCGCCCTGCCGGCGCCGCCGGCGGGCTTGCCGCCGCGGCCGGTGTTCGTCTACACGCCGCCGTCCTACGAGCGCGAGGCCGCGCGCCGCTACCCCGTCCTCTACGCGCACGACGGGCAGAACGTCTGGTCCGAGGACGGGATCTGCTTCGGCCACGGCGGCTGGTACCTCGACGAGGCGCTCGATCGCCTGGCCGCGGCCGGGGCGATCGAGGAGGTGCTCCTCGTCGCCGTTCCGCACGGCGCCGACCGGATGGCCGAGTACGGCGCGGGTTGGGAGGGCTACGGCGCCTTCCTGCGCGACGTGGTCAAGCCGGCGGTCGACGCCCGCTTCCGCACCCGCCCCGGCCCCCGCGACACGGCCCTGCTCGGGTCGTCGATGGGCGGGCTCGTGTCGTTCAAGCTCGCCCTGGCCTCGCCCGACGTCTTCGGCGCGGCCGCCTGCCTCTCGTCGTCGTTCTGGTTCAAGACGCCCGACGGGCGCACGGCCTTCGACCACCTGGCCGCCCGCGACCGCGCCGGCCCGCGGCCCAGGCTCTACCTCGACTCGGGCACCGCCGGCCCCAGCCAGGACGGCGCGCCCGACACGCGCCGCATGCGCGACGCCCTGCGCGCGGCCGGCTGGACCGCCCGCGACCTCGCCCACCACGAGGCGGCGGGCGCGACGCACGACGAGCGCGCCTGGCGCGCCCGCGTCGACGTGCCGCTCCGCTTCCTCTTCAACGCTGGGCGCTGAGGCGCGCGCGGGACGCTCGCCGCCCTACGCGGCCCGGCGGCCTGGCGGGGCCGGCGGCGCGAGCCGCAGGGGATCGGGCAGCGGGTCGGGCAGCGGATCGGGCGCGGTCGGGGGCGCGGCGCCGGTCGGGGCCGGCCGGGCGGCGCGCGCGGTGACGATCACGACGACGCCCGCGATCGTCAGGCCGGCGGCGGCCACGGCGCGGCTGCTCAGCGCCTCGCCGGCGAGGCCCCAGCCGAGGACCAGCGCCACGAGCGGGTTGACGTAGGCGTAGGTGGCCACGCGCGTGGGCGCGACGGTGCGCAGGAGCCACACGTAGGCGCTGTAGGCCACGAGCGAGCCGAAGGTCACCAGGTAGGCCAGGGCGCCGAGCGAGCGGGCGGACGCCCCGGCGAGGTCGACGCGCGGCCACTCGCCGGCCACGCCGCTGGCCACGACCAGGAGCGCGCCGCCGGCGAGCATCTGCCCGGCGATCGACACGAGGATCGACGGCGGCAGCGGCACGTGGCGCGAGCCGACCGAGCCCAGGGCCCAGCAGAAGGCGGCGCCGAGGAGCACGGCCGCGCCGCCCGGCGGGACCTCGGCCGGCGCGCCGTGGCGCGCCGTGACCAGCAGCGCGATCCCGCCGAAGCCCACGGCGACGCCGGCGAACGTGGTCACGCCGGGGCGGTCGCGGGGGTCGGCGCCCGGGCGCAGGGCCTCGATCAGCGTCACGAACAGGGGGATGCTGGCGATGATCACCGAGGCCAGCCCCGAGGGCACGTGCTGCTGCGCCCAGCTCAGGCCGCCGTTGCCGCCGAGGAGCAGGAGGCCGCCGACGAGCGCCATCCCCGGCCAGTGGCGCGCGGCCGGCGCCGGGTGGCCGCGCAGCCGCGCGAAGGCGTAGAGCGCCGCCCCGGCGGCGAGGAAGCGCGCGGCGCCGGCGGCGAGCGGCGGCAGCGTCTCGAGGGTGACCTTGATCGCCAGGTAGGTCGACCCCCAGATCAGGTAGACGGCGGCGAAGGCGGCGACGATGAGGAGGCGCGGCGCGGCGTCGGTCACGCCCGGCATGCTCCTGCCCGGGCGGGGCGGCGGCAAGGATCCAGGCGCGACGGCCGAGGTGGACCAGCCCGGTCACCCCTGCCCGAGCCGGCGGGCGAGGGCGAAGTTGCGGAACTCCGGCTCCTCGGTCACCTCGCGCACGACGTGCGGGGCCAACCAAGGCGGCAGCGGGGCCGGGTGGTCGGCCGAGGGCAGCTCGACCTCGGCCAGCACGAGGTCCAGCCCCTCGAAGGCGTCGACCTCCCACACGAGCGCGCCCTCGCGCGCGCGGTGGCGCGTCTTCACCAGCCGCCGCCCGGCGGTCGCCGGCCACAGGCGCTCGAACTCCTCGGGCGAGAGCGCGCGCTCCTCCTCGGTGCGGACGAGGCCCAGCCCGCGCTTGACCGTGTGCGTGCAGCGGACCTGCCCGCTCGCGGCGGTGGCGCGACGGAGGCGCCCCTCGAGGCCGTGGGCGCCCTCGTCGGGCAGGTAGCCCTGCTCGATGCGCACCGCCTCGGCCCCGGGCGGCAGGTCGGGCAGGCGCGCGAGCAGGAACACGCGCTCGATCTCCAGCGGCGACGAGGTCATCGCGCCAGCGTACGCGGCGCGCGCCACACGCGCACGGCCGCCCCGCGGGCGACGTCGCGGCCGGCCGTGTAGAGGTCGCCCTCGGCCCCGAAGGCCACGGCCGTGAGCGCCTGGTGCGGCCCCTGGAGCCGCGCGAGCGCCGCGCCGCCGGGGAGCGCCCACACGCGCGCCTCGCCGCGCGCGTCGCCTGCGGCGGCCAGGCGGCCGTCGGGCGAGGCGGCGACGGACGTGACCCCGTCACCCGCGGCCAGGCGGCCGCGCTCCAGGCCGGCGCGCGCGTCGAACACGACGACCGCCCCGCGTCCGGCGCCGTCGCGCCCGCCGGCCAGCACGAGGTCGCCCGCAGGCGACCAGGCCACGCACGCGAGCGCGTCGGAGCGGCGGCCGACCGCCGCGCGGGTGGCGAGCGTGGCGCGGTCGAGGAGCAAGGCGCGCCCGCCGGTGGCCGCGGCGACGAGATCGCCGCCGGGGCTGGGCGCCAGGGCAGGCGCGCAGGCGCCGCTCGGCGCGGACCGCGCCGCGCGCGTCGGGCGCACGGGCTCTGGTCGCGCCCGGCGACGGGACCTCGCCGCCGCCGGTGAGCGTCAGGGCCGACGCCCGCCGCGGCCCGGGAGGTCGATCCTCGAGGCCGTCGCCGTGCACGGGCACGCGGCGCACGCCGCCCCGCCGCGCGTCGCCCACGACGAGGAGGTCGCCCGCGAGCGCCAGCGCCGCGGCGCCAGGGCCGGCCGCAGGCGCGCGCCATCGCGCGCGTCCCAGACCGAGACCTCGTCGTCGGTCACCGCCGCGACGAGGTCGCCCGCGCAGGCCAGCGCGTGCACGGCGTAGGTCCGGTCGCCGCGGCCGAGCGCGTCGGGGCGCGCGCCGACCTCGCGCGCCAGCCGCTCGACGACCTCGGGCGGGTTCAGGCCGCGGGCGACGCCCACGAGCTCCTCGGCCGTCTGGTCGGCGGTGAGCACGGCCACGACCACGGCCGCGCGCTCTTCGTCGCGGCCGAAGCGCCCCTCCTCGTCGAGCGCGCGCAGCGCGCCGGCGCCGGCGCGCGCGCGGGCGGCACCGCGAGCGCGCCGCGCAGGCGCGTCCGGACGGCAAGTTAATGCTCGGCCCCGCGCGCCGAGCAGCGACCAGAGGGCCGGGCGCCAGCGCGCGACGGCCGGGAGCCCGCGCAGGGCCTCCTCGGTGCTGGCCGCGGGCAAGAGGTCGCGGCCGTCGCACCACAGGCCGAAGGCGTAGAAGCGCTCGCCGGGCCGCGCCCGGCGCGCGGCGTCGAAGGCGGCCCGGCAGGCCGCCTGCAGGGCGGTCGTCAGCTCGGAGTCCATGAAGGGCCTCAGGAGGCGGCGGCGCGCCGACGCGGCCGCCCGCGGGCGGCCTCGCCGAGCTCGCGCGCCCGGCGCGCGCTGACCGGGCGGCCTCGGCGCGCTGCCGGCGGCGCGCGCAGCAGGTCGGCGAGCGCCGCCCAGGCCGCGCCGTCGTTGGGGGCCACGACCGTGGCCCGCCACACGTCGTCGAGGGCCCGGCCCAGGTCGCCCTGCTCGCGCTTTGTCCCGGCGCGGAGCACGAGGGCCCGCGCGTCGCGCGGGCACACTGGAAACTGGTAGGCGTCGAAGCCCGCGCGCCGGGCCGGGTCGGCGCCGGCGGCGCGCAGCGACGCCTGCAGGCGCGCACGCGCCTCGACGCGCCCCGCGCCGTCGCAGCCCTCGAGGGCGCGGGCGGCGAGGCGGGGTCGAGCACGCCCGCCGGCAGCGGCGGGGCGTATTGCGCGCCCAGGCGCGACAGGGTCAGGACGAAGTCGGGCGCCTCGGGGTCGTCGCTGGCGGGCGCGCGGACCTCGACCCGCAGGCGGCCGCGCGGCAGCAGCAGCGGCAGGCGGCGCCGGCGCCCTCGAGCGGGGCCTCGTCGCCCGCGCGCGCGCGCCGCCGGCGCCGCAGCGCAGGGCGCCGACGCCGGGGCGGCGCCGCGGGCGCGTGACGGCCGACCCGCAGGCGGAACTCGCCCGGAAAGCCCGCGTCCAGGGCCACGAGCCGCTCCGCGCGCGCCTCGGCGGCCAGCGCCGCGTCGTCGTCGCGCCAGGCCCGCCGCCGCCGCGGGCGGCCCGCGACGAGCAGCACGAGGCCGCTCGCGCTGCGCACGTCGACGATCCGGTCCCGGTCCCACACCTGCCAGCCGGTCGCGCTCACACCCCTCCGCCGATCGCCCCCCGAAGGACTGTACGAGGCGACCGCGCCCTGCCAACCGGCCACCCGGCGGTGACGGGGCGGTCGACGCGGCAGGTCGCGCGGCCGCAAGGGCCGGGCGCGGGCCGGGGGCGGCGGCGTCACCCCACCTTCCCTCCTTCCCTCCTGCGCCCCCTCAAGGCCACGGGGCCGCCCGACCGATCATCGCCCCGGGGGGGGAGGTCGCCCGATGCTCGTGTGCTTCGCGTCGGAGAAGGGCGGCGTCGGCAAGACGACGGTCGCCGCGCTGCTCGCCGAGCGGCTGACCACGCTCGGCGTGCCGCTGCGGCTGTGCGACGGCGACCGCCAGGCCTCGCTGGCGGCCGTGGCCGAGCGCGCCGAGGGGCGCATGCCGGTCGCGGTCGAGGTCCGCCCGCCCGAGTTCCCGGCGCTGGCGGCGGCGCCGGGCCTGACGCTCCTCGACCTGCCGTCGGGGATCGGGCTCGAGTTCAACACGGCGCTCTCGGTCGCGCACCACGCGATCATCCCGGTCGCGCCCTCGGCGTTCGACCTCAGGACGCTGCCGGCGACGCTGGCGCAGGTGCGCCGCGCGCAGGAGCTGCGCGGCGGGCTGCCGCGGGCGCTGATCGTGCCGAACAAGATCGACCTGCGCGAGCCGGCGAGCAAGGAGCTCCTGGCCGCGCTGGCCCGCCTGGGCTGGTCGGTGTCGCAGACGTGGCTGCTCGAGCGCTCGGTCTACCGGCGCATGGGGGCGGCCGGCCTGGGGGCGCTGCCGCGCGGCGCGCGGCGCCTGGCCGACGACGAGGTCGCCGGGCTGGCCGACGAGGTGCTCGAGGTGCTCGGCGTGGGGCGCAGGGAGGAGGCGGCGTGAGCGTGGGGGCGATGGACGCGCTGGTGCGCGAGTACGAGCGGAGCATGGCGGGGGTCGTCGAGCCGCAGGACGACCCGCTGTTCGGCGGGGCGCTGGGCCCCGCCTCGGGGGCGCTGCGCCGCCCGGCGGCCGACGCGCCGTGGGCGCCGACGACGCCGCGGCCGAGCGGCGCCGTGCGCCGGCCGGCCCCGCCGCTGCCGCACCTGGCCGACGCGCCGCCCCGGCAGGACCCCCTGGCGCTGCCGCCGGACCTGGCCGTGCGCTTCCGCACCCTCTGCGCCCTGCGCGCGGTCGATCCGGCGCGCGTGGTCGAGGGCCTCGTGCGCTCCTACGTGATCCTGGGCCTGGCCCAGGGGGGCGCGCGGTGAACGAGCGGGTGCTCCACGAGCTCATGACCGCCGTCCCGCCGCCGCGCACCGACGCGCAGCGCAGGGCTCAGGCCGCGGCCGCCGCCGCCTTCGAGCCGCCGCGCGACGGCGGCGAGCCGACCGCCGGCCTGCGCAAGTGCTCGTTCGACCTGCCGCAGGACCTGGCGCGCGAGTTCAAGCTGCTGTGCACGATCCAGGGCGTGAAGCAGCGCCGCGTCGTCGAGCGCCTGCTCGCCGCCTACGTCGAGCAGCACCGCGCCCGGCTGCCCCACGAAGAAGCTGCTTAGGTACATCGACGGCTGCGGCCGCGGATGCCGGGCGAGGGGGGGCGCGCGCGGCCGCTAGGATCCGGCGATCGATACCGGCCGCGCGCGCTCCCCCCTCGCCTCGTCCTCCGCGGCCTCGCCTCGCTTGCGGTTCCATGCCGGGGGCGCACTCTGACGCGGGGGCGGGCGCCGGCCAGACTCGACGGCGGCGAAACGGCGGCGGTTGGGGAGAAGCGGGCCCGGTCGACGCTCAATTCCAATGCGCGCGCTGAGGCGCAGTCGAGACCCGGATGGACCGCTCTTGACGCGAGTGCGAGTGCGCGCGCGCGAGCGTCGACCGCAGCCGCAATCACCCACAGGAGAGTGCGGTGGGCGGCGGACCAGAGGTCGTTGGGCGAGCGCGGCTGCTGCACGACAGGGGCGGTGAGCGCACGGCAGAGTGCGGCGCGCGCACGCTCAGGGTCCGATGAGTGCGGCCGCCGCACGGCCGAGTGCGGCCGCCGCACGGCCGAGTGCGGCCGCCGCACGGCAGGGTGCGGCGAGCGCACGCCCGGGCCCGAGGGGTGCGGCTGCCGAACGGCGGCCAGATGCGGCGCCCTGCGAATGTGCGGCAGCAGCACGGTAGGCGGTCGTGAGTGCGCCTTGGCGCGCGGAGCGGGGATTTCGGGCCGAGGGGAGGGCTCCGTAGTGCGGGCGGAGGGATCGCCATGCACCGCCATGCTTCGTTGCTCGCCCTGCTCCTGGCCGTTGCCCCGGCCCACGGCCGCGCCGACGAGTCGCCGCCGGACCTCGAGCTGGTCCTGCGCACGCGCCTCGAGGAGGCGGCGCGGGTGCAGCGCTGGGACGACGTCGTCGCCACCTTCCAGCAGCTCCGCGCGCAGGGGCTGGCGGCGAACGAGCCGCGGCTGCTCGTGCGCTACGCCGAGGCGCAGGCGGCGCGCGGTGACGCGGCGGCGGCCGAGGCGGCGCTGCTCGAGGTGCTCGGCCGCCGCCCCGACCACGTGGAGGCGCTGCCGCTCCTGGCGCGCCTCCGCGCCCGCGCCGGCCAGACGGCCCAGGCCAGCGACCTGCTGCTCGCGGCCGCGCGCGCCGGCCGGCTGGTCCTGCGCGACCTGGCCGCGGAGCCCGAGGCGTCGCCCCTGCGCCTCCTCCTGCGCCGGCCCGACTTCGTGCTCGGAGCGCTGCGGGCGGCGCGCGGCGAGGAGCTGACCGCGACCGCGCCGCACGACCCCTTCGTGTCGGCCCTGGTCCGCGACGAGGATGCGACCGCCGGCGAGGAGAAGAGGGACGACCGGCTGGACCTCGCGGCCCTGCGGGCCGACCTGGACGCGCTCTTCGCGCGGCTGCTGGAGCGCGCGCGGGCCGACGACCTGCCGGCGGTCGAGCGGCTGATGGGCGAGCTCGACGCCCTGCTGCGGCGCCTGGCGCCGGCCGTCGCCGAGGAGGAGCTGCGGGCCGCGCAGGCGCGGCTGGGCGAGGCGGCCGAGGTGCTCGCGGCGGCCCGCCTGCGGGTGCTCGTGCGGCAGGGCAACGCCGACCTGCGCCGCGCGGGCGGCGCTCGACGACGGGCGCTGGGCCGACGCGCTGGCCGAGGTCGAGGCCCTCGAGGCCCTCGCCCGGCGGCTCGAGGGCGTCGACCGCGCCGACGCGCGCCGCGCGGCCGGCCAGGTCGTCGAGCGGGCGCGCGCGATCGGCGAGCGCGCCCGCACGGGCCAGACGATCGCGGCGCTGCGCCTCGTCGTCACGGGGATCGTCCTCCCGCCGCCGGGCGAGCCGCGCAAGGCGATCGTCAACGACCGCGTGCACGCCGAGGGCGAGCGCATCGTCGACCCGCGCACGGGCGAGGCGCACGAGGACCTGGTCGTCGTGGCCGTGACCCGCTCGGCCGTGCGCTTCAGCTACCGGGGCGTCGAGTTCGTCCGCCCCCTCCAGTCCCGTCCGTGAGCCGGGCGGCCGGGCGGCTTCCCCCCGCCCGGCCGCCCCGGCCTTCCGCGACCTTGCCCGCGCCCTGCCGCTCGGGTCTGATCGGACCCGTGAAGCCTGACGGGCGCCCCGCGCTGATCGAGTTCCACACGGGGGCGCTGACCCCCAGCGGCGGCGAGCCCGGGCGGCTGCTGGGGGCCATGACGCTGGGCCTCGTGGCGACGGTGGGCTTCTGGAGCGCCTTCCTGACGGGAAGCCAGCACGACGGCCTCCTGGGGCTGGGCGCGCTCGCCCTCGGGGCCTACTCCGTCCTCGCGCGGCGAGACGTCGTGATCGACCGCGCCGAGGGAGCGGTCTTCTCCACGTTCTCGCTCCAGCCCGTCACGCTGCGACGGCGCCGCTACGCGCTCGACCGGGTGACGGGGGTGACGGTGGAGATCCCGCCCCGGGGCCACAGACAGACCGAGACGCGCTACGTCATCACGCTCCTCATCGACGGCGAGCGCCCGCTCCGGCTCGAGACCGTCACGGACCCCAGGACCGCCCGGACCGAGTGCGAGCGGGTGGCGCGCTTCTGCGGGGTGGAGGCGGACCTTCCCCCCGCGTTGGCCTGAGCGCGGACGTCAGCGTCAGCCCGCCCGCTGAAGAGTCCGCGTCGCCTCCGGCCGCGTGTCGCAGGCCAGCGCGATCGCCTGCCGCGCCGTGAGCGCCAGCGGCTCCTCGCAGGGCTCGACCTCGCGGCGCAGCATGTAGCGCACGGCGCCCGGGCGCACGAGGGTCTGGCGCAGCGCCTCGCTCCCGCGCCCGGCCGGGCCGCGCGCGTCGACGACCTGGCCCAGGGCGAGCGTGACGCGCGAGAGCGCGTGGAGCCCCTCGTGCTCGAGCCAGAGCGTGCCCGTGCGGCGCGCCTGCCCGAGGTCGAGGAGCAGCGCCTGGAGCGCGGCGGGGCCCGGCAGCACGCCGTCGAGCTCGGGGCCGCGCTCGCCGGCGAGCGGGACCATGAGCGGCTCGGCCGCGGGGATGATCGCCGGGTGCCGCAGCTCGATGTGGAGCGTCAGGCGGCCGATCGTGAGCGCGCAGCGCTCCTCCAGCGCCGCCTGGCCGTCGACCCGCGCCCCGTCGAGGAGCGTGCCGTTGGCGCTGCGCAGGTCGACGACGACGGGCGGCCCGCGGCGCGTCCAGTCGAGCGCCGCGTGGAAGCGCGACGCCGTCGGGTCGTGGACGACGAGCTCGTTGCGCGGGTCGCGGCCGATCCCCAGGCGCTGCCCCCGCGCGAGGACGACGACCCGGTCGGGGGCCTGGATGCGGAACACGTGGGAGGGGTCGAGGTCGATCACGGCCAACCTGGCGCAAATCCCATGCACTCCGCATCGGGCGCGCCTGCCCGCCCCGTCACCCCGCGGGAGCGGGGAAACCACCCCACCCGCGGCGCGCTGCCCCGCCCCCACGCGGCGCCGGCCTCGTGCATCATCGCCGGCAGGAGGGCCCCATGCGCGTGGCCGTGTTCAGCACCAAGGGGTACGACCGCGAGTTCCTCACCGCCGCCAACGCGCCCCACGGCCACGAGCTCACCTTCTTCGAGCCGCGCCTGGGCCTGCTCACGGCCCCGCTGGCGCACGGGCACGACGCCGTGTGCGCCTTCGTCAATGACACGCTCGACGCGCCCGTCCTCGAGGCCCTGGCGGCCGGCGGCACGCGGCTGATCGCCCTGCGCTCGGCCGGGTTCAACCACGTCGACCTGGTCGCGGCCGACCGGCTGGGGCTGGTCGTCGCGCGCGTGCCCGCCTACTCGCCCAACGCCGTGGCGGAGCACACGGTGGCCCTGATCCTGGCCCTCGACCGCAAGCTCCACCGCGCCCACGCCCGCGTGCGCGAGGGCAACTTCTCGCTCGAGGGCCTGCTCGGCTTCGACCTGTGCGAGCAGACGGCCGGGGTCGTCGGCACGGGCCAGATCGGCAGGGTCGTCGCGCGGATCCTGCTCGGCTTCGGCTGCCGCGTCCTCTGCTACGACCCGACGCCCGACCCGGCGGTCGAGGCCATGGGCGCCGCCTACGTCGCGCTCGACGACCTCCTCTCGCAGGCCGGGATCGTGACGCTCCACTGCCCGCTCACGCCGCGCACGCGGCACCTGATCGACGCGCGCGCCGTGTCGCTCATGCGCGACGGGGTCATGCTGATCAACACCAGCCGCGGCGGCCTCGTCGACACGCGGGCGGTGATCGCCGGGCTCAAGAGCGGCAAGATCGGCCACCTGGGCCTCGACGTCTACGAGGAGGAGGAGGCCCTGTTCTTCGAGGACCTGTCGGCCGGCGGGATCCAGGACGACGTGTTCGCGCGCCTGCTCACGTTCCCCAACGTGATCGTCACCGGGCACCAGGCGTTCTTCACCCGCGAGGCGCTGGCGCGCATCGCGGAGACGACGCTCGCGAACGTCACCGCCGTGGAGCGCACCGGCACGAGCCCGAACCGCGTGGGCGGCGACCGGATCAAGCGCGCCTGATCAGCCGCCGCTGGCCAGCAGCGACCCCGGCCGGCGCGCCTCGTCGCGCAGGAACTCGCGCACCGACAGCGCGCGCGTGGCCTCGCAGGGCACCACCGCGGTCGTGATCAGGTATGGACCCGCCGGCGCGTGGGCGACGAGGTCGCGCAGGGCCTCCACCCCGCGCAGGCCGCGCGAGCGCGCGTCGACGACGCCGCCCCGGCCGAAGGTCACCCAGGCCTGCGCGCCCCCGCCCTGGAGGAGCAGGGAGACCGTCCGCCGCGAGCGCTCGAGGCGCAGGAGCAGCTCCTGCACCGCCTCGGGGCCGTCGACGGCGCCGCGCTCGTCGGGCGACCACTCGTCGAACATGCGGCACGCCGAGTCGCCGGCCGACGGGATCAGGGCGGGATGCGTCAGGCACACCGACACGTCCACCTGGCCCACGCGCACCGTGGACCACTCGCGGACCGCGCCGCGGTTCACGCGCAGCCCGTCGAGCAGCGTGCCGTTGAGGCTGTTGAGGTCCTCGACCACCGGGCGCGCCGCCGTGGCCTCCCACGCGAGGACGGCGTGGAAGCGCGAGACCGTCGCGTCGTCGATCGCGAGCTCGTTGTCGGGATGGCGCCCGATCCGGACCTTCGCCCCCGGCCGCAGCACGAGCGTGCGCGTGCTCGTCGCGAGCTGGTACACCGCCGACGATCGCTCCGTCTGACTGGCCATCCCGCCCTCCTCCGCGGGGTCCCACGCAGGCGCCGCGCCGCCCGGCCCGCCGGGGCAAGCGCAACGGGGTCCGCCCTGACCCCGGGTCGGGGCAGGGGCAGGCTCCCCGCTCGGCCGCGAGGCTCCGCAGGCACGAGGGGTCGCCCTCACCAGGGACTGGGGTTGCGCGCGCGATGCGGACGTAAAAACCGGCCACGTCGTTGAGCTCGGGCGGTCGATCCGGTATCACCGAGCCCGCACCGGGCGCGGAGGCGCGATGCCGCGGACCACCATCTTCTCCCTGCTCCTCGCCGGACTCGCCGCCGGCTGTGGCGGCTCGTCCTCGGGCGGCGGCGGCGGCGCGGCCTCGACGACGGCGGCCCCGGTCTCCTCCAGCACGCCGGCGCCCGCGACGACCGCGACGTCCACGCTCCCCACGGGCGTGGTCGAGGTGCTCTCCTACAACGTGGCCGGGCTGCCGCAGGGGATCTCCAGCTCCGACCCCGTGCGGAACATCCCGCAGATCAGCCCCCTCCTGAACGCGTACGAGCTCGTGCTCGTGCAGGAGGACTTCTGGTACCACGTCGAGCTCGCGCGCGACGCGCGCCACCCCTTCCAGTCGCCGCCGCTCGTCGGGCACTCGACGCCGATGAACGACGGGCTGAACACCTTCTCGGAGTCCCCGTTCCACTCGCTCACGCGCGTGAAGTGGTCGCGCTGGCACGGCCTGTTCAACCACAGCAGCGACGGCCTGGCCTCGAAGGGCTTCACCTTCGCCCGCCACGTGTTCGGCCCGGGCGTCGAGGTCGACGTCTACAACCTGCACGCCGACGCCGGCCGCGACCAGGGCGACATCGACGCGCGGCGCGCGCAGTTCGCGCAGCTCGCGACGTTCATCGAGGCGTTCTCGGTCGACCGGCCGCTGATCGTCGCCGGCGACACGAACCTCAAGGCGACGACCCCGCAGGACGAGGTGATCCTGGTCGACTTCATGGCGCGCGTCGGTCTCGCCGACGCAGCCCGCACGATCGGCGGCCTGCCCGAGACGATCGACCGCGTCATGCTGCGCAGCACGGCCGACGTGGCCCTCGCGCCGCTCCGCTGGCGCTTCGCCGACGAGTTCGTCGACGCGGCCGGCGGCCCGCTCTCGGACCACAAGGCGGTGCACGTGGCCGTGGAGTGGCAGCGGCTCAGGTGACCTGCGACGCGTGATGCGCTCGCGAGGGGCGGGCGATCGGCGCCAGTCCCCGGATCGGCACGATCTGGCCCGTTCCGCCCGTCCCCATCGCTCGCTCTGACGGGTCGAGGACGAGCGGCGAGGGTCGTCTCGATCTCCGGATCCTACGACCCGCGCGCGCACCCCCTCGCCCCGGCATCCGCGGCCGCAGCCGTCGGTCACGCAAGGACCTGTCTTCGAAGTGACGAGCTCGCACTCGGCACGCTCGAGCCACGGGTGGAATGCAACCACGAGTGAGGCGAGGGCGCGGAGGCCGAGGCGCTGCGGCGCGCGCGCGGCCGGTATCGATCGCCTGATCCTATCGGCCGCGCGCGCGCCGCAGAGCCCGGCATCCGCGGCCGCAGCCGTCGATCACACCTAGCTCGGATCATTCATGACCGCGTGACGACAGCCGCACCGCACCTGCACGGAACCCTGAACGATCCTCGCCAGGTCGTCGGCCACCTCGCTCGGGGCTCGGCGCTCCTCGACGACACCGTGTGGAGACCGGCCCGGTGTTTGCCGAGCCCCTCGCTCGGGCACCGCCCGGATCCTGCACTCTCCTGGCTCGACTTCGCGTGAACGTGACGACCTCCACTCGTGCATGATCCGGGCTAAGCGTAGTCGAGGTTGGGCGCGAGCCACCGCTCCACCTCGCCGACGCTCATGCCGCGGCGCTGGGCGTAGTCGAGCACCTGGTCCCTGCCGATGTTGCCCACGGCGAAGTACTTCACCGGCTGGGCGAAGTACCACCCGCACACCGACGCGGCCGGGATCATCGCCAGGCTCTCGGTGAGCGTGACGCCCGTCGCCTCCGTCGCGCCGAGCAGGTCGAACAGCGTCGGCTTGAGGGTGTGGTCGGGGCAGGCGGGGTAGCCGGGGGCCGGGCGCAGGCCGCGGAACTCCTCCTTGATCAGCCGGTCCGGCGTCACGCGCCCGACCTCGTCGTAGCCCCAGCGGGCGCGCACGCGCTCGTGCAGCCACTCGGCGCAGGCCTCGGCCAGGCGGTCGGCGAGCGCCTGGACCATGATCGCCTGGTACTCGTCCTGCTCCGCCCGGAAGCGGCGCACGTGCTCGTCGGCGCCCAGGCCCGCGGTCACCGCGAAGGCGCCGACGTGGTCGACGAGGCCGGCGTCCCGGGGGGCCACGAGGTCGGCGAGGCACAGGAACGGGCGGCCGTCGTCGGCGGCCCGGCGCTGCTGCTGGCGCAGCATGGGGAAGCGGGCCCGCTCGCCCTTGCCGTCGTCGGTGAGCACGACGACGTCGTCGCCGTCGCTCACCGCGCGCCACAGGCCGGCGACGGCGCGCGCGCGCAGCCAGCGCTCGCGGACGATGCGCGCCAGGAGGGCGTCGGCGTCGGCCTTGAGCTTGCGCGCCTCGGGGCCGCGGTCGGCCGCGTCGAGGATCGCCGGGTAGGTGCCCGTGAGCTCCCAGGCGTGGAAGAAGGGCGTCCAGTCGATGTAGGGGACGAGCGCCGCGAGGTCGACGTCGACCGCCTCGACGCCCAGGCTCGCCGGGCGCGGCAGGTCCTGCTGGCCCCAGTCGAGGCGCAGGCGCCGCGCGCGGGCGTCGGCCAGGGGCACGAGCGGCTGCTTGTGGCGGCGCGCCTCGAAGTCGGCGCGCATCGACTCCTGCTCGGCCTTCGTGCGCGCGGCGAGCGCGACGCGGCGCTGATCGTCGGCCAGGTCGCCGACCATCTCGACGGCGCGCGAGGCGTCCTTGCACCACACGACCGGGCCCGGGTACGCCGGCGCGATCTTCACGGCCGTGTGGCGCAGGCTCGTCGTTGCGCCGCCGATCAGCAGCGGGCACTCGAAGCCCTCGCGCTTCATCTCGGCGGCCACGTGGACCATCTCGCCCAGCGACGGCGTGATCAGGCCCGAGAGGCCGATCATGTCTGCCCCCTCGCGGCGCGCCGCCTCGAGGATCTTGTCGGCCGGCACCATGACGCCCAGGTCCACGATCTGGTAGCCGTTGCAGGCGAGCACGACGCCCACGATGTTCTTGCCGATGTCGTGCACGTCGCCCTTGACCGTGGCCAGGAGCACCTTGCCGCGCCCCTTGCCGCCGGCCTTCTCCAGGTGCGGCTCGATCAGCGCGACGGCCTTCTGCATGACGCGCGCGCTCTTCACCACCTGCGGGAGGAACATCTTCCCCGCGCCGAACAGGTCGCCGACCACGTTCATGCCCGCCATCAGCGGGCCCTCGATGATCTGCAGCGGCTCGGGGTAGGCGCGCAGGGCCTCCTCGACGTCGGGCTGGATGAACTCGACGATCCCGTGCAGGAGCGCGTGCGCCAGCCGCTTCTCCAGCGGCTGCTCGCGCCAGGCCAGGTCCTGCTCGCGCCGCTTGCCCTCCTTGCCCAGGCGCTGCGCGTGCTCGGTGAGCCGCTCCGTGGCGTCAGGCCGCCGGTTCAGGACCACGTCCTCGACCAGCGCGCGCAGCGTCGGCTCGATCTCCTCGTAGACGGCGAGCTGCCCGGCGTTGACGATCGCCATGTCCAGGCCGGCCTTGATCGCGTGGTAGAGGAAGACCGCGTGCATGGCCTCGCGCACGGGGTCCTGCCCGCGGTAGGCGAACGACACGTTCGACAGCCCGCCCGAGACCTTGATCCCCGGCAGGCGCCGCTTGACCTCGCGCACGGCCTCGATGAAGTCGACCGCGTAGGAGTCGTGCTCCTCGATCCCGGTGGCGATCGCCAGGATGTTCGGGTCGAAGATGATGTCCTGCGGCGGCACGCCGGCCTTCTCCGTGAGCAGGCGGTAGGCGCGCTCGGCGATGCGCACGCGGTGCTCGACCGTCGTCGCCTGGCCGGTCTCGTCGAAGCCCATGACGACCATGGCCGCGCCGTAGCGGCGGATCGTCCGCGCCCGCTGGAGGAAGACCTCCTCGCCGTCCTTGAGGCTGATCGAGTTGACGATCCCCTTGCCCTGGAGGCACTTCAGGCCCGCCTCCAGGACCTGCCAGTCGGAGCTGTCGACCATCACCGGCAGCCGGGCGATGTCGGGCTCGGCGCCGATCTGGTCGAGGAAGCGCCGCATGGCGGCGACCGAGTCGAGGAGCCCCTCGTCCATGTTGACGTCGAGGACGTTGGCCCCGCCCTCGACCTGCTGGCGGGCCACCTCGACCGCCGCCTCGAAGCTCCCGTCCTTGATGAGCCGCATGAACTTCTTGCTGCCGGTGACGTTCGTCCGCTCGCCTATGAGCGTGAACGTGCCGTCGGGCCGGAAGGTGTAGGGCTCGAGGCCGCTCACGGTCAGGAGGTCCGACGGCGGCGGCGGCGTGCGCGGCGCGACCCCCTTCACGGCGGCCGCGATCGCGCGCACGTGGTCGGGGGTCGTGCCGCAGCAGCCGCCGACGAGGTTCAGCATGCCCTCGCGCGCCAGGTCGCCGAGCACGGCCGCGACGTCCTCCGGCCCCTCGTCGAACTCGCCCAGCTCGTTGGGCAGCCCGGCGTTGGGGTAGCAGCCCACGGCCACCGGGGCCAGGCGGGCGAGCTCCGTCACGAACGGCCGCATCTGCTTGGGGCCCAGCGCGCAGTTGACGAGCACGGCCAGGAGCGGCGCGTGGGAGATCGAGTGCCAGCAGGCCTCGACCGTCTGCCCCGAGAGCGTGCGCCCCGAGGCGTCGGTGATCGTGATCGAGGCCAGCACCGGCAGGTCGGTGCCGAGCGCCTCCTGCACCTCGGCGATCGCGACCAGCGCCGCCTTGAGGTTCAGCGTGTCGAAGGTCGTCTCCGGCAGGAGCAGGTCGGCGCCACCCTCGATCAGGCCGCGCGCCTGCTCGGCGTAGGCCGCGCGCAGCTCCTCGAAGGTGACCGCGCGGCGCGCCGGGTCCTTGACGTCGACGACGACCGACGCCGACTTGTTCGTCGGCCCGATCGACCCGGCGACGAAGCGCCGCTCGCCCGGGTGGTCGGCCTCGAACGCCTCGACCGCCCGGCGCGCCAGGCGCGCCGCCTCGCGGTTGAGCTCCAGCGCGGCGCCCTCGAGCCCGTAGTCGGCCAGGGCGATGCTCGTCGCCGTGAAGGAGTTGGTCTCGATGATGTCGGCGCCGGCGTCGAGGTAGGCGCGGTGCACCTCGAGCACGACCTCGGGCCGCGTGACGACGAGCACGTCGTTGAGGTTCAGGAGCGGCCGCGGGTGGTCGCGGTAGCGCTCCCCGCGGTAGTCGGCCTCGACCAGGCCGTAGCGCTGGATCATGGTGCCCATGGCGCCGTCGAGGACGACGATGCGCCGGGCCAGGAGCTCCCGGAGGGCTCCGGCCGCGGGCTGCGGAGTGGTCATCTGGAGCGGAACCTCTCTCGGGCGCGCCGCGCGGCGGCGCCGCCCGTCCCCCTCGGGTGTCGGGCGCGCGCTAGTGGCGGAGCGCCTCGTCGATGCGCGCGTCGTCGATCTCCATGCGCACGCCGATCAGCTTGATCATCTTCTGCTCCTTGCCGGTCAGCTTCTTGTCGGCGCGGAGGATGCGGACCACGGCCTTGAAGGCGCGCTCGCGCGCCTCGCGGCTCTGGGGCTTGTAGAACTCGGTGAGCTCGCCCGCGGCGACGCGGTTGAGGATCTCCTGCGCCTTCTCGCTCGACAGGCGCAGGTTCTCGGCGTGCTTCTCCAGGAGCGCGGTCTCGCGGTCGTCGAGCTCGCCGTCGACGAGCGCGGCCAGGGCCAGGTTCTGGAAGTAGAGCTCGGCTTCCATGGGGGTCCTCCCGCCGGGGTCCAGGAGGATTGTACGCGATCACCCCGCGGCTTCGCAGCGGTCCCGCGCCGCCGTCGCCCTACCTGGGGGGCGAGGTCCTGGTGTTGGTGCCCTGGAGCAGGCGGTTGGCCTCCTCGCCCCCCGAGTAGGCCCCGGTCGGCTGGGGGACCCCGCCGCCGGTCGGCGGCGGCGCCTGGCGGCCGTCGTTCCAGCCCGGCTGGGCGACCTGGCCGCCCCCGCCCTGTCGACCTCCCTGGCCGCCGCCGCGGGCCTGGCCGCGGGCCTTGAGCGCCTCGAGGTCGCCGTCGCCGAGGTCGCCGCCCCAGCCGTCCTTCAGGACGATCCGGTCCTGGTAGTCGCGCGTCGGATGCGTGCGCGTGAACTGGCACACGAGCGACAGCGCCTCCTCCCAGGGGACCGGCTGCGTGAGGCGCAGCGTGAGCTGACGCGGGTCGCCGCGCCACACGATCGTGAGCCCGACCTGCTCCTCGAACAGCGGGAGGACCTGCGTGGCCAGGTCGGCCTTCGTCACGTCGATCAGGATGTGGTCGGCGCGCCGGCGGCCGGGCTGCGCGGGGCCGCTGCCGTCGACCGCCCCGACCTGCCCCCGGGCCCCCTCGTCCGGCGCCGCCGCGGGCGCCTGCTCCTCCGACGTGGCGCAGGCGGAGACGAGGACCAGGGCGGCCAGCGCGCGGCGTGGGCTCATGGACCAAGGGATACAGGGTGTGAGGCCGGCGCGCCAGCCGTCAGCGCGCGGGCGATCGCAGGGCGGCGCGCCACTCGTCGGGTCCGACCGTCCGGACGAGCAGGTCGAGGTCGACGCCGCGCTCGGCGACGAGGTCCGGCACGGACGCGCCCGGCCCCCCGCCCACCGCCCGCCGCACCCGCTCGAGCGCGCCCGGGTCCAGCCGCTCGAGCAGCCACCTGATGACCGCCTCCCGCCGCCCGACGTCGCCCCGCTGGTGCACCGCGACTCCTTTCGCGTCCGCGGCGCGCACTTCCGCGCGGGCCGCCGGGCCCGCGTCGACTTGCGACGTGGCCCCTCCCACGGAGCAGGGCCACAACAAACGGCGCTCCGCCGCCGCGTTGCCGCGAGGCCACGCCTTCAGGTCCGGAAGCTCTCCAGGTGCCGGGGGTCGAGGGCCAGGTCGTGGGCGTTCAGGGCGTCGAAGATCGTCCCCAGCGGCGCGCCGACGTCGACGAGCTCCACCAGGCGCGCGTCGAGCGCGCCCGCGGCCGCCTGTCCGGCGACGTCGTCGCTCATGGCCTCGAGGCGCGCCTCGACGTCCTGGAAGCGGGCGTCGAGGGCGTGGACCTCCAGGTAGACGCGCCGCGCGGCGCGCCGCTCGCCCGCGTGCTCGTGCATGGCGGCGATGCGGCAGAGGAGCTGCTTGTGCTGGTCGGAGCCCGCCGGGTAGCTGAGCGCCGCGCCGACCTGCCGCATGGCGGCCTCGGCCTTGGCCGTCTTGCCCGTGCGGGCGAAGTGCTCGGCGGAGAAGCGCAGGTACGAGAGCTCCGGGTTGTCGCCCAGGCGCCCCAGCGCGCGCAGGATCTCGATCGCCTGCTCGGCGCGCCCCGCCTCGGCGCACAGCGCCGCCAGGCGCAGGCGGTCCTCGTCGCGCGAGGCCCCGCGCAGGGCGCGGATCTGCTCGTCGCGCTGGCGCGCCTCGGCCGCCTCGAGCGCGTGGCGCAGCGACAGGTCCTCGGGGTGACGGTCGACGCAGCGGCGCAGGAGCTCGACCGCGTGGTCGACCTTCCCGGCGCCCAGGGCCAGCGTCGCCAGCCGCTCGAGCTCGGCCGTGGTCCCCTGGCCGTCGTCGAGGAGGACCTTCAGCACCTCGTAGGCCTCGCCCACCTGCCCGGCGTCCTCGAGGAGCGTGGCCAGCTCGTGGCGCGCGTCGGCGTCCTCGGGCTCGGCCTCGAGGTGGCGGCGGAACAGCCGCCCCGCCGCCTCGACGTGGCCGAGGCGGCGCTCGGCGCGGGCGACCGACACCGCCAGCGCCTGGTAGCCCTCCTGGTCGAGGAGCCGCGCGGCGAGCTCGACCGCGTGCTGGAGCTGGCTCGGCGGCGCGTCCTGCAGCAGCGCGCGGAGGCCGACGACGGCGTCCTGCATGCGGCCGGTGGCCGCGTAGCAGCGGTAGAGCACGAGGCGCAGCTCCGGGTCGTCCGGCGCGGCGGCCAGGTACTCCTCGAGGGCCACGATCGCCCGCGCCGGGTCGTCGTGGCGCTCGAAGAGCGTGGCCAGGAGCAGCACGAGCGGGCGCTTCGTGTCGGCGTCCTCGAGCAGGCGCTCGGTGAGGAGCACCGCGGCGTCGAGGAACCCGGCCACCTGGCTGGCGCGCTCGATGTGGCTGATCGCGTCGGCGAGGTCGCCGCGCTGGACCAGCGCCTCGGCGAGGTCGAGGCGGGCCTGGGCGTCGTCCTCCTGCGCCTGCAGCCGCTCCTCGATCTGGCGCACGCGCTTGGCGAACGCCCGCTCGGTGATGCGGTCGAGCTCGTCCTCGAGCGCCGCGTGGTCGGCGCCGGCGTGGTGGTGCGCCGCCTTGAGCTCGCGCAGGGCCCCCTCGAGGTCGCCCTGCGCGGCCAGGGCGCGGGCGAGGGCGCGCCGGACGACCGGGTCCTCGGGGCGCGCGCGCACGGCCTGCGAGAGCGCCCGGGCCCCCTGGACCGTGTCGCCGCGCTCCAGGTAGACCTCGCCCAGGGCCAGGAACTCGTCGGCGCCGGCGGCGCCGCGCTGGGCGACGACGAGGAGCTGCTCCTCGGCCAGGGCCCCGGCCCCGAGCCGGGCGTAGGCCAGCCCAAGGGCGCGCTTGAGGTTCAGGTCGCTCGGGTCGCGCGCCGCCAGCGGGCCCAGCGCGCGCACGGCCGCCAGCGGCCGCCCGGCGGCCAGGAACGTGCGCCCGCAGGCCAGGGCCGCGCGCGGCGACGCCGAGGCGCGGCCGGCGCTCGCCAGCGACTCGGCGAGGGCCAGGGCGATCGCGTGGGGCGCCGTCTCCTGCTGCTGGAGGCGCTCGAGGCAGGCGGCGGCGCCGTCGATGTCGCCGCCGGCGAGGAGCGCCTCGCCCTGCTGGCGCACCGGCTCGAGGCTCTGCGGGTCGCGCCGCGCCAGCTCCTCGAACGCGCGCTGCGCGCCGGCGGCGTCGCCGCTGCGGCGCAGGGCCGCGGCGAGGGCCACGATGTCGCGCGCCTCGCCCTTGCCCGGGCCGACGAGCCGCCGGTAGGCGGCGACCGCCTCGGCGTGGCGGCCGAGGCGCGAGAGCACCTGCGCGTAGCCGCGGACGAGCGCCGGGTCGTTCGGGTCGGCGCGGACGGCGTTGGTGTACGCCGACAGCGCCTGGGCGTCCTGCCCCAGGCCGGCGAGCGCCTCGCCCAGGGCGGCGTGCGCGCGGGCGTTGGCCGGGTCGCGGGCCAGCGTCGTCTGGGCCAGGTCGCGGGCCGCGCCGTAGTGGCCGGCGAGGCACAGGAGCGACACCTGCGCCGCGCGCCCCTCGACCGCCACGCGGGCCAGGAACCCGCGCTCCTCCGGCTCGGGCTCGGG
>JAHBXY010000289.1 GCA_019636275.1 Planctomycetota bacterium | reverse complement strand
GCGGCCCCTTGCGCGGGACGCGCCGGGTCGTGGCCGCCGTGACGTCGTCGACGAGGTCCAGCCCGGCGACCTTCGTGTGCACCGGCGCGGCCGGCGCGCTCGGCGCCGCGGGCGCCCCCTGCTCCTTCGACAGCTCGGACGGCGCCACCCAGCGCCCCTCGGGCCCGAGCGCCAGGAGCGTGTTGACGACCGTGCGCAGCTGCGCGGCGTCGTTGCGCAGCTTGTTCTGCTCGCGCACGACCTCGTCGAGCGCGTCCTTGCCCAGCTTCCAGATCGCCTCGGGCGCGTGCGCGCCGTGGCCGCCGAAGGGGATCACGCGCAGGGTGACCGTCACCTCGCCCTGCGGGAGCATCTCCTCGCCCTGGAACGGGTGGTCGACGACCTCCTTGGCGAGACGTTGGCCCCACATGCACAGCTCGAAGGCCGACAGCCGCGGCAGGATCACGCCGAAGTCGTCGTGGCCGATCCGGCCCACGTAGCCGCACTTGTAGTCGGCGCCCGCCCCGAGGGCGTGGTCGCTGGCGCGCCGCTGCACGCAGTGGCTCACGCCGCGCAGGACGTCCGACACGCGCTGCGAGACCTCGGCCGGGTCGACCTTGGCGGCCGACTCGAGCGTCTGCCGGTAGAGGTGCAGGGTGTCGATGTGCCCGACGACGAGCCCGCCCATGAGCTTGCCCCCGGTGAGGTCGAACAGGTTCACCTGCCGGCCCAGCTCCTCCTTGAGGAAGGCCTCGGTGAACAGGCCCGTGACCGGGTCGCGGAGCTGGCAGCGCGACGAGACGACGGCGTGGGCCAGCACCGAGCGCAGGGGCCGCTCGAGCTCGGCCAGGTCGCGGCGCACGGGCGTCTTGTAGAGGACGAGCACGCCCACGCGCGTCTTCTCCACGACGCGGCCGACCTTGGCCTGGTGGCGCAGCGGGATCGCCAGCACCGACAGGTCGCCCGAGCCCATGTCGTCCTCGGGCGTGGGGTTCTTCAGCAGGACGACCTTCTTGTTCTCGATGTCGCAGCCGTAGAAGCAGTCCTCGTCGAACGCGAGCGCAACGGCCTTGAGGACGGCCTTCTCGGTGAGGAAGTCGCTCGCGACCAGCCGCTTCCCCGAGACCAGCGCCGGGACCGAGCGCGCGTCGGCCTGCGTCACGCGGTTGCCCTCGCCGAAGCCGGCGCGCACGCGCAGGACCCACTCGCCCTCGTCGGGCGTGGGCTTCTCGTCGGTGAGGAAGAACAGCGACACGTCGTCGCAGGCGAAGACCTCCTTGATCTGCGCGCGGATCTCCCGGAAGGTCTCCTCCTCCTGCGCGCCCTGGAGGATGCTCGCCACCGCGTCGAGCAGGCGCACGACGAGGTCGGGCTCCCCGCCGGTCAGCTCGGCCCGCTTGAACAGCTTGCTCCAGCCCGACATGGTCCCTCCGGGATCGGGTTCGCCCCGAGACCATACGGGGTCGCCCCCGACGGCGCCAACGGATACGTCCGCTCGTTGCCCGGTCGGACCGCCCCCGCTACGTTGCGGCGAGGGCACGGGGAGGGCCGCGCTTGTCCGACGAGTCGGTGCGCCACACCGCGTCCCAGCGGTTCAAGGCGATCGCCGCCCAGGCGGTGACCAAGGAGCGGGTGCGCTCCGTCCTGGCCACGCGCCTCGTGGCGATCGGGCTGGCCCTCGTGTGCTTCGCGGGCGGGCTCGACTACTTCACGCACGGCGAGGACGTCCACAAGGCGGTCGCCGGGCTGGCCCGCGACTCCGGCCAGGGCGAGCTCGTCGACGACCTCGAGCGCGCCGGCGCGCGCGTCGGCGCCTGGAAGGCCGCCGCGCTGGAGCTCGTCCCCGACACGCTGCAGGAGTACGTCGTCCTGTGCACGGCCGCCGCCGGCCTGGTGCTCCTCGGCTGGGGGCTGCGGGCCAAGCTCGGCGCCGGCTCGCGCGCGGAGCGCGGCCGCGCCATGTGGGACCTGGGGCGGATCATCCTCGGCCCCGGCGTCGTCGGCGCGCTCGCCTACCTCGTCGTCGCCCTGCGCGGCTTCCCGGTGATCCGGCGCACGACGGGCGCCTTCGTCGACAAGGTGCGCGCGGGCGCGTTCGGCTGGGGCGACGTCGGGGCGCTCACCGTGAAGTATCACGCCTGGGTCTGGCACGAGGTGGGCCCGGTGCTCGTCCTCGGGCTGACCGGCGTCGTGGGCGCCGTGGTCGTGCGGCGCGGCCGCGGGCGGCCGGCGGTCGACGTCGTGCGGCGCGCCTGCCTGGCCGGCGGCCTCCTGGCGCTGCTCTACTACGCGTGCGTGACGGCGCTGGCCGTGGCCAGCTACGGGGCGGCGCTGCCGGCGACGACGTGGCCCTGGAAGGTGCGCCCGGCGACCTTCCTGCTCACGCTCACCGTGATGTCGCTCGGCGTCGGCCTGGCGTGGACCGGCCTGGCGGCCATGCGCGCCGGCGACGAGGACGCCGGCGTCACACCCGCTGGAGCTGGCCGAGGGTGACGCGCACGCGCGCGTTGCTGCCGTCCACGCGCAGGGTCACGCGATCGCCGTCGATCACGACGACGGTGCCGACCGTGCCCTGGTGCGGCCCGCTCAGGACCACGACCCGGTCGCGCAGGACGAGCGGCCCCTCCGCCATGGGGCGGGCCTGGGCCTGCACGGGAGAGGGCTGCGGCGAGAGCTCCGGAGCGTCGTCGACGTCGAGGTCGACGTCGCCGAGGTCCGGGTCGTCCGACGACGTGGCCTCCTCCAGCGCGGGGCGGAAGCGGTCCTGCAGGGCCTCGACCTCATCGGGGGCGAGGATGAACAGGCCGCGACACTCCTGGCAGAAGTAGACCTTCGGCGCGGTGACCTGCTCCTCGAGCTCGCCGCAGGTCCACTCATACACCGCGCCACAGTGGGGGCATTGAGGACCCATGGACTTCATCTAATCGCGCGCCCGTCGGCTCGTGAAGGGATCGACGTGCATGAACTGACGTCGGACGCAGTTGGAGCGCAGTCCGGCGTCGCCCTCGCGCGCTTCAGCCCTGCGCGCGGAGCCAGTCGAGCAGCAGCCGGACGACGTGCGCCTCGTGCGAGAGCAGGATGAAGTGGTCGCCGTGCGCGACCTCGACGAGCTCCGCCCGGCCGCCATGCTCGGCCGTCGCCCGCGCCAGCGCGCGCGCCGCGGCGACCGGGACGCGCGCGTCCCGCGCCCCGTGCACGAGGAGCAGCGGGCGCCCGCCGAAGGCGGGGTCGCCGCCCGACGGGGCCGCCGGCGCGCCCGACAGCGCGGCGCAGGCGCGGAAGCGCGCCGGGTCGCGGGCGAAGGCCTCGACGGCGCCGATCCCGCCGGCCGACAGGCCGAGCAGGTGGACCCGGGAGAGGTCGATCGGGTGCTGGCGCGCGACGGCCTCGACGGCCGCCGCGAGCCGCGCCCGGCCGGCGTCCGTGGACCAGTGACCGAAGCCCCAGGTCGGCATGACGAGCGCGAAGCCGCGGGACACGGCCGCCCGCGCCAGGACCTCGGCGTAGAACTGGAACGGGCCGCCGTTGCCGTGCAGGAACACGACGAGCGGCCAGGGCCCCGGCCCGTCGGGGACGGCGAGCCACAGGTGGCCCTGGTCGCGCAGCCACGCATCGAGCACGAAGGAGCGCCCCGGGTCGACGGCGCCGCTGTCGGCGACCCGGTCGTAGGCGGCCTCGAACAGCCCGCGCTCGAGCCAGGCCCGCTCGTCGTCGCGAAGGTCGAGCCAGGCGCCGAGCCGCACGAGGTGCCGCTCGGGCAGGGCGCCGAACCACGGCCCGGCCGCGGGCCGCCCGTCGAGGCGGCGC
>JAHBXY010000288.1 GCA_019636275.1 Planctomycetota bacterium | reverse complement strand
CGGCGCCGCGCCCTCGCGCGTCTTCGACTCGCCCGGGCGCAGCGCGGCCCACAGCCCCGGCAGGACCCAGACGGCCAGCGCGAGCTGGAGCCCGAGCGCCCCGGCGAGCGCCGGCGCGGCCGCGGCCGGCAGGAGGTCGGCCCACAGGCCGCCCACGACCAGCGGCAGGGCGCCGAGGGCGGCGACCGCCGCGCCCAGGCGCAGCGACGCGGGCCCCAGCGGCTCCGCCTCCTCCGCCACTAGCTCTGCCTTGCTTGATCGTCGTGGTAGCGCTGCACGCCGCGCGCGAGCGTCTTCAAGTTCGGCACGATCATGCCGACGATGAACGACTCGACCGCGCCGCGGATCGTCCCCGCGAGCAGGCGCGGCACGCCGGGCAGGCGCTCGGGATAGACGTGCAGGGCGCCGCGGACCTGCAGCCGCGACGTCCTCTCGCGCGACCCGGGCAGCACCGACGTCGTCCCGGTGCACTCGAACAGCTTGCCGCCCACGCGCGGCTCGAGCCGCCACTCGGCCCGGTTCGCGTCCGTCGGCCAGAAGGCGTGGTCGGTCCACGTGACGAGGTCGGGCGTGATGAACTTCTGCACCACCGCCGGCGCGGCCTTCACCGACCCGCGCCACAGGTTCACCAGGCGCAGCCCGCCCGGCTCCTCCGCGCGCTCGAGGACCCGGATCTCCTCCACGTCGTCGAGGTAGGGGAGGATCGCGGGCATCTCGTCGCGGATCAGCCGGTACAGCCGCTCGACGGGGTAGCTCACCTCGTCGCTGCACTCGAAGTCCATGGCGTGTCTCCTCGCCGCGCCGAGAGTCTACTCCGCCTCCACCATCAGGGCGGCGGCGGTGGCTCCGGGGTGGCCGGGATCGCGCCGAGCTCGAGGAACAGGGTCTTCGGCGCGGGTCGATCGCCGAGCTCGCCGGCGAGGATGGCGAACTCCTCGAAGCCGTAGCGCGCGTAGAACGCGACCGCCTCGGGCTTCGCGTCCACGACCACGCCGACGCACCCGAAGTCGGTCGCGAGCGCGCGGGCGAGGACGAAGACCGCCTTCAGCAGGAGCAAGCCGACGCCACGGCCCTGCGCGCGCTCGTCGACCGCGAGGCGCGCCAGGCGCAGGACCGGGAGGGGGTAGCTCGGCAGGCCCTTGCGCCGCTTCGGGGGCAGGTCCTTGACCTCGATCGCGGAGGGCGAGACGGTGGCGAAGCCGACGACCACGCCCTCCTCGACCGCGACGTAGGTCGTCCCGACGTGGTGCCTGAACTGGTTCTGCCCGGCGAAGCGGTGGAAGAAGCGGTCGAGGTCGAGGTTCCCGGAGCGGAAGGGCGTCCGGTCGTCGTCGGGCCGGAGCTTGCGGACCTCGATGCGTGAGGTCTCTCCGCTCACTCGCCTCGCTCACCGAAGAGCTCGCGCATGGCCCTGGTCGGCCGACGTGGCTCGCGGACGCGGCCGCGGAGGCGCTCGGCGGTCTCCCCGTCGACCAGCAAGCGCGGGGGAATGATCACGTCCGCGGGCAGCTCCCGGAGCGCCTGGAGGTGGTGCAAGAGGGCCTCCTCGATCAGGAACCCCTTCTTGACGCCGTGCGCCTCGGCGTACTCCTCGACGAGGCGCCTGGTGCTGTCGGAGATATAGGCGGAAATCTGCGTCTCGGACACGGGAGTGCCTCTACGAAAATGTAGACCCGGCCGACCGACCCCGCAAGGGCTGGCCTCGTCCGAGCGAGCCCGCGCCACCGTCCGACGCCTGGCTTCGGTCCGACGAGACATCGAGTGCCCTTGCCCGGCCCGCTTCGTGCGACGGCGGGCGAGATGCTATCAGGAGCCCGTCGCGGACCCTCGATGCCCTCGTTGTCTCGTTGGTGGCTGGAGGCAGCATGTGCCCGTCGTTCATGCGCATTCGACTGCCCGCCCAGGCTGCCGCGGTCCGGCTGCGGTCCTGGCTACGCCGGGAGGAGGAGGCTCCTCCGCGCCGGGTCCGTGTCCTCGACGCCGTGGGGCTCGCCTGTGACGCGGCAGGCGAGTGGCGAGGCGCTGCGCTGCTGATCTTCGAGCACGACGAGTGGACCGTGTTCGAGGACCTCTCCGGCTGCCTGGGCGCGATCCCGGCCGAGGAGTGGCGCACGCTCGCGGGACAAGAGCCGCTCGTGTACGCCGGCTACGACGACACGGTCCCCTCTGGCGAGCTCGTCGTCGTGGAGACCGGGCGGATCGCTCGCGCCTTCGTGGACGACGCGCGCGACCCTGCCGGCAACGTCGATGTCGGGGGGCAGCCACCGCTGCGCTCGTGGCTGGACGTCGCCGGGTTCGTCGACGAGGACGCGATCTATGGGTCCAGGCCCGAAGAAGCCCTGCTCTGGGTCCTCGCCGGGCCGCCCGGGTCGGAGCCCTCCCGCTCCGCACCCTGAGCTCGTCCGACCGCGCCGGCCGAGAGAGCGGCCCCCGAACGCTCGCGGGAGGCCACCCGGCCCCGCTATCTTTGACCCGTGCTCGACCCGCGGGACCACGCGTTCCTCAGCCTCGCCGTCACGCGCGGGCTCGTGCCCGAGGCGCGGGCGCGGGAGCTGGCCCAGCGCTACCGCGGCATGCCGGGCGGGCTCGGCGGCGCCCTCGTGGACCTGGGGCTGGTCACGGCCGAGGCGCGCCGGAGGCTCGAGGCGGAGCTCGCCTCGGCCGAGCTGCGCGTCCCCGCCTTCTCGACCACCGTGGCCACCGACGAGGTGATCCCGACGCCCACCTCGTCGAGCGCCCTCGAGCGCGGCGGGCCGCCGCCCGCACCGGGGTTCAGGACGACGGTCGGCACCGACGAGGTGATCGCCACGCCGCCCCCGGGCGGGCTCCTCGAGAGCGACGCGCCGCTCCGCCCCGGGTTCCGCACCACCGTGGCCACCGACGAGGTGATCGCCACGCCGCCGTCGGCGGGCGTGCTCGAGAGCGACGAGCCCGTGCGCCCGGCCGGCACGCAGCAGACGTCGATCCTCGCCGGCCTCCTCGGCCCGCGCGTCCACCTGCCCGGCTACGAGCTCGAGGCCGAGCTGGGCCGCGGCGGCATGGGGATCGTCCACCGCGCGCGTCGCCTGGCCACGGGCGAGCGCGTGGCGATCAAGCTGCTCCTCGACGTGTCGCCCCGCCACCGGCAGCGGTTCCGGCGCGAGGCGGCGGCGCTCGAGCGCCTCTCGCACCCCCACGTGATCGGCGTGCTCGAGACCGGCGAGGCGCCCGACGGGCAGCCCTACATCATCATGCCCTTCGCCCCGGGCGGCGACCTGCGCCAGGCGATCGCGCGCGGGCTCGAGCCACGGAAGGCGCTGGAGATCCTGGCCAAGGTCGCGCGCGCGATCGCGCACGCCCACGACGAGAGCGTCGTGCACCGCGACCTCAAGCCCGGCAACGTGCTCCTCGACGAGGCGCTCGAGCCGAAGGTCACCGACTTCGGCCTGGCGCGGATCCTCGACCACGAGTCGCAGCTCACGCGCACCGGCGTGGCCCTCGGCACGCCGCAGTACATGGCGCCCGAGCAGGTGCGCTGCGCCGACCCGGGCCCGGCCGCCGACGTCCACGCGCTCGGGGTCATGCTCTTCCAGCTCCTCACGGACGAATACCCCTACGGCGCGACCGGGGCCCTGCTCCTCAAGCAGATCGTCGACGAGCCGCCGCCGCGCCCGTGGGACCGCCGCGCCGACGTGCCGAGGGACCTGGGCGAGCTGGCCCTGGCCGCCCTGGAGAAGGACCCGGCCGACCGGCCGACGGCGGCGGTCTTCGCCGAGGCGCTCGAGGCGCACCTCGCCGGCGGGCAGGCGCGCGTCCGGCCGCGCTCGC
>JAHBXY010000287.1 GCA_019636275.1 Planctomycetota bacterium | reverse complement strand
GGCGGTGGCGGCGGCGGCGGCGCCGGTGGTGGCGGCGGCGGCGGCCGCGGCGGCCGTCGTTACGACAACTGAGGCGAACGACCTCCGCTGACCTCGAGCGCCTCGCCGGTGACCCCGGCGAGGCGTTCGCGCTTTCCGGAGGACGCCTCGAACGCCTCGCCGCTACCTCGCGAGGGGGTCGCGCTTCCTGACCGTGAGGCTTCGAACCCCTCACCGCTGACTCGCGAGGCGCTCGCGCTGCGGTCCCGACCCTCACTCATCCAGGAGGCGCATGACGTCGCCCTTGAGGAGCCAGCGCCCGAGCCGGACCGCGGGGTCGGGCGCCCCGCGGCCGACGACGCGCACCTCCTGGACCAGGCCCGCGAGCAGCTCCTGCTCGGCAGGGCGCTGGCTCGCGCGGGTCACCAGGGCCTGGACGGCGGCCTCGAGGTCGTCGAGCGCCTCTCGCAGGAGGGCGCCGTCCACGCCGAGCTCGGCCTGCAGCACGGCCCGGCGCAAGGCCAGGCCGGCGTGTCCGTCGAGGCGCCCGTCGCGCCGCGCGTGGTCGAGCGCCGCGAGGGCGCGGGCAGGCTCGCCGAGCTCGCGCGTCACCTCCCACAGCAGGGTGGCCGACCTGGCAATGTCGCGCGACCCGGCCCGCAGCTCCGCCTCGAGCGCCTCCTGCGCCGCCCGCGCGCCGTCGCCGAGGAAGGCCCCGCGCGGCCGCCGCTCCGAGCACGCGCGCCCCAGCCGGAGGAGCGTGCGCGCGCGCCGGCGGAGGAGGCCCGGGTCGTCGCCGGCGAGGTCCTCGGCCCGGCGGAGCAGGTCGTGCACCTCGTCGCCCGCCGCGGCCTCCGCGCCGAGCAGCAGGAGCTCGACCGCCTCCGCGCGCTCCCCGGACGCCGGCGCCGCGGCGCGCACGAGCTCGAGCAGCTCCACGCGCGTCGCCTCGCGCTCGGCGGCCAGGGCGTCGTCGCGGGAGAGCCGCCGGGCGTGCGTCAGGGCCAGCGTCGTCCAGCGCTCGTGCCCCGCCGCGCGGGCGGCGGCGAGCCCGGCGCGGACGAGCCCCTCGTCGTAGGGCTGCCCGGGCAGCCGGGCCAGGCAGTCGACGTAGAGGAAGCAGGCGTCGACGTCCGCCGGGTCGAGGGCGCAGGTCGCGCGCGCGACGCGCAGGAGGTAGCCCGTCTCCAGCCGGCCGCGCGAGGCCCACAGCCGGTTGTCGGCGAAGACCCGCCGCGCGCGCGCCGGGAGCGTGTGCGCCGGGTCGACGCGGCGCCACAGCCAGTGGAGCCACAGGAGCTGGTCGAGCCGCTCGACCCGGGCCGGGTCGTCGGGCGCGGGCTCGCGCCAGCGTGCGTCCACCTCCGCGAGCAGCGCGCGCGCCCGCTCGCGCGTGCGCGGGTCGACCGCGGCCGCCGCGTCGAGGGCGTCGTGCGCGGCGAGCAGCCGCGCGGCGTCGGCGCGCTCGGCCAGCACCGTCAGCCAGGGCGGCTGCTCCCACGGGGCGTCGGCGGGCTCCGGCGGCGGCGACGGCGCCGCAGGAGGCCGCGGCGCCCCGATGCCGGTGGCGGCGGGTGACGGGGTCCCGGCGCCGCAGGCCGCGGCAGCGGGCCGGGGCGGCCACGGCCGCCGCTCCGGCCGCCACGACGCGGCCGCGGCGGCGCAGGGCGCCCGCGCGGCCCTCGGCCACGGCCTCCAGGGTGGCGGCCAGGTCACCTGCCGTCGGGCGCGCCGACGGCGACTTGCGCAGGGCGGCGAGGACCGCCTCGTCGAGCGCCGGGTCGACGCCCGGCACGCGCGCGCTCGGCCGCGGGGGGACCTCGTCGGTGATCGCGACGAGCAGCGCCGGCAGCGTGTCGCGCTGGAAGGGCGGGGCGCCCGTGAGCGCCTCGAAGAGGATCGCCCCCATGGCGTGCACGTCCGACGCCGGGCTGGCCCGCTCGCCCCGCACCTGCTCGGGCGCCATGTAGACCGGCGTGCCGAGGAGGGCCCCCGAGCGCGTCAGCGCGTCGCCGTCGACCTCTCGCGCCAGGCCGAAGTCGGTGACGACCGCGCCCCCGTCGTCGCGGCGCACGAGGACGTTGTCCGGCTTGAGGTCGCGATGGATCACCCCCTGCGCGTGGGCGGCCTCCACCGCCCGCGCGACCTGCGCCACCAACCTGGCCGCCTCGCGTGGCGCCAGGCGGCCGACGAGGCGCGTGAGCGGGTCGCCGTCGATCAGGTCCATGGCGATGTAGCGGAGCGGGCCGACCGCGCCCGCGTCGTGGACGCGCACGATCCCCGGATGGCGCAGGCGCGCGGCCAGCTCGGCCTCGCGCTGGAAGCGCCGGGCGCGGTCGGGGCCGCCGCCCTCGTCGGCCATGACCTTCAGCGCGACGACCGCCCCGTCGTCGCGCCGGCGCGCGCGGTAGACCGCCCCCATGCCGCCGCGGGCGACCTCGCCCTCGAGGACGTAGGGGCCGATCGCCGCGCCGCCGCCCGGCCGCACGGCCTAGGCTCGCCTCACGCCGGGGCTCCGCGTGGTCATGAGGGCAGCGTAGTGCGGGAGGCAGGCGCTCGCCAGGCGGCCACCAGGCCGACCGGCGCGAACCGCTTCCTGAGGGTCACCACAGAGGAGCAGAGGCAGCAGAGGGCCCAGAGGGCCGGCCGGAGACGCCGCCCCGGCCTCGCTCGCCCTCGTCGCCGCGGGCTTCGTCGCTCCACGGTTCATTGCACCGCAAGCGCCTTCGTCGCTCCTCGCCAGCGGCGACGATCGCTTCGCGAGGCCTTCGGCGAGGTCTCGGGCCGGACCTCCAGGGCCGCTCGCTCGGCCTCCTCGCGAACTCTCGGCGGGCGGACGGCCGGTGCCACGAGCAGCGCTCGACGGCGAGGCTCGCTCCGCGAGACGGCGAGGCTCGCTCCGCGAGACGGCGAGGCTCGCTCCGCGAGACGGCGAGGCTCGCTCCGCGAGACGGCGAGGCTCGCAGCGCTCGACGGCGAGGCTCGCAGCGCTCCCCTGTTCATGAGAGCGGAGCCGCTGAGGTCCTGTTCCCTCCGCACCTCTGCTTCCTCTGCTCCTCTGCGGTGAAGCTCGAGCCAACCGTCGATCACCCCGCGGCCGGCGCGCCCCGACGCCGGACGAGGACCAGCGCCAGCGCCCAGAGGAGCCAGCCCGCGGCCGAGAGCCGGAGGCCGTGCTCGAGCTCGGGGTCCTCGAAGGTCAGCTCGACCACGTGCTCGCCGGCGGGGAGGTCGACGCCCATGAACAGGTCCTCGACGAGCTCGAGCTCGAGCTCGCGCCCGCCGCTCGTGGCGCTCCAGCCGGGGTACCACGCGTGCGCCACGACGAGCCGGCCCGGTGACGCCAGGCGCGTCCGGGCGCGCAGCCGCGTGGGGGCGAGCACCTCGAGGCGCGCCGGCTCGACGGCCTCGCCGCGCAGCACGTAGCAGCGTGGCCTGGCGCGCGTGTGCTCGTAGAGGAGCGCGCCGGCGTCCGTCCCGGCGAGGCGCACGCGCGGGTCGTCGAGCGGCGCGTCGACGACGAGCCACCGCACGCTGGCGCGCCCGGCCAGGTCGACGAGCTCGTCGGGCGCGGCCTCGAGCATGGCGAGCATCTGCACCTCCTGCAGGAGCGGCGGCGCCGACTCGAAGCCGCTGAAGTACTCGACGCCGAAGCGCGTCGGCCCGTTGCGCCGCAGGCGGCGCGCGGCGACGAGGGCGTCGGGGTGGTCGCGCGCCACGTCGAGGAGGCGGCGGTCGTCGGCGGCGAGGATCGGCGCGGCGAGCGGCGGCGGCGCCGTGAGGACCTCGTCGGGCGCCGTGGGGTTGGCGGCGTGGTAGGCGGGGACGAGCTCGGCCAGCGCCGCGGCGAGGACGAGGGCG
>JAHBXY010000286.1 GCA_019636275.1 Planctomycetota bacterium | reverse complement strand
GGCGGTCGCTCGGCGAGCGCGGCGCCGTGCGCGCCCGCGACCCCGGCGGCGCGTTCCCGGTGCTCGAGTGACGCCCCCCTTCGGCCCCGGGACGCGCGTGGCCGGGCGCTACCTGATCGAGCGCGAGCTGGCGCGCGGCGGCATGGGCGCCGTGTTCGTCGCGCGCGACGAGAAGTTCTCCCAGCGCGTCGCGCTGAAGCTCTCCGAGGCGGGCGGCGGGCAGGTCGAGCAGTTCGAGGCCCGCTTCCGCCGCGAGGCCGAGCTCGGCAACCGCCTCGGGCGCGTCGAGGGCTTCGTTCGCGCCCTCGACTGGGGCCGCGTCGACGGGACCGCGTGGCTCTACCTGACGATGGACCTGATCGAGGGCGCCCGCCCGCTCGACCTGTCGAGCGGCGCGCGGGTCGACCGCCTGCGCCGCCTGCGCCGCGCCGTCGCGATCGTGGCCGCCGCGCACCGCCAGCACGTCGTCCACCGCGACCTCAAGCCGGCCAACTTCCTCCAGGCGGCCGACGGCGCGGTCCACCTGACCGACTTCGGCCTGTCGAAAGTCCGCGGCGAAGCCGCGGTCGTCGCCGACCCGGCCGACGCCACGACCGACGACCTCACCCGCACCGGCACCGGCATGGGCACGCCGCTCTACATGCCGCCCGAGCAGTTCGAGGACGCGGCGAGCGTCGACGAGCGCGCCGACGTCTACGCCCTCGGGGTGATGCTCTTCTTCGCCCTCACCGGGCGGCACCCCTTCCCCGGCGGCAGCTTCCAGACGCTGTGGATCGCCCAGCAGCGCGTGCTCGACGGCAAGGCCCCGGCGCCGCGGCCCTCCGCCGTCGACCCCGACGTCCCCGCCGACCTCGACGCCCTCTGCGCGCAGGCGCTGGCCCTGCGCGTCGAGGAGCGGCTGCGCACGGCCGACGACCTCCTCCGCGGCCTCGACGCGGCGCTCGGGCCGACGCAGCGCCTGGAGCCCGGCGGCCTCGACGACCTCGCCGGGACGGCGCCCACCCGCGGCGACGCCTCCGGGCCGGGCCCCCACACGCTCCGCGGCCTGACCCCGACCGTCCCGCCCTCCGGCGCGCCGCCCGCGCCGGCCTCGCGCGCCGGCCGCGGGGTCCTGCTCGTGGCAGTCGTCGTGGCCCTCGTCTTCGGCGCCCACGTGTGGAGCCGGCGCGTCCCCGACCCGCGCGACCCGCGCGCGACCGCCGGCGCGCCCGCCGACCCGGCGCCGGTCACCGACCCCAGGCCGGGCGACCCCAGCCCGGTCGTCGTCACCGCCGCCGACCCCACGCCCACCACCCAGCCCACGCCGGGCACCGGCAGCACGCCCGCGCCCTCCCCCGCCACGGACCCCGCGCCCGACACGCCCGGGCCCGCTCCCGTCGTCGATCCCGCGCCCGCGGCCGCCGTCGACCCCACACCCGCGCCCGCCCCCGACCCGGCGACCGATCCCGCGCCCGACCCGGCGCCGCTCGCCGCCGTGCCGGTCCGGCTGGTCCTGCTCGCGCCCGCCGACGAGGCCACGGTCACCTCGGCCGCCTGGGTCGAGGTCCGCGGCCGGATCGAGCCCTGGCTGGCCGCGGCCCCGGCGCCGACCCTGCGCCTGGACGGCGTCGCGGTCCCCGTCGCCGACGACGGCGCCTTCACCGTCCGCCGCGACCTCCCCGACGGTGAGCACACGCTCCTCCTGACCCTCGGCGACGGCGGGCCCGCCGCGCGCCGCGTCGTCCTCGTCGACACGCTCCCGCCGGCGCTCGACGCCCGCGTCGACGCGCCGCGCACCTTCGGCCCGCGCGCGCGCCTCAGCGGCCACGCGCCGGGGGCGGTCGAGGTGCTCGTCGGCGGCGCGCCGGTGGGCCTCGGCCGCGACGGCGGGTTCGCCGCCCCGCTGACCCTGCACCCCGGGCGCAACCGGGCCGAGGTCGTCGCCCGCGACGCGGTCGGCAACGTCGCCGCGCTGACGGTCGAGGTGCTCCGCGCCCGGCGGCCCGCGTGGCGCTAGCCCTGCCGCCCAGGGCGGCCCGCCGCAGGCGCTGGCCTCGGGCGCCCGCGTCCCGCGCGGCACCGGCTCGGAGTGCGCGCCCCTCGACGCGCGCCTGGCCGGTCCTGCTCGAGGCCCGCGGCGAGGCGGCGCGCGTCCTGCACGCCTCGACCCGCCCCGCGCAGCCGGCGACCGACGTCCTCGTCCCGAACCGGCGCGCCGAGTGGATCGCGCTCGACGCGCCCGGCGAGGTCGAGCTGGTCGTCGCGCTCCTCCCGGCCCCGCCCGGGTCCGACGAGGAGCTCCTGCGCGCCGCGCCGCCGCCGGCCGGGCGCGAGGCGCCCGGCGTCGACCTGGGCGACGGGGCCGCCGACGCGCCGTTCCTGCTCGTCGTCGAGGGCGGCGCGTCCGACCACCGGCTGACCCCGCTGTGGGTGGACGACGAGGGCGCCGGCGTCGTCTGGCGGGTGCGGCTCCACGTCGAGTGAGCAGGGAGGGGAGCGGACGATGCAGGAGGCACCCATGCGCGCGCGGGCCGAGGCGCTCTACGCGCGGCTGCAGGAGTCGATCTGCACGGCGGCGGCGCGCCTCGACGGCCGCGCCGCGTTCGGCCAGGACGCCTGGGACCGCCCGGAGGGCGGCGGCGGCCTGACGCGCGTCCTCCAGGACGGCGCCGTGTTCGAGAAGGCCGCGGTCAACGTCTCGGCCGTGTGGGGGCCGGCCCCGCCGGCGCTCGTCGAGCACCTGCGCCTCCCCGACGACCGGCGGCCGACGACCTTCTTCGCCACCGGGATCTCCATGATCTTCCACCCGCGCAGCCCGCACGCGCCCACGTTCCACGCCAACCTGCGCTACTTCGAGACCGACACCGAGGTGAGCTGGTTCGGCGGCGGCTGCGACCTCACGCCCTACGCGCTTCATCCCGACGACGCGAGTCACTTCCACGAGGTCGTGCGCGACGCCTGCGCCCGCCACGCCGTGGCCGACTACCGCGCCTGGAAGGGTTGGTGCGACCGCTACTTCTTCCTCCCGCACCGCGGCGAGGCCCGCGGCGTCGGCGGCGTGTTCTTCGACCACCTCACCGGCGACCCCGACGCCGTGCTCGCCTTCCAGCAGGACCTCGGTGAGGCCCTCGTGCCCGCCTACCTGCCGCTGGTCGAGCGCCGCATGGGGACGCCCGTGACGCCCGACCAGGAGCGCTGGCACCTGCAGCGCCGCGGCCGCTACGTCGAGTTCAACCTCGTCCACGACCGCGGCACGCGCTTCGGCCTCCAGACCGGCGGCCGCGTGGAGAGCATCCTCGCCTCGCTCCCGCCCCGCGTTCGCTTCGACTACGACCCCGCCCCGCCGCCTGAAGGCACCCCCGAGCGCGCCCTGCTCGACCTCGTCACCGGTCCCCCCCGAGATTGGGCTTAGCTCGACGCGAGCACCCGTCGTCCTGTCGAGCGAGGACGGTCACCGAGGACACCGAGGGGTGCCTCGAGCCAAGGCTAACCACGAGGACGGCGGCCGCCGGTCCGCCGGTCGCCGCCGTCCGGACCGCCGCCGCCGCGCCGCTCGCCCTCGGGGGTCCAGGCGCGGCGCGCCTCCTCGACGAGGCGCTCGGCCTCGACCGCCTCGGGCTCGCGCCCGAGCGCGCGCAGGCTCGCGGCCGCGCGCTCGAGCAGGCGGAGCTGCGTGCGCCGGGCGCCGGGGCTGCGCGTGCGGCCGAGCTCCTGCTGCGCCGCCTCGATGAGCGGCAGGGCGTCCTCGTGCGCGCCGCGGGCCACGAGGGCGTCGACGATGGCCTCGGACGCGCGCAGGAGCTCGCCGCCGAGCATGGCGTGGGGGCCGAGGAGCATGGCCTGCATGCCGCCGCGCGTCCCGGGGGCGGGCGGCTCGGGCGCCGGGAGGGCGTCGCGGGCGACGGTCGCCGCGGCG
>JAHBXY010000285.1 GCA_019636275.1 Planctomycetota bacterium | reverse complement strand
ACGGCCCGCCCCGAGCCATTGCTCACAGGCGCCAGCCACTCGACCGCCCTCGTCGACGGACCCCGGGCCAACGGCCCGCCCCGAGCCCGTGCTCACAGGCGCCAGCCACTCGACCGCCCTCGTCGACGGACCCCGGGCCAACGGCCCGCCCCGAGCCCGTGCTCACAGGCGCCAGCCACTCGATCGCCCTCGTCGTCGAACCCCGGGCCGACGGCCAGCCTCGAGACCATGCTTCCGGGCGTCAGCCACTCGACCGCCCTCGTCGGCGGACCCCGGGCCGACGGCCAGCCCCGCGACCGTGCTCACGGGCGTCAGTCACTCGATCGCCCTCGTCGTCGAACCCCGGGCCGACAGCCAGCCCCGGTACCGTGCTCACGGGGCGCCAGCCTCTCGACCGCCCTCGTCGTCGGACCGCGGGCCGACAGCCAGCCCCGGTACCGTGCTCACGGGCGCCAGCCTCTCGACCGCCCTCGTCGTCGGACCGCGGGCCGACATCGCCCGGGACCATGCTCACGGACACCAGGCACCCGACCGCCCTCGTCGACGAACCCGCACCGACGGCCAGCCCCGCGACCGTACTCACATGCGCCAGAACCCGGGCCGACGTCCAGCCCCGCGACCGTGCTCGGGCTCCACCCCCCGGACCCTGCTCTCGGGCGCCAGCCACTCACCGCCTCGGCCGACGTCGCACTCACAGGCCCGAGTCACCCCGACGCCCTCGGCGACCGCTTTGCCTCGCCCGTCGCCCTCGCACGGCGCCCCGTTTCGCCCGTGGCCCGGGACGGGCCTCGCCCTGGTCGGACGAGCGCGAGCGGCTAGGCTCGTGTCGGGAGGAGCCGCGATGTCGCTCGCCGTCTGCCTGGTGTGCGGGACCCACAAGCGTGGCGCGCTGCTGCCCTGCCCCGCTTGCGACTGGGAGCCCGTCGACGACGAGGATCGGGCGCGGAGCGTGCTCCTGACCGAGCACCACCACGACGAGGCCGAGCTCGACCGCCTGGCGGACGCGCTGGCGGGCGGCGCCGACGTCGTCGTCCCGGACGCGCTCCTGGCGCAGCAGCTCGGCTGCGACGGTCAGCGGCAGGCGCGCGCGCGGCTCGACGACGACCCGCCGCGCGCGCCGACGGGCACCCCGGCCGGCGACGCGCAGGCGGCGGCGATCGCGTCGCTCGGCGAGCTCGTCCGGCTCGAGCACTCGCGACACCGCTACATCCACGCCGGGCGCCACGGCGCGCCGCTGGTCGACGACGTCGTGCGCCGCGCCCTCGAGCGCGTGCTGGCCCTCGGCGACGCCCCGGACCCGACGCACGCGGCCTGGCTGGCGCGCCTCCTCTGCCTGCCCTACGCCCCGCACGTCGCCCTCGCCGTCCTGCAGGTGCTCGGGCGCGCCGACGGGGCCGACGACCCCGAGCGAGCCGCCGGGCAGCTCGCGGCCCTGTCGCCCCCCTGGCCGGCGCGCGCTCACGCCGCGCTCGAGCACCTCGTCGAGGTCGTGAGCGGGCCGCCGTACCCGCGGCAGGTGCTCGAGACCCTGACCGCCCGACTGGCCTGACGCCTGCAGCGACAGGGATGCCCCGGTTTGCGGAAATCGGACGCCCCCACCCACCCGAAGTCTCGTGACCGCAGGGCTGGCACCGCCGTTGCCTTCGAGGCCCCGCGGAGGTGCCGGTGCGCCCTGCCCGTCGTGCCCGCGGACTCGCCCTGCTCGTCCTTCTGCTCGGCGGCTGCCCTGCTCCGGCCGGGCCGGCGACCCAGCAGGTTCAGCCGGGCGTGCGCGCGCACGTCGAGGCCGACGCTCCCTGGGGGCTGATCGGTGACCGCGCGCCGGTCGTCGGCCGGGCCGCCGCCGACGAGGACGAGGTCGAGGTCGGCGTCACCCTGCACGCGCCCGACGCGGCGCAGCTCCGCGGGGCGCTGTTCCGCGTGCGCGGCGGCCAGGACGTCGACGACGCCCTGGCCGCACCGCCGGTCGCGCTCGGCGAAGGTGCGCAGGTCGATGGTCGCTGGCAGGTCCTGTTCCGCGTGCGGCCCGCCGACGGCCTCGAGTGGGTGGTGGCCGTTCACGCCGAGGACGCCCGCGGCCGGACGGAGCGCGTGGTCATGGGGACCTGGGCCTACACCAGCCCTTGACGCATCAGGAAAATATGTACAATACCTCGACATGAACTGGCTGATCGAGGTCTTCCACGACGGGGCCTGCCCGCTGTGCCGGCGGGAGGTCGACATGCTGCGCCGGCTGGACCGCGGGCGGGGGCGGATCCGCTTCACGGACATCGCGGCGCCGGGCTTCGACCCCGCCGCGCACGACCGCACGCTCGACGACTTCATGGCGCGGATCCAGGGGCGCCTGCCCGCCGGCACGTGGGTCGAGGGCGTCGAGGTCTTCCGGCGCCTCTACGCCGCGGTCGGCCTCGGGCCGCTCGTCGCGCTCACGCGCCTGCCGGGCGTCTCGCACCTGCTCGACGCGGGTTACCGGGCGTTCGCGAAGAACCGCCTGCGGCTGACGGGGCGCTGCGAGGACGACGTCTGCGCCGTCCGGCCCGCCACCCGGGGCTGATCAGCCGCGCCGGGCGTCGTCGGCCGCGGAGCCGAAGGCGCGCAGGCTGTCGATCAGGCTCGTGGCCGTGGCGATCCAGTCCTGGACGCCGGCGGCCGAGCCGGGCATGCGGATCGAGATCACGATCCCGAGCAGCCGCTGCACGGCGGCGATCATGGCCTTGATCACCTCCATGCGCCGCACGTCGTAGGCGCGGCTGCCGCTGGCCTGCGCCTCCTCGATCGCCTGGTCGAGCGCCATGCGCGCCGACTCGAGGAGCAGCCACTCGCGCGTGCGCAGGATGTCCGTGATCACGGGCCACACGTCCATGACGACCTCGAGCGGCGCGTTTCGCCCCTCGCCCACCGCGCGCACGAGGCCGTAGCCGGAGAGCTCGGTCACCGCCGCGCTCACGAGCGACTTGCTCACCCCGAGCGCGTCGGCGACCTCCGTCTGCGAGAGCGGCCGCGCGCGCAGGGCCAGGTAGGTCCACACGCGCCCGAGGATCGACTTGAAGCCCCAGTACTCCATGAGCGTGCCGGCGGCCGAGCAGACCTGCTGCACGCGGTGGTCGAGGCGTTCGGCGTCCCGGTCGGGCATGGAGTCGCTCCAAGCGTCGGCCGCCAGCGCAGATGGCCACGCGCTTGCGGACGCCGCGACCGGCGGATAGGCTCCGCTGTTCACGACTCGCTGAACAACTCCCGGCGGCCGGTCGCTAACGGCAATCTGCAAACATGATACGTCGCGTCATGGCGTCCTGCAAACCCGGAAGAGCGGGCCTGGCGGCCCCCGGGGCGGGGCCGTGGCGCCGGGTGGAGGCCCCGCTCGAGGCCGTCGACGACGCGCAACTCCTTGCCTGGCTGCGCCTCGAACTCGGCCGCGGGCAGCCCGCGGCGGCGTGGTTCGACCCGGCGGGCGACGTGGCCTGGGTGGCCGCCGGAGCGGCGCAGGTCCTCGTGGCACCGGACGTGAGTGGGCTCCTCGACGTGAGTTCACGACTCGCAGAACTCGTCCCGGACGCCCCCCCCGGCGTCCCCGTGGCCGCGGTGGGCCTGGCGTTCGACCCGGCCCGGATCTCCGCGTCCGACGACCCGTGGGCGGGCTGGCCGGGCGCCTGGGCGCTGGTGCCGGAGCGCCTCGTGTGGCGCCGCGGCGACCGCGCCGGCATGGCGGTGTACCCGGCGACCGACGACGACGCGCTGGCGCGCCTCCTCGCGGACCTCGCACGCACGCCCGGCGACGCGAGCGTCGTCGACGCCGGCGTCGAGCAGGTCGGCGGCGAGACGCGCGACGCGTGGCTCGCGCGCGTCCGGCGCGCGCTGGGCGACCTGGGCCCGGACCTCGACAAGGTCGTCCTGGCCCGGGCGGTCGAGCACCGGGCGGCCGGCGGCGCCTTCGA
>JAHBXY010000284.1 GCA_019636275.1 Planctomycetota bacterium | reverse complement strand
CCTCATCCGCTTCGTCGAGGAGCGCGAGGCGGCGCGCCGCGCGGCGGGGCTCCCGCCCGCGCCCGGCGGCGGGCGCTTCGGCGGCATGGTCGAGCAGGTGAAGCTCAAGCTCGAGGTCCTGCGCGGGTTGGGGTACATCGGCCCCGAGGCCGAGGTCACCCAGCGCGGCCGCTTCGCCATGCAGGTGTTCGGCCACGAGCTCCTGATCACCGAGCTCGTGTGGAGCGGCGCCCTCGACGGGCTCTCCCCCGAGCAGCTCGCGGTCGTCGCCGCGGCGGTGGTCTTCGAGAAGCGCAAGAACACCTGGTACGGCGGCCCCGACCCGGGCAAGCTGGTCGGGATCCCCGTGTTTCGCAAGGCGCAGCGGGTCGTGAGCGACCTCACGCGCGCCGAGCACGAGAAGGGCGTGCGCCAGCAGACGAAGCTCCTCGACTGGGACCTCTCGGGCGTCGTGTGGGCCTGGGCGCAGGGGGCGGAGTTCGGCGAGCTGCGCGAGCTCACCGAGGCGTCGGACGGCGACATCGTGCGCAACCTGCGCCAGACGATCCAGCTCCTGCGGCTCATGTACGAGCCGCTGCACGTGATCGACCGCGACGACCTCGCCGAGGCGACGCGCGCGGCGCACGGCCTGCTCAAGCGCGGCCTCGTCGACGCCGAGTGGCAGCTCCGCCGGGGCGCCGAGCTCGAGAGCGAGGCGGCCGCGCCCGACGAGCCCCTGCCGCGGGCGCCCGAGCCGCCCGCGGCGCCCGAGCGGCCGCGCTTCCGCGAGATCGCCGGCTTCGACGCCGGGATCTTCGACGAGCCCGGCGACGCCGCGGCGCTCGAGGGCCGCGACGTCGTCGACGAGGGGCTCGCCGACGAGGACGCGGAGGAGCCCGACGTCGACGCGGCCGACGCGGACGACTGATCGGCTCGCCGTGAGCTGGCCAGCTCGGCCGGCGGCCGCGAGCGCCGGACCCGGTCACGTCCGATCGGCTCGTCCCAGGCCTGGCGCGGCCGCGTCGCGGCCGGTTGAATCCCGGTCGTGGCGCGGCTCGGGGCCTACGAGGTCGAGGCGGAGCTGGGACGGGGCGGCTTCGCCCGGGTCCTGCGCGGGCGCCACGTCGAGACCGGGGCCGTCCACGCGCTCAAGGTCCTCGACGGGGCGCTGTCGGCCGAGGACGCGGCGCGCTTCCGCCGCGAGGCCGAGGCGCTGGCGCGCGTCGCCGCGGCCGACGTCGTCGGCGTGCACGACGCCTGGGTCGAGCGCGGGCGCATGGTGCTGGCCATGGACCTCATGCCCGGCGGCGCGCTCCGCGCGCGCATGGGCGCGCCCTGGCCCTGGCAGGAGGCGGCGACGCTCGTGGCGGGGCTGGCGCGGACGCTCGAGCGCTGCCACGCGGCCGGGCTCGTCCATCGCGACGTCAAGCCGGAGAACGTGCTCTTCGACGCGCAGGGCCGGGCGCGCCTGGCCGACTTCGGCTGCGCGCGCGACCTGGCGGCGGCGACGCTCACCGAGACCGGGGCGGCCCTGGGGACGCCGGCCTACATGGCGCCGGAGCAGCTCGACGGCCAGCGGGTCGACGGGCGGGCCGACGCGTGGGCGCTGGGCGTCGTGCTGCACGAGCTGCTCACGGGCGAGCGCCCGTTCGCCCGCGAGGGGCCGCACGGGCTCCTCGCGGCCCTGGCCTGCGGCGCCCGCCCGCGGCCCGCCCGGACCGGCGCGCCGGCGGCGATCGACGCGGCGCTCCGCCAGGCGCTCGAGCCTCGACCCGGCGCGCCGCGTCGACGGCGACCCTCGCCTGCGCCCTCGAGGCGGCGCTGGCCGCCGGCCCGCGCGGCAGGCGGTCACGGGCGGCGGTCGCCCTCGCGTCGGCGCTCCTCTGCGCGGGGGTCACCCTCGCGCTCGTCTGCGGCCTCGCCCTGGTCGGAGGGCCCGCCACGGGCCCGCCCGCGCCGGTCGCCTCAGCGCCCGGCGAGGCGCCGGCGACGCAGCGCCCGCCCGAGCCGCCGCTCCGACCGGACCCGCGCCCCGCGCCCGCGCCGCGCGGCAGGCGCGCCCCGGAAGGCCTCGACGACCTCCTCCCCGCCCGGACCCTCCCCGGCGGCGGCGCCCTCCCCGACCCGCGCTCCTGGCTCGACGTCGAGCGGGTGATGAAGACGGCCAAGGAGCTGCGCCTCGCCGAGCCGGCCACGAGCGCGGGGCTGCTCTGCTGGGTGACGGCCCACGCCGACGAGCCGGTCCTCGTCATGCGCGCCTGGCACCAGCTCGGGCTGTTGTTCGAGGAGGGGCGCCGCCTCGACGCCGCGCGGGCGTGCTTCGAGGAGGGCGCCCGGCGGGGCTCCAGGCTCTGCCTCATCTGGCAGGCGCAGGCGGCCCTCGCCGCAGCGCCCCCCCGGGCCGAGGAGGCGGCGGCGCTCCTGCGGTGGGCGGTCGACGGCGGGTTCGGCGACGACGTGGACCACGACGAGGCCCGGCTCGCCCTGGCCAGGCTCGCGCTGACCCGGCCGGACCTGGTGCCCGAGGAGGAGGTGCTACACCACCTCCTCCCCCCGCTGCACGCGCGCGTCGCCAAGGGGCGCGTCCTTCGCGCCCATCTGACGCTCGAGCGGAAGGGACGTGCGGCGGAGGCCGAGGCCGTGTATCTGGATGAAGCCCAGGCGTATGCGGCGACGGCCGAGGCGGCGGTGCGCCTGGCCCTCCTGCGCGGCGAGGTCCCCCCCGCATCGCCGCCGCACCGGTGGGCGCAGGTGCTCTTCGCCGAGCAGCTCTTCCTCGAGGCCGAGGGGGCCATGCGGGCGAGCGCCGTCGACCTGCTCCGGTCGCTCGTGGGCCACGACGACGACACCGGCCGGCGCGCCGCGCTGACCCTCGCCATCCGCTGCCACTTCGACGAGGAGGCGGCCGGTCGACCGGCGCCCGTGTCGCGGGCCGAGGCGCTGGACGTCCTGCGCCGGCTCGCGGCCGTCGAGCCGCCCGACGACTGGGTCCTGCGGGCGCGGCGCATCGTGAGCGGCGGCTGACGGCCCGTCGGCGCGCGAGCGACGCCGTCAGGCGCCACGGCGCGGGCCGAGGCACCCCCGGACGCCGAGCGCCGCCAGGCCGGCCCAGCCCAGCGCGGCGAGCGCCAGGCCCGGGGCCCACCAGGCGGGCGCGTGGACCATCACGACCTCGTGCTCGCCGGGCGGCACGGCCACGGCGCGGAACAGGACGTCGGCGCGGGCCGTCACGACCGGGGCGCCGTCGACGGTCGCGACCCAGTCGCGCGAGTAGGCCTCGCGCACGACGAGCCACGCCGGCCCGGCGGCGCGCACGCGGACGACGAGGCGCTCGGGCGCGACGTCGACGCCGAGGACCTCGCCGCCCGGACCGGGTGGCGAGGTCCTCTCCGCGACCTCGAGACCCTCCGGACCGAGCACGACCAGGTGATCGGGCCGCCGGCCGGCGGCGCACGTGGCCGCGATCGCGGCCTCGACGTCGCGCGCCGGCGCGGCGGCCGCGACGAGGTAGGCCCAGGGGGGGCAGGCGAGGTTCTCGACGAGGAGCAGCCCCGGCAGGACCTCGCCGCGGGGCGCGAAGGCCCCGCCGGCGCGCGTGACCTCGGCCGGGCCGGCGGGGAGCCAGGCCGCGTCCAGGCGCCCCCAGCGCTCGGGCGCGGGGAGGGCGGCCAGGCGCGGGTCGCGCGCCAGGCGGTCGAACGCGGCCGCGTGCACCGTCTCGAACGCGTCGATCGCGCGCACGCCGTGCGGCAAGGCGCGGCTGCCCTCGAGGACGTCGCGGGCCAGCGCCTCGTCGCGCTCGCCGGGCGTGACGCCGTCGGGGCCGGTCGGCGCGAGGGGCGCCCGCAGGCGCCCGCGCGAGAAGTAGCGCGGCGGCGGGGCGCCGGGTCGCGGGTCGAGCGCGGCGACGAGCGGCGGCGCCTCCAGCAGCGGCAGGGGCGACGTGCGCACGGCCGGCAGGGCCGTGAGCCCCAGGTCCAGGGCCAGCGCGCCGAGGAGCAGCGCGGCCGCCGGGCGCGGGGAGAGGCGGCGCGCGGCGCCCAGGGCCAGGA
>JAHBXY010000283.1 GCA_019636275.1 Planctomycetota bacterium | reverse complement strand
GTCCTCCTCGGCGCCGGGCGGCGCGCCGACGCGCGCGCGGCGCTCGACGACGCCCTGCACGAGGCGCCGAAGGGCTCGCGCCCCGGACCGAACCTGCTCCTGTGGGCCGGCGTGTCCCGCGCGCAGGAGGATCCGGAGGGCGCGCGCGCCCGCTGGCGCCAGGGCGCCGACACGGGCGAGGAGCGCAATCCGGAGGGGCTCTACACCTGGGCCTGCCGGCGGCTCCTGGGCGAGGCCACGCGCGAGGACGTCCTCGCGGCCGCGCGCATCGGCGGCGTCCACGACCACAACGACGCCTGGTTCGTCGAGGGGCTGGCCCTCGAGCTCGCCGGCCATCGCGACGAGGCGCGCGCCGCCTACGCCAAGGCGCGCGAGGCCACCCGCGCCGCCGAGCTGCCCGGCCGGCTGATCGACGAGGCGCTCGGGCGAGTGGAGTAGACCTCGCCAGGGCCTGTCTTCAACGGGGCAGACCTCGATCGACGCGCCCGAACCCACGGGGGGAATGGAACCGCACGCGAGGCGAGGGCGCGGAGGCCCAGGCGAGGGGGGAGCGCGCGCGGGTCGTATCAGACGCCCTGATCCCCGGTGGGCCGCCGGAGCGAGCGGGAGGCCCGCGGCTGCGGACGGCCGCGAGCGGTAGGGTGCGCCTGGGCTGCAGCGCCGCAGCCGCGGGACGGAGCTCGCGGAGGCGGGCCACACCGACGACCCGCGCGCGCCCCCCCCTCGCCCGGCATCCGCGGCCGCAGCCGTCGGTCACACCTAGTCGGCGATGGGGCGTTCGAGGTCGAGGGCCAGGGTCTCGATCATCTCGCCCGCGCTGAGGAGCTCCTCGCGCAGGGCCTGGTTCTCGGCCTCCAGGCGGCGCACGCGGCGGCGCGCCTCGCGCAGCGCCGCGCGCAGGCGCGCGCAGCGGGCCGCGTCGTCGCTCGCCGACGGGTCGTCGCTGACGGCCGGCGCCGCGGCCGCGGCCTGCTTCAGGGGCACCTGCTCGGCCGGGCCGAACCGGCCGGCGAACGCCTGCAAGGCCGCGCCGAGCGGGTCGCGCCCGGCGAGCGCGGCCTCGTCGAAGCGCCGGGCGAACGTCTGGCGCAGGGCCTCGACCTGCGGGCCGAACCGCTCCAGCAGCGCCCCGGCGGCGGCCGCCGCCTCCAGCGCCTCGCCGTGGTCGCCGTGGAGCTCCTCGACGAGGGCCGCCGCCAGCCGCTCCGCGGGATCCTGCTCTGCCACGCCGGCGCCCCCCCTCGGCCGAGACTAGCCTCGCCCCCGGCCGCGCCGCAAGCTAACATCCTGATCCGCCGGAGGCTCGCGTGAGCATCGGGACCGTGCTGCTCGGGGTCCTCGTCCTCTCGATCCTGGTCGCGCTGGGGGCGTTCGTCTCGGGCGACCGGGCGCGCCGCAAGGCCCAGGGGCAGGCCGGGCCGCGCCCCGCCGCCTCGATCGGCGAGGCCGCGCGCCTCGCCCAGCAGCGCCGCGGCCACGCCCTCGTCCTGTTCCTCGGCGACGACCCGGCCAGCGCCGAGGCGGCCCGAGCCCTGGCCGAGGAGCCGGCCGTCCTGCGCCTCCTCGCCCAGCCGCTGCTCCCCTACGCGGTCGTGCGCTCGGGCGGCGACGAGCGCGAGGTCGCGGGCGTGCTTTTCGAGAAGTACGCCCAGGAGCCGCTCCCGGCCGGCCCGGCCTGCGTGCTCCTCGACGAGCAGGGCAAGCGCGTCGCCCTGGCCGCGAGCCCGGGCCCCCTGGCCACCTGGCTCGAGCCCTGGCTGGCCGCGGCCGGCGCGGCCACCGCTCCTGCGCGTTGACCCGGCGGTTTGCCCTGGGGCCTGACCCGGCCGCGATGACCGAGCCGTGAAGGTCGCGTGACCCCGGTCCGACGGCGCCAGGGGACACCTGAGGCGCGTCGAAGGTGCTGGTGGACCGCCGGGTCAGCCAGGTATACTCCGCGCCATACCAAGGCGTTGCACAAGGAGCACCATGGACCCCCGCCACCCTGACCGCACCTCGATGACGATCGGCTTCCTCCTCGGCGCCGTCGTCGCCCTCTCCGCCGCGCTCGTCGTCCAGTCGGGCCAGGTCCTCCCGCGCGCCAACGCGCAGACCGCCGGCGGTCACCATCAGATGTTCGCCGTGACGGGCTCGGGCACCCAGGGTCAGAGCCGAGACGTCCTGTTCGTCGTCGACCCCGAGAGCAACCGCCTCTCGGTCTACGAGTACAAGGATGGCCGCCTCGAGCTGACCGCCGTGCGCAACACCGAGTACGAGCGTCGCTTCGAGGAGTGGTCGCCGCGCGGCAAGGAGCAGCGCCCGACGGTCGGCGACATGCGGAAGGCGAGCGAGCAGCAGGGGCGCTAGGCGCCCCCGCGAGGTAAGATCCCCACACCGCCGGCGGTGAGCGCGCAGCGCCGCCGGCCACGACGACAGGTGACCCGATGGCCGTCGAGTACATGACCTTCCAGGAGGTCCTCGAGGAGCTGCAGATCGACGAGGAGGACCTCAAGCGCCTCGTCTCGAACGCCGAGCTGCGGGGCTTCCGCGCCGGCAGCAGCATGAAGTTCAAGCGCGACGACGTCATGGCCGTGAAGCAGGGCCGTGAGACGGAGCCCACGATCATCCTGACCGACTCGGATCAGGAGATGGGCATCGCCGAGTCGTCGGACGAGCTGATCCTCGAGGACTCGACCTCGGACACGGTGATCAACATCGGCGACATCATGGGCGGCGCGCGCTCGGGGTCGCAGCAGGAGATCATCTTCGACACGACCGAGGAGTACACGGTCTCCCCGCACGACGACAGCGACCCCGAGGCGGCGATCCCGACCGTCGAGGTGCCGTCGGTGTCGGAGGACCTCGGCATGAGCGGCCTCTCGGGTCAGACCGAGTCGGACGCGGCCCTGGTCGAGGTGGGCTCGGACGAGTCCATGGAGACCGAGGCCTTCGAGCTCATGGACGAGTCGGGCGAGACCGACGGCATGGCGGGCGTCGCCGAGCGCGGCCCCGGCAAGCAGCCGTCGCAGCGCGGCTCGAAGCGGGCCATGTCGCAGTCGGCGCGCATGCGCTCGCTCGAGGTGCAGCAGAAGCAGGGGCACGCCGCGTGGACGGTCATGCTCCTGATCGGGATCATGCTCGCGTCGCTGCAGGGCTCGGTGCAGTACAGCGAGGTCCTGGGCACCTCGCCCAAGTGGACCAACGAGGTCACCGGCTTCTTCCGCGAGATGGTCGACACGATGTACACCTGGTTCAACTGACCGACCGCTAGGCGGCGGACGCAGCGGGCGAGCCTGGGTCGCGCGACCAGTCGAGCGCGACCCGGGCTCGTCGCGTTCCGGAGGGCGGGCGTCAGCCGGCGGTCGCCCGGGGCGGGTCGGCGTAGGCCTCGCAGGTGAACGTCGACAGGCGCGCGCCGTCCGCCTGCCAGGCGTCGGGCAGGAGGCCCGCCTTGCGGCAGGCGTGCTCGACGAGCGTCCGCGCGTCCCAGCCGCGCTCGCGCGCGACCTGCGGGAGGAGGAGACCGCTCCTGTCGCCGCAGCGGACGACGACGCCGTGGCGGCCGACCTCGACCTCGTCGAGGCGCGCGCGGGCGAGCGGCGACAGGAGCGAGAGCTCGACCGTCAGCGCGTCGACCTCGTCGGGGCCCACCGGCGCGAAGCGGTGGTCGCGCGCCGCCGAGACGGCGAGCGCCCGCGCCGCCTCGGCCAGGGGCATGCGCCCCAGGGCGTGGCCGACGCAGCCGCGCAGGTCCTCGCCGCGGCGGAGGGTGACGAACAGGCCGAGCACCGCCTGCAGGGCGGGTCGCCCCTGCGGCAGCGGCGGCGGCGCGCGCCCGTCGCCGCGGCGGCGGATCGCCTCGCGGACCAGGTCGAACAGGAGGCGCTGGTCCGCGGGCGCGAGCACGCGCGCATTGTGGAGGGCCGCCGCGGCGGGCGCCACGGGCCCCGGGCAGGGGGCCCGGCTACAATCGGGCCGTGACCAGCGCAGACGACGCCCTGGCCCGCTGGCGGGACGAGGCGGCCGCGGCCGAGGGGCCGGCGGTCGAGGCCCTCGGGCGGGCGGCGCTCGACGACGACTCGGCCGCGGTCGAGGTCC
>JAHBXY010000282.1 GCA_019636275.1 Planctomycetota bacterium | reverse complement strand
TCGGTCCCGGAGCCACACCATGAGCGACCAGAAGCTCCGCGAACTCGAGCGCCGCTGGCGGGAGACGGGCGCCGTCGAGGACGAGGCCGCCTACCTGCTGGAGCGCGTGCGCGTGGGGGACCTCACGCGGGAGCGGCTGGAGTTGGCGGCGTATTGCGGACATGAGGGGGCGATGAGGGCGATTGGGCCGGTGGGCTCTCTCCCGGACGATCCTCCAGCACGAGTTCTTGGGCTTGAGCGTTGGGGCAAACCAGCATGCGTCAGGCTCGCCCTAAGCGCCGCCGAGAAAGTTTTGCCTATATGGACTTCACAGTTTCCGAATGACTCGCGCCCCAATGAAGCCCTCCGAGCAGTACGTCACTGGCTGTTGACGCCCACTCGACAGGCCAAGGACGCGATCCGCATGCCATGTTCACGATCTCGTCAGGCGGCCGAGGAACTTGGTAACGTGCTCCGCATGGTAGATTCAGTCACGGCCTCGCAATTGCGGCGAGCACGACTCGCCGCTGGGGCGGCCACAATGGCAGCAGGGGCTGTTTACTACCCGAGAGCGTCGCAGTCTGCCCAAGCCGCACTCGCTGCTCTGACCGATGCGAGACTTGCAGATGGCTCCGTGGACGACTGGCCATTCGCCGAAGTCGCGCGTTGGGCTCTGAACGAGAACACTGGTTAATTTCCCCCGGGCGCGGGCGGATCGTAGTAGATTACACGTCCGCGACGACCGGTAGCGCGTTCGTAAGCCTCGAGCTGAATCGCTCCTTCATGCCGCCCAGAAGGCGTCGCGACGGATCCCGTAGGCCCCGGCGCTGGTACCCGACCGTGGGTAGTGCCAGCGGTCCCGCGACCGAGGATCAGGGTTCGAACCCCGTCGGAGGTCAAGGTGTATCGGGCCAGGCCTGGGGTGCGTACGTAGCGGCACGCTCGCCAAACGGCGAGCTGGTACAGCGAAGGGGGCGAGGCTCTACTCGAGGGTCGGGGGGCCCGTCGCCGCGGGGGCGACGTGCGCGCCGTGGTGGCGCGGCAGGCCGTAGGCGCCGTGGGGGAAGGCGACGTCACGCTCCCCGCCCCGCCAGGCGGCGCGGGCGACCCGGTAGCTGACTCGCCAGTTGACGAGCTCGGCCAGGAGCGCGATTCGACGGGTCTGATCGCGGCAGGCGATCCGCGGGTTGCGGCCGAACGTGGGGAAGGTGTCGCCGGCGCTCTCTCGTGGATTCTGGTTGCGGACCGCGTCGGCGCCGAGGACGCGCGTGAGGCCCTGGGCGCGGCGCTCGGCGAGGATCTGCGCGACGCGCGCGTCGAGGAGCTGACGGAAGTAGGCCCGGACCTCGGCGAGGCTCATGTGGTCGTAGCCCGGAGGGGGCGTGATCTCGAACGTCACCGAGGTCGGGAGCTTGCGGCGATCCCGACGGTCCGGCCGCGGCGCGGGCTCCTTCGGTGGACGCGCACCCGGCCGCGGCGGGCGGCGGCCACGATCGCGCCGGTGGGCGGCGCCTCCGGCGCGGCGCGCGACCTCGCGTCGGCGGCGCCGGAACTCGGCCAAGGCGTCAGGGTGAGTGGGCTCCCAGTCGGTGGGGCGCTGTCCGCCGAAGAAGGCCGACTCCGGGCGCGCGACGGTGACGGTGCGTCCGAAGTCCTCGGGGAGGAACTTGACGCCCGGCCAGTCCTCCGGCCGCTCGACGAGCCCGTCCTTTACGGGGTTGGTCCAGAGGTAGAGCAGTTGCTCCTCGAGCGTGGCCTTGTCGAACACCTCGACGTTGTTGTACGAGCCAGGGCACCAGAAGTTCTCTCCTCTCCCGTAATGCGCATTGAGCGCCCGCGCCGTGAGCGAGTGGAACGTCTCGAAGAAGTCCGAGAGGCGAGCCTCAGGTGCGTCGTCGGTCGCGCAGGTGTGGTGGTGCGTGGACTCGGCCACGAACGCGTGAAGGTCGACGCCGTGGCGGTTCACGGCCAGCCCGAGCGCGTAGAGGACGACCTGATTGACGTCCGCGCTGGGTGTGAGGAAGAAGCAGCGGCGCGCCGTGCGACGACTCGCCGAGTGCGTACGGCCGGGGACGAGACGACGGGCGATCGACATGCGGGTAGCCCCCGCCGGCGTGGGCTGCATGCCATGGGCCGTTCAGCTCGCGCCGCAGGCCGTGCTCGATCACGCGGTTGTGCGACTTCGTTCCGGTCAAGGTGGGCGGATCAGGCACGGCCGCGTGCAGGTTCTGCCCACGACTCTCGTCGTGAGAAGCGCGGCGAGTCAGGGTTCCGACCTTGTGGCACTACCCTGGGGTCGAGCCTTCCCGCGGTGCTTCTGCCCTGGGGTCGAGCCTTCCCGCGGTGCTTCTGAGCTGTCGGGGCAGCCTTCGGTCCAGCGGTGACGTAGTGATGGACCTCACCTGGGCCGAGGCAATCTCTCCCGATCGATGTAATCGCGACGCGGGAGAGGCCTCGGCTCGCGCATGGGATCCCGTGGAGCGTCGAAGTGCCGATCCGCTCTCGTCGGGCGATCCGCTTGTGGCGGAGAGCCTTCCGGCGCCGTGCGCTCCGGAGCGCGCTTGTGCTTTGCAGCGACGAGGAAGAGATCAAACGGCAGGAGGACGGTATCGAGCGTGAACGATAACGGCAGATCGAGGAAGAGGAGCGGAGGGTAGAAGCTCAGGTCGAACTTCACCCCGCGGTATGGCGGGCCGCAAGAGGGGAGGTCTTCCCGCAGGGCCAGGATCGTCCCACAGCCTGCGCAGGTCAGGGTCGCGGCCAAGCCGAGAACGAGCACCAGGAGGAGAGGCTGGCTCATGCGTCCCGCGAGGCGAGGGACAGGATCGCGAGGCGGACCAGGCATGACTCTCACCGGCCGCCCGAATCAGCAAAGCATGCGCCACATCCGTCGCGAAACGTCCGGACGCTGCAAGTGTCCGGCGGTGCTTCGAGGCGAGCACCGTGCGCCTTCCTTGGGAGGCCCTCACCGTCGGATCCTCAACGCCGTGCGCCGTCACGCCGGATCGAGGTGTGTGTACCGACCGTGGGTAGTGCCAGACGTCCAGCGATCGGGTTCCGGCCTTGTGGCACTACCCTGGGTCGAGCCTGCCCGCGTGCCCGCCGGCTGACGGATCGGAGAGAGAGCGCCGGATCGAGCACGTGTCCGGCGCACGTGAGCCGCACGTGCGTGCAGGGCGCCGGCCAGGCCATACTGCGGCGTGCGCATCGGGAGCTACGAGGTCCTGGCGGAGCTCGGCCGCGGCGGCGTCGGGGTCGTCTACCGCGCCCGCTCGCCCCAGGGCCAGGACGTGGCGCTCAAGCTGCTCCTGGCGCCGCTCGACGTGCGCGCGCGGCGGCGCTTCGAGCGCGAGGTCGAGGCGCTGGGGCGCCTCCAGCACCCGTCGATCGCGCCGCTGGTCGAGGCGGGCGAGGACCAGGGCAGGCCGTTCCTGGTCCTGCCGCTCGTCCCGGGCGGCTCGCTCCAGGACCACCTCGACCGGCGCGGCGCCCTGCCGCCGGCCGACGCGGCGGCCCTCGTGCGCGAGGTGGCCTTCGCCCTCGAGCACGCCCACCAGGCCGGCATGCTCCACCGCGACCTCAAGCCCTCGAACGTGCTGCTCGCGGCCGACGGACGGCCGGTCGTGGTCGACTTCGGCCTGACCCGCGCCGTCGACCCGGACCGCCGCAGCCTGAGCCGGACCGGGCAGGTCCTGGGGACGCCCGGCTTCTGGTCGCCCGAGCAGGCCCGCGGCGACCTCGACGCGCTGGGGCCCGCGGCCGACGTGTTCGGCCTGGGAGCCCTCCTGCACGCGGCCCTGACGCGCGAGCCGCCGATCACCGGCGCGACCTTCGCCGAGCTCCTCGCGGCGACGGAGCGCTTCGCACCACGACCCACGGGCCTCGACGCCGACCTCGACGCGGTCCTCGTGCGCGCCCTCCAGCCGCGCCCGGCCGACCGCCACCCGTCGGCCGGCGCCCTGGCCGCCGACCTCTCGGCCTGGCTGGCGAGCCGCCGCGTCGAGGCGCCGGCCGGCGACGCCCGCCCGCGCCGCGTCGCCGGAGCGGTCACGGCCGCGGCCGTCGTCGCGGTCGTCGCGGCGGGGACCCTGCTCTCGCGCACGTCGTCGACGGAGCCGCCGCCGGTCGACCCGGTGCCGGTGGTCGCGACCGAGGGACCCGAGGCGGCCCTCGCGCGCGCCCGCGCGCACCTCGCGGCAGGCGAGTGGACCGAGGCGGCCGACGCGGCCACGCGGGCGCTGGAGCTCGACCCGCGGCTCGGTGGCGCCTGGGCGGCCCGCGCGCGCGCGCGCGAGGCGCAG
>JAHBXY010000281.1 GCA_019636275.1 Planctomycetota bacterium | reverse complement strand
GCCGACCAGGCCGCCGCGCAGCAGGAGGTCGAGCCCGCCGGCGGCCAGGAGGCACAGGCCGATCTGCGCCAGGACGACGGCCCGGGCCGGGATCCGGAAGAGGCTGAAGGGCGGCAGGTGCACGAGCAGGTGGTAGGCCGGGTTGGCCCCGCCGGGGGCCACGAACAGCCCCAGCGCCACGAGCGCCAGTCCGGCGCGGACGAGCGGGGCGCGCGGCCCGGCGGCGAGGGCGCCCGCGAGCGCCAGGCAGGCCGTCGCCGCGCCCGGGCGCACGACCTCGGCCACGTCGGGCGCGTGGCCGCCGAGGACCCACCCCGGCAGGTCGGCCGCGCGCAGGCCGTCTCCGGCGAGGAACGCCCACGACCCGCCGATGTGCGGGCGGGGGAAGACCTGGGCGTGGCCCCAGACCGGCAGGAGCAAGGCCGCGCCCATGGCCGCGGCCAGGGCGAAGGCGCCGACGACCAGGGCGCCGGCGGCCAGCCGGCGCCCGCGCGGGGCCGCGGCCAGGGCCAGCGTCACCGCCGCGAGCGCCTGGTAGGCGACCCACTGGAGGTGCGACCCCTGGAGCCCGAGGCCGGCCGCAGCCGCGAGGAGGAGTGGGGCGGTCAGGCCGGGGCGGCGCGCCGTGCGCGCGGCGAGCCACAGGACCGGCCCGGTCCAGCCGAGCGCCACGACGACGCCGTGGTGCCAGACGTGGGCGCCGACGGTGCCCGAGAGGAGGCACGCGCCGGCGGCCAGGAGGCCCGCGCGGCGCGAGCCGCCCAGCTCGACGACCGCCGCCAGGAGGCCGCGCGCGAGCAGCCACTGGTGCAGGAGCGTGCTGGCCTTGAACGCGGTCAGGAGCGGCAGCGCCAGGAGGAGCGCCAGGTCGGGCAGGTAGAGCGAGCCGGCCTGCCCGGCGCCGTGCGCGTAGTAGCCGCAGTAGAGCGTCAGGTCCCACACGCGCAGGCGGCCGGCGAGGAGCTCCGCCTGGGCCGCGGCCAGATGCGGCAGCGCGTAGGGGAGGATGTCGCCGCCCGCGAAGCAGCGCCCGCCGAGGAGCGGCCAGCTCGCCACGAGCACGAGCGCCAGGCAGGCCAGCTCCGCGCGCAGGCGCGCGCTCATGCGCGGCCGGGGCCGGGCGGCCCCGGCGGCTCGTCGGCCAGGCGTGACGCGTCGACCACCGGCGGTCCGTCGATCACCGGCGACCCGTCGACCACCGGCGACCCGTCGACCACCGGCGACCCGTCGACCGCCGGCGATCCGTCGACCACCGGCGATCCGTCGACCACCGGCGATCCGTCGACCACCGGCGAGGCGTCGGCGGGCGGCGCGGTGACGCCGGCCGCGGCCAGCGCCGCGGCGACGTCGAGCGGGCGGCGGATCGAGGCCACGGCCGCGACCAGGGCCAGGCCGTAGAAGGCCACGTGCAGGCCGAGGACGGCCTCCGGCTCGAGGCCCAGCGCGCCGAGCAGGCGCCGCGGCGCGTCGGTGCCCAGGGCCGCCGCGTCGCCCAGGGTCGGGAGGAGCGCGGCGAACGGGTTCAGGGCCAGGCCGGCGGCGCACAGGGCAGTGAAGGCCGGGGCCAGCGGCCCGAGCGCTGGCGCGGCGCCCTGCCCGAACGACAGCCCGGCCGCGCCGACGGGCGGCAGGAGCAGGCTCACCAGCGCCAGGCGGAGGAAGAAGCGGCCGCGCGGCGAGCGCGGCGCCTCGGCCGCCTCGATGGTCGGCGCGGCGCCGGCCCGGGCGGCCGCCTCGAAGGCGCGGTCCTCCTGCTCCTGGCCGCGCGCGACCAGGCGGGCGCCGACCGCCGCCAGCGCCACGGCCATGAGGGCCAGCGCCGCGAGGGTCCCGAGCCCGTCGCGCCCGGCGCCCCACACGACCAGCGGGGCGCAGGCGAGCGCCAGGAGCGCCACGAAGCCGGGCGCGCGGTCGGGGGCGCTCTCGAGGGCCAGGTCGGGGCGCACGAGGCCCACGACCACGCGCCGGCGCTCGACGCGCGGCGCCCCGTGCGCCGGCACGAAGCCGGTGCGCGCCGCGGCGAAGAGCAGGAGGATCGCCGCCGCCCCGACGGACACGACGACGCGGCCCGGGTCGGGCAGCGCCGCGCCGGTCGCCGCGGCGAGGACCAGGAGCGCCGCCACGAGCGGCAGGCAGAGGAGGCGCGGGAGGCGGCCGGGCGGGCTCCCCTCGCTGCGCTGCGCCTCGACGGCGTCGGCCAGGAGCGGCAGGGCCAGGAGCAGGTGCACGACGACGCCGATCGCCCACACGGGCACCGGCGCGCCGAGCACCCGCGCGTCGCCCCACACGGTCAGCGCCACGAGCGGGTGGAGCGCGCCGAGCGGGGCGATCGCGTCGAGGATCGGTCCGACGGGCGCCCCCTGCGCGGCGGCGAAGGGCAGCAGGAGCACGCCGTAGATCGGCACGAGCGAGAAGAGGACGGCCACGCCGAGCGTCCCCTGGAGCGCCATCTGCGCCTGCGTCGACTGCGCCCGCACCCAGCCGAGCTTGCTCGGCGCGTCGAGGCGCCGGGCGCCGGTGACCAGGCAGAAGGCGGCGAACGAGACGTTGGCCGCCCCGAGCAGGAGCAGCCACGCGGGCACGAACGCCAGGTCGCCGCCGCCGAGCACGAACGCCGCCGCCAGCAGCGGCAGGAGCGCCGCGTGCGTGACCGCGCCCACGACGACCGCCGCCTGCAGCTTGCCCAGGACGAGCTGCCACGGCCCGAGGGGCGAGACGACGAGCCCCTCGAGCGTCTCGCGGTCGCGCTCGAGGGCGAAGGCGGTGGCCGCCGGCACGGCGACCGAGAGCCCGAACAGCGCCATGAGCGCCGCGATGACCATGAACACGGCCGGCGCGGCGCGCCCCCAGCCGCCCGGGAGCGAGACGACGCACCAGGCGTAGGCCAGGAGCGGCGCGCCCAGGACGACCGTCAGGCCGACGAAGCGCACGCCGGCGCTGCCCTGCTGCAGGCCGCGGGCGTGGGTGAGCAGGTCCTTCCAGGCGACCGGGTTCACGACACCTCGCCCCGCGTGACCTCGAGGAACAGCGCCTCGAGGCTGGGCTCCTCGACCTCGAAGGCGTAGACGTCGACGCCGCCCTCGACGAGGCGCCGGTGCAGGCCGGGGACGTCGGCCCGCTCGGCCTCGAACACGAGCCGCAGCTCGGCCCCCTCGACGACCGGATCGATCACGCGCGCGTCGCCCTCGAGCAGGCCCTGCGCCCGCGCGGCGTGCGCCGGGTCGAGCGCGCGCACGCGCACGCGGTGGGCGCGCGCGCGGCGGCGCGCCACGTCGTCGAGGGTGCCCGCGAAGCGCACGGCGCCGCCCTCGATCACGGCCACGCGGCTGCAGATCAGGTCCAGCTCGGTCAGGATGTGCGACGACACGAGGATCGTCTTGCCCTGGGCGGCCAGGGCGGCGAGGAGCGCGCGCAGGTCGATCCGCGCCTGCGGGTCGAGGCCCGACGACGGCTCGTCGAGGAGCAGCACGCGCGGGTCGTGCAGGAGCGTCTTGGCCAGGTAGACGCGCTGGCGCACGCCCTTGGACAGCCCCTCGCAGGGGTCGCCGCGCTTGTGCGTCAGGTCGGTGAGCTCGAGCACGCCGTCGACCTGCGCCGCGCGGTCGCGCGCGTGGACGCCGTGGGCGCGGGCGAAGAACTCCAGGTACTGCTCGATCGTCAGCTCGTCGTAGAGGCCGAAGCGCTCGGGCATGAAGCCGATCGCGCCGCGCAGGCGCGCGGCGTCGCGCACGACGTCGAGGCCGGCCACCGTCGCGCGGCCGGCCTCGGGGACGATCAGCGTGGCCAGGATGCGGATCGTCGTCGTCTTGCCGGCGCCGTTGGGGCCGATCACGCCGACGACGTCGCCCGGGGCGGCGTCGAGGTCCACGCCGCGCAGCGCCAGGCGGGGGCCGAAGCGCTTGACCAGGCCGCGCGCCTCGATCACTCGCCCTCCTCGGCGCCGAGGGCGCGGAGGACCGGGACGCACGTGACGCGGAGCGTGCGCGCCGGCCCGGCGAGCGGCGCGCCGCGGCGGTCGACGAGCGGCACGGCGGCGCCCTCCTCGACGGCGGCGTGGAGGACCCATGCCGTGATCGGCGGCGGCGGGCCGCCGGCGGCGCGCGGGACCGAGGCCATGAGCCGGTGGGCGACGCGCAGCAGCAGGTCGGCGGGCCCGGCGATCGGGCCGTGCAGCGGCACCTCGTCGGGCGGCGGCGCGGCCAGGGCCGCCGTGAAGGTGGCGGCGCCGCCGGGCGCGAGGGGCGGGAGCTGGCCCAGCCGCGCGCCGCCCGGGGTCAGCGCGAGCACGAGCAGCCCCTCGAGCGGGCGGTCGTCGCG
>JAHBXY010000280.1 GCA_019636275.1 Planctomycetota bacterium | reverse complement strand
GGCAGGGCGTCGAGCCGCGCCACGAGGGCCGCCGCCTGGTCGAGGTCGCCCTGGTCGAGCAGCGCCTCGAGGCGCGCGGCGGCGCCGGTGACCAGCGGCCGGTGCTCCGCCTGCGCCGCGCGCGCCTGGGCGGCGTAGGGCGCGTAGAGCGGGTCGCCCACGTAGACCGCCATCCACGAGGTGAAGCGGTTCGAGAGCTGCAGCGCCTGGCCGACCGTGTGGCCGGCGAGGAGGCGCTCCCAGAAGAGCGGCGCCGTGGGGAAGCCGGCCGTGAGCGGCTCGTAGACCGTGCCGATCGCCACCGTCGCGCCGCGGTCGAGGAGCGGCCCCACCCAGTTGCGCCCCGGGTGGCGGATCGTGTCGGCCGAGAACGAGTGGACGTGGCAGGCCACGGCGCCCGGCGCGAAGCGGAACGGCGCGGCCGCCTCGAGCGTCCCCGTGTACCAGCCCCAGTAGTGGCCCGGTCCGCCCTCGATCGTCGACAGGTCGACCACCGGCCCCTGGTCGTCGTGGCGCAGCGGCAGGCCGTGTCGCGCGAACACGCCCGCGACCTGCCTGAGCTCGGCGTCGTAGGTGGCGTAGCCGTCGCCCGCGCCCATGAGCCCGCGCGTGTCGAGGAGGTGCGCGCCCTCGACCCCGTAGAGCTCGCCGTGGAGCGCCAGGTCGATCAGCGCGCGCGCCTGCTCGGGCGTCGGCCCGTCGAGGCGCATGACGACGAGCACGCCGTCGTCTGCCGTCACCGGCCGCTCGAGGCGCCAGGTGCGGCTCTCGACCCAGCCCGGCCGCGCGGGCAGGTCGCCGCGCGCCAGCTCGAGCTCGCGGTCGACCGCCGCCGCGTCGACGCTGGTCACGTGGCGGCGCATGGGGTCGGCGTCCGGGGGCAGGTCGTCCTTGACGTGCTCGGCGACCTTCACGGGGACGCCCCAGGTCGGCACGAGGTAGACCGCGTCGGGATGCCGGGCGAGGAAGGCCCGCACGGGGGCCAGGACCTCGGCCTGGAAGGCCGGCCAGGCGATCACCTCGTCGGCGGTCGTGCGCACCCGGCAGACGTTGTCCGCCGGGACGCCCCGCGCGCGGCGGTAGGCCTCGCCCAGCGCCACCGACTCGGGCACCGCCTCGTTGACGAGCACGAGGACGTGGCGCGCCGGGTCGACGTCGCGCGCCAGCGGCGCGGCGACCTGCAGGACGAGCACGGCCAGGGCCGGGGTCAGCACCCCGAGAGCATAGCGTCAGGGCCGGGGCGAGCGCTCGGTGCGCAGCTCCTGGCGCTGGTCGCCGCGCCGGGCCACGAGGAGGGCCCGGCGCTCGTTGCCGTCGACCTGGACCTCGAGGGCCACGACCTCGTAGCCGTCGAGGTCGTCGCCGATCATCACCGTGCGCTGCTGGCCGCCGCTGGACGAGGCCACGATCGCCGTGCTCCGCTCGGGGTCCTGGCGGTCCTCGGAGACGAGGAGCAGCCGGTAGCGCCCGGCGAGCGCCGCCGGATCGACGACCGGCGGCGGCGGCGTGACCTCGGAGGTCTCGGTGACCGGCGGCGGCGGGTCGAGCGCCTCGCCGATCTCGCGCGACGGGTCGGCCACCGCGGCGCGGCCGCCCGCCTCGACGGCGAGGTCGCGCGGCAGCGGGCCCGTGTAGGCGGTCGCCGGCCGGCGCCGCACCGCGTGCTGCACGAGGAACACGATCGCCGAGAGCAGGGCCAGGTTCAGGAGGACGAGCGCGACGCGCGCGTAGCGGCTGCCCACGGGTTCCCTCGCTCCGGCCCCCACGACGTCCTCGGCGGCCCATGCCGGTAGGGCGGCCCGCGCCGGTAGAACGCCCGGCGAGGCGCCCCGGTTCAGTCGCCGCCGCCCCGGGGAGCAAGCCCTCGTCCACACCTTAGCCCCGCGTGTTCCCGCCCGCCCGGGCCGCCGCGGCCGCGGGCGGGACACGCCTGACCCGCGCCGTCAGCGCAGGGCGCTGCGCCCGCGGAAGTGGCGGTCGAGGTGCTCGCCCGCCTCGCCGGCCGCCAGCCGCGCGCGCGCCTCGGCCACGACCGCCAGCGCCTCGTCGAGGTCCACCTCGCCCTCGGCCAGGGCCGCCTGGAGGAGGCAGGTGTAGCGGCGGCAGCTCGCCGGCCGCGCGGCGTAGATCGAGCAGCGCGTGCCCTCGAGCGCCGCGCAGGGCTGCGGCAGGCCGGCGGCAGTCGCCGGCAGCCCGCGCGCCGCGAGCGGGGCGACCTCGTCGGGCAGCAGCGGAGCGCGGGCGAAGAGGCTCCCGTCGCAGCAGAGGCCGCAGCGCTGGCAGAGCTCGGAGGCGGCGCCGGTCACCCGCCCATGAGACCCGAAAATCGGGAACGCTGTTCACGGACGGACCGCTCGCGGGGCGACGCGAGGACGTAACCTCAAGCGTTCCGACCGCATAGAGCCCGGCCCGGAGCTTGCAAGGGGAGGGGCCATGGTCCAGAAGCGCAACCATCGTGTGTCGGCCTCGCGGACGCGGGCCCGCGTCGCCGGGCGCAACGTCCCGGTGGTGAACCTGTCGCTCGGCGGGGCCTGCCTGGCCCTCGAGGACGCGCCGGCCGACGCCACGGTCGAGCTGGAGCTCGAGCACCCGCATCTCGCCGAGCGCGTCGCCTTCCGCGGCGAGGTCGTGTGGGCGCGCGCGCCGCAGGCGGGCGTGCGCTTCGTCGGCCTCGAGGCGGCGCAGCGCACCCTCCTGCGCCGCTGCATGCTCGCCGAGTACGGCCACGCCGTGTGGGCCTCGCCCTCGGCCGAGCGGCCCGTCGGCTACGTGGCGCCGATCGGCGAGCAGCGCTGGGGCCTCTTCGACCAGGCCGTGCGGCAGGTGGGCGAGCTGCGCCGTGACGGCGCGATGCTCGTCCTCAGCGCCGACGGCCAGAGCCCGCTCACGGTGCCGGGCGCGCCCGAGGCGGCGGCGCGCTGCTTCGGCCTGCCGCGGCACCCGCGCCTCCATCCGCCGCTGGACCTCACCCCGCCCGCGCCGGCCGAGCCCGCGCCGGCCGGGCTCCCGAGCCTCGCCGGGAGCGCCGTCCTCGACGGCGCCCGCGTCGTGGGCTACGTGGCGCGCACGGGCGAGAGCTGGTCGTTCTTCGACCCCGCGCGCGAGCCGCTCGGCTTCATGACGCTGTCGGGCGAGGGCGAGTGGCGCGTCGTCGTCCTCGGCGACAACGACGACGGCTCGCTCGACCTGCGGCGCGCGTCGTCCTACCCTGAGGCGCTCGCGGCGGCCTACGGGCTCGCCGAGCCGCCCGGGCTGCGCTCGACCGTCTTCCAGCCGGCCCGCCTGCTGGACGACTGACGGCGGTCAGCGCCGCGCGAGCGCCGCGCGGAGCGCCGCCGCCTGTGCGCGCCGGGAGGCGGCCGCGGGCGCGTCGGGGACCAGGGCCAGGCTGCGCTCGAGGTCCGCGAGCGCGCCCGGCACGTCGCCCAGGCGAGCGCGCGCGTCGGCGCGGCAGGCGAGGATCTCGGCGTGGTCGGGCGCGAGCGCCAGGGCGCGGTCGTGGTCGGCCAGGGCGCCCCGCAGGTCGCCGAGCGCCTCGCGGGCGTGGCCGCGCTCGTGCCAGGCCTCGGCCATCGCCGGCGCGAGCTCGAGGGCGCGGTCGAGGTCGGCCACGGCGCCCTGGACGTCGCCCGAGGCGCGCCGCGCGGCCCCACGCTCGGCCAGGACCTCGGCGTCGCGGGGCGCGAGGTCGACGGCCCGCCCGAGGTCGGCGAGCGCGCCGCGCAGGTCGCCCAGGGCCAGCCGCGCGCGCCCGCGGCCGAGGTGGGCCGGGACGAGCCGGGGGTCGAGCTCGAGCGCCCGGTCGTGGTCGTCGGCCGCCCCGGCGAGGTCGCCCAGGGCCAGGCGCGCCTGCCCCCGGGTGACGTGCGCCAGCGCCGACGCCGGGTCGAGCGCCACGGCGCGGGTGAGGTCCTCGAGGGCGCCCGCGAGGTCGCCCAGGTCGCCGCGCACGAGGCCGCGGTCGTGGCGCACGGCGGCGTCGTCGGGCGCGAGGTCGACGGCGCGGTCGCAGTCGGCGAGGGCGCCCGCGAGGTCGCCCAGGTCACCGCGCGCCAGGGCGCGCGCCGTCCACGCGCGCGCCTCGCCCGGGCCCAGCGTCACGGCCCGCCGCGCGTCGGCGAGGGCGCCCTCGAGGTCGCCCGCGGCGCGGCGCGCGAGGCTCCGGTGCAGCCAGGCCGCGGCGAGGTCCGGCTCGCGCTCGAGCGCGCAGGTCAGGTCGTCGATCGCCCCGGCGGCGTCGCCCTGCTCGAGGCGGAGGAGGCCGCGGTTGACGCGCGCCAGGGTGTTCGTGGGGTCGAGGCGGACGGCCACCTCGAGGTCGATGAGCGCGCCCTGGCGGTCGCCCAGCTCGCGCCGCGCGGCGCCGAGGTTCGAGCGCGCCGCGGCCGACTCGGGCGCGAGCGCCACGGCCCGCTCGAGGTCGCGCACGGCCTCGGCGCGCTGCCCGAGGCGCAGGTGCGCCAGACCGCGGTGCACGAGCGCCTCGGCCCGACCGGGGTCGAG
>JAHBXY010000028.1 GCA_019636275.1 Planctomycetota bacterium | reverse complement strand
TCCTGCCCGTCGTCCTCCTCCGGCAGCGCCGCCTCGAGGGCGCGCGCCGCCGCGTCGCGCCGCGCCAGCTCGCCCGCGAGCGCCTCGGCCCGGGCGTCGAGCGCCGCGCGCTCGACCTCGAGGGTCTCGACCCGCGTGCGCTCCTCGTCGACGAGCGCCGCCAGGCGCGGCAGCTCGACCCGGCGGGTCTCGTCCCAGTCGCGGCGCTCGGCGCGGATCCGCTCGAGCTCGCCCTCGAGCTCGTGGGCCCGCTGCCGCGACCGCTGCAGCTCCTCCTCGAAGCGCCGCCGCTCGGGGGCCAGCGCCTCCGTCAGCGCCCGCACGAGCTGGCCCGAGCGGATCGCCCGCACCGAGGTCGGCGCCACGCTGGCGGGCAGCGCCTGCGCCGCGCCACGCAGCGTCGACAGCAGCCGCTCGGAGACGTCCTCGGGCGCGCCGTCGCCGGCGTCGGGCGAGGGCGCGCCGCCGTGGGACGGCGGCGCGCCGCCGTTGGGCGGCCGCGACGGCAGCGCCGGCTTGAGCGAGAAGAGCGAGCGGGTGACGGAACCCGACCCTGAAGGCGACCTGCTCTCGAGCACGTGGCCAGTCTGGCCCCCCGGCGCCGCCGAGGCAAGGTGAAGGTCTACATGGGATTCGGCCCCGGGGGCGGCCCTCCCGCCGGGCTGGCGTCGGGCTCGGCGCATCGCTAGCTTCCAGGGCGGGGGGGGGAGCGTTGGACCGGAGGCCGGCACAGGTCGACGAGGGCGGGCCCGCGCGGCCGGGCGAGCGCGTGGACGACTACGTGGTCGGCTCGCCGATCGGCGCCGGCCTCACCGGGACCACGTTCCTCGCCGCCCGCGCCGGCCCCGACGGCCACCTGCGCCAGGTCGCCCTCAAGCTGTGCGACCCCGCGCGGTCGGTCGTCCTCCCCTGGGCCTCGCGCCTCGAGGACGACCTCGACCCGCGCGTCGTCCGCTACGAGGCCGTGGGCCCCGCCGGCCGGCGCTGGTCGGGCTACTGGGTCACCGACGTCCTCCGCGGCGCGCCGCTCGACGACGTCGTCGCCGGGGCGTCCTTCGCGCGGCGCCTGGGCGCGGCGCTCGACGTGGCCCTCGCCGTGGCCGCCCTCCACGAGCGCGGGCTCGTGCACGGCCACCTCCTGCCCCACAACGTCCTCGTCCGCCGCGAGCGGGCGGGGGCGCTCGCCCCGGTCGTCACCGACGTCGGCGTGCGCCTGCGCCTCGACCCCACCCTGCACGGGCGGCCGGGCGTGGCCCCGCGCGTCTACCCGTTCCTGGCCCCCGAGGCGCTCGAGGCGCTCGCCACGGACCCCGCCCGGGTCGAGGCGCCGGCCGACGTCTACTCGATCGGCGCCCTCCTCTGCGCCCTGCTCACGGGCCTGGGCCCGGGCCTGGCCGAGGGCGAGCGCGACGGGGCCGAGATCGCGCGCTCCAAGGCGCGCCGCGTCTACGCCGTCGGCGCCCTCCTCGCGCCCGACGAGCCGGTCGACCTCGAGCGCACGAACGACCTCCTGCAGCGCTGCCTCGCGCCGCGGCCCGGCGACCGCCCCACCGCGGGCGAGGTCGCGCAGGCGCTGCGGGCCGCGCTCCTCAGCCCGGAGCACGCCCTGCCGTGACCACCGCCCTCCCGCCCAGCTTCGCCCCGGCCGCCCCGACCGCCGGCTCGCGCAACGCGCGGGTGCGCGCCGCCCTGGAGCGCGCGCACCAGGCCCTCAGCGTCGCGCACGAGCGCGTCCAGCAGGCGCGCGAGCGCGACCCGACGCTCTGCGCCGGCTTCTCCTCCTACGGCGGGGTGAAGACCTCGCTCGACGCGGCCGGCGCCCTCCTGGCCCGCCGCACCTACCGCGTGGCGCTGGCCGGCATGATGAGCGCCGGCAAGTCGACCCTCGCCAACGCCCTCCTGCGCCGCCCCGGGCTCCTCCCCACCGGCATCGAGGAGACGACGCTCACGATCACCGTCGTCCAGCGGCCGGTCGACTTCGAGAAGCTCGTCGTCCACTACCTGACCTACGAGGAGGCCCTGCGCGGCGTGTTCGAGCGGGGCCACTACCAGCGGTGGTTCGGCCCCGGGGTGCTGGCGAAGGTGCGCGAGGGCGTCACGCCCGAGGTGCTGCGCGCCGAGATCACCCAGACCGCCGGGCGGCCCGAGGTGCCCGACGACGTCCGCGAGCAGCTCATCGGCTTCCTCGACGCCCTCGAGATGCGCCGCGCCCAGCTCGGCACGGTGATCCAGCCCTCGCTCGAGGACCGGCGCCTGTACCTGGCCCCGCGCACGCACCGCGACGTCGGGCACCTGCTCCTGATCGCCAAGGCGGAGCTGCACGTCGACAACGACCTGTTCAGCCGCGAGGGGCTCGAGTTCGTGGACCTCCCCGGCGCCGACTCGACCAACGAGCGCCAGAAGGAGATCGCCTACGAGTACCTGGCCGACACGGACCTCCTGCTCGTGGTCCCCAGCGCGGCCGGCTTCCGCTTCGTCGACGTCGACATGCTCGGCCGCTTCCGCGCGGCGCGCGGCGACATCCGCCACCGCGTGTTCTTCGCCCTGAACCGCTTCGACGAGGCCAAGGTCGCCGACCTGGCCTCGCCCGAGGCGTCGCTGGCCTACTTCAAGAAGCTCGTGGACATGATCGCCCGCGACTACGACCCGGGGCGGCTCTACTTCACGGTCGGGCTGTGGGCGGCGCTCGAGGAGCGGCGCAAGGGCAACCAGTGCACCCCTGACGACGAGCGCGAGCTGGCGCGGATCTCGCAGGCGACGGGCGACCTCGTGGCCCACTTCGAGCGGCAGGGCGTGATCGACCAGATCGCCTCGGAGTGGGACGAGCGCTACGCCGGGCGGCTGGCCGACGCGCTGCGCGCGCTCGTGCGCGGGGGCGGCGTCGACCGCCTGCGCGCCGACCTGATCGGCTACATCCGCAACGAGCTGGAGATGGCGCGCCTGCTCGAGATCCGCGCCCACCTCGAGGACGCCGCCCGGGCCGTCGAGGCGCTGGTCGGGCCGGAGCGCGGCCGCGTGCGCGGGTTCCTCGACTCGGCCCGCGAGCAGCTCAAGGCGACCGGCGGCTACCTCGACCAGGTGTGCTACGCCACGCGCGACGCCCTCGACCGCGCCCACCAGGAGATGGCCCGGAAGGAGGGCGAGGTCGACGAGATGCCCTTCCAGGTGCAGATGCGCCGCCTGTCGGACGCGTTCGGCCTGGCGATCGACGGGCTCCTGGCGCGGAACAACCCGAAGATCGACCTGCGGCAGATCGCCCGCGAGCTGGGCGACGCCAGCGCGCAGGACCTCATGCAGCGGGTGATCGACACCACGCGCGGCGTCCTCTCGCAGAAGTTCGTCGAGCTGCTGACGACGAAGCTCGCCCAGGACTTCGCCCGCCGCTACCAGGACGCGCTGGACCCGCTCGACAACGAGCGGGCGCTGGAGGAGTTCGGGCGCGTGATCGAGAAGCCGGAGCTCGGGGCGCGCTACCTGGGCAAGCTCAACGAGCTCGAGCGCACCCTGGCGCTCGTCACGCGCGTGCGCGCGCTCGAGGAGGTGTGGGCCGTCGGCGACCTCGACTTCAAGCCCAGCCCGGGCACGCGCGGCTTCGACGAGCTGGAGCCCGAGTTCCGCCGGGCGCTGAGCCGCGAGATGCAGGCGGTCTACGCCGAGCGCTTCCGCAGCATCGCGCAGGTGCTGCTCAAGTACTACCGCGTCGTCCTCGACGACTTCATCCGCGACTTCGAGGAGCTGGCGGCCGAGGCCCTGCGCGAGGCGCGGCTGATCGGCGCGCAGGTCCCGGTCGAGCTCCTGGCGGCGCGCGCGGCGCCCGAGGACCGGCAGCGCTACGGGCTGGCCGAGCTCGTGTCGGTCGCCGACGGCGTCCACCGGGCGCTCGAGGCGGTCGACGGGGAGCTGGCCAGGTGAGCGGGCTGCGCGCCGACCCGATCTTCTTCCGCAGCCTGGCCCGCGGGAAGGGCGTGCGGCGGACGGCGTTCTCGATCGAGAACCCCGACGACGCGCCCTTCCAGGCCGTCTTCGCGGCCCTGCGCCGCTGCCCCGACTGGCTGCACCTCGAGCGCGTCCTGCCGTCCGGGGAGGTGCAGCAGGTCGTGTTCGACCCGGGCGCCGGCCACGTGCCCGAGGCCGAGCGGCGCCGCCACCCGGCCTGGCTGGTGATCCCGGCCCGCCGGCGCGTGCAGCTCGTCGCCAGCGTGAACACCGACCACCGCTACTTCCCGCGCGCGCCGGGCGAGCTGCCGCGCGGCGCGCGGGCGCTGCACAACGAGGGCGCCGCGGTCGAGCTCGAGCTGTCGGGCGGCGCGCGGCTCGAGGTGCCGGTGGCCATGGCCGAGGTCGTGCTCGAGCGCGACGAGTTCGACGGCGAGTTCGCCATCGACTTCGGCACGACGAACAGCTGCTTCGCCTACAAGCGGCGCCGCGGCGGCCCGGAGGGCCTCGAGCGGCCGCCCGTGTGCTCGCCCGAGGTGCCGTCGATCGTCTACTTCAAGGACCTGCGCCACCGCGAGCACCCCAAGGTGCTCGTCGGCCACAAGGCGCGCCTGGCGGTCCTGGCCAACCCCTCGCGCGTCTACTCGGCCGTCGAGGGCATCAAGCGCCTCCTCGGCAGCGACCGCGTCCTGACCGTGCTCGACGCGCGCGGGCGGAGCGCCACCTACCGCCCGGAGGAGGTGGCCGCGTTCATCCTGCGGGCGATCATCGACCAGGCCGAGCAGGAGCACCTCGACGGCCGCCGCGTGCGGCGCGTGATCGCCACCTACCCGACGCTCTTCTCGCCGCGCCACCGGCGGGCCCTGCAGGACGCGCTCCTGCACGCCCTGCGCCTGGGCGACCCGAACCTCGTGCCCGACGAGTGCCTCGAGCCCGGCGAGCGCGACCCCGACGTCCAGGCCCGCTGCGACGAGCTGGTCACCCTGCGCCTCGACGAGGCCAACGCGGCCACGTTCCGCCACGTCACGGGCCCCCTGCTCGAGGCCTGCCTGCGCTTCAGCCGCGAGCAGGTGGCGGACGTCGTGTCGTTCGACTTCGGCGGCGGGACGATCGACATCTCGTACCTGCGCGTCGACGTGCGCCGCGAGCTGGCCGAGCGGCGCACGCTGCTCGAGGCGCGGCTCCTGGGCGTGTCGGGCGAGGGCGCCTTCGGCGGCGACAACGTGTCGCTCGAGCTCGTGCGCCTCCTGCGGGCCAAGCTGGCGGTCGAGGCGGCGCGCGTGCTCACGGCGCAGGCGCAGGCCCAGGCCAGCTCGTCCAAGGCCGCCGAGGGCCTCGACATCTTCGACCGGATCCTCCAGAGCGGCGCCCTCCCGGGCCAGCCGGTGGCCCTCGAGGGCGTGGAGCGCGGCGGCGACGACGGCCTCGACGACGAGGAGTTCGCCGCGCCGCCGCTCGACCGGCGCCTGGCCGCGGCGCGGGTCATCACCCAGCACGCCGACGTGATCCTCCGCGCCGCCGCCGAGGGCCACCTCGAGCACCCGCTCGTGGCCGAGGGGCGGGACGCCTTCGTCGAGCACGTGCGCGACCTCCTGCGCGCGCAGGCCCACGAGCTGGGGCGCCCGTTCGTGGCCCAGGACGCGGAGCGGATCGACGAGGCGCTCGAGCGGCTCATGCCCACCCGCTTCGCCCGCTACGCCGACCAGGACCCCGTCATGGAGCGGCGGGCCAAGGTCCTGTTCATGGACCTGTGGCGCGAGGCCAACGACCGCCTCAAGCCGCTGCTGGTCGCGCGCACGGGCGGCGACACGAGCCCGGCGGCGGCCGAGGCCGCCGCGGCGACGGTCCAGGAGCCGCTCCTGCGCCTGGCCCGCTGGGTGGGCGTCGACCCCAAGGTGTGGAACGATCGGGTGAGCGTGTCGCTCGCCGAGCTCGAGCACATGATCGAGCCGCGCGTGCGCCGGGCCGTGCACAAGGCGCGGGACCTCTATCTGAGCGCCGTCGACGCCGAGGGGCCTGATGGCGCCCCCCCCGACGACGACGACGAGGGCGCGCCCCTGATCAGCACCGCCGCGCGGCGCCGCCCGCGGCCGCGGCGCGCCCGGCCGCGGCTCACGGTGCTCCTCACCGGCAACGCCTCGATCCTGCCGCTGGCCCGCCGGGCCCTGGCCGAGGCCTTCCAGGGCGTCGACCACGACCTCGTGTGGGACGAGCGCACGCGCAAGACGGCCGTCGTCCAGGGGGCGGTCGAGGAGAGCCTCCTGCGGGCCGAGTTCGGCGGCGAGGGCGGGGGGATCCACTACGCCTCGCTCGACTTCCTCGAGCGCCTGCCGTTCTCGATCGGGCTCTACAGCCGCTTCGTCGGTTTCCGCCCGATCTTCGTCCGCGGCGGCCGCGAGGGCGACGTCGTCGTCGTCGACTCGCGGGAGAACGAGCTGGTCAAGCGCGACCTCGACGAGCTGTCGCTCTACGCCGACTACCACGACGGCGCGCCCGTCAAATACCTCGGCTCGTTCGACTTCCGCCGCGGCGGGCGCCCGGCGCTCGACGAGGACCTCGACGCGTTGCCGGCGCCCGAGGCCGACGCCCGGGGCCGCGCCGTGTTCCAGGCGCTGTTCCGCCTGCGCCGCGACTGGGAGGTCGAGCTCGTGAACCCGGAGACGGGGATGCTCTACCGGATGACCGTCGACCCGGTGCAGGTCGATCCCCGGGAGGACCCCTTCTCGGGCGAGGTTTGACGCGCCGCTCGCGGTCGAGTCGAACGGACTTTGCCTGGAAACCCGGCCCGCCACGTTCCATACTCTCCGTGTGCGCCTGGGACGACTCGTCCTGCTCCTGTCCCTGGCGGCCGGACCGGCCGGGGCTCAGTCCACGGACGCGCCGCGCCGTCCGCCGCCGCCGGCCCGCTCCTACATCGAGAGCGTCCTGGCCCGCGAGCCGGTGGCGCTGCGCTTCAGCGACACGCCGCTGGCCGACGTCGTGCGCACCCTGCAGGACAACGTGTGGATCAACGTCGTCCTGGCCCCCGAGGTCGACCGCGGCCTGCCGATCACCTTCCAGGCGGAGCGGCGTCCCCTGGGCCCGTGCCTCGACGAGCTCCTCCGCCCGCACGGGCTCTCCTACTCGGTGTGGTGCGAGGTCGTCCTCATCCACCCGCAGGGGGGGCCGCCGCCCCCCGAGCCGCCGGGGACGCTCACGGGCAACTTGCAGGCCTACTCCGTGCAGCACGCCGTGGTGCCGTTCCCCGACGCGCTGACGAGCCTGGCCGACCTCTCGGGGGTGCGCTACGAGCTGACCCCCGAGGCCGTCCGCCGGGCGCATCGGGCCACGGTCACCTTGCGCGTGCGCAACCTGCCGCTGCACCACGTCGTGACGCTCCTGAGCCACCAGGTGGGGCTCAGGTGGTCGCTCGACGACGGCGCCGTGTGGTTCCACGTCGAGGGCGAGGACGTCGCGGCGGTCCGCCAGGGCGTCGTGCAGGAGCAGGCGGACGCCCGCGTGACGGTCCTCTTCGAGGGCACCCCGCTCGTCGAGGCGGCGGCCACCCTCCAGGCCCTCACGGGGGTCACCGTGCGCATCGCCTCCGGCGTCGCCCGCGACCTGCCGGTCACGCTGCAGGTCGCCGAGGCCACCCTCGCCGAGGCCCTCGACCTGCTCGCCCGCGACCACGGCGTGGCGTGGCGGCGCGAGGGTACGTCGGTCGTCCTGATCCTTCCGTGATCGATCGCTGCGGCCGCCTCACCTCGTCCTCCGCGGCCTCGCCTCACTCGTTGCTTCGTTCCGCCCGTGGAGCTTTGCCGCCCGTGACCGGAGCCCTTCCTTCGAGCAGGGGAGTGCCGTAAGTCCTTTTGGAAAAATGGCAAGGGGAAGCTGGCGGAGCCCCCCTTCCGCCCCTGCTCCGGGTATGCTACCTTGGTGCCTGTTCGGATCCTATTCGGTTCCGCACAGCCTTTCTTCTTCGTCTTTTCCCCTCCATGAGCCCGGTTCCAGTCCGCTGGGGCCGGGCTCGCGGTTTGGTTCCGGGCGCGTCTGGCGCGTCGGACGTCAGCGGCGGACGGCCGCCAGGAGGGTGCCGGCCCCCGCCGGCCGCGCGGCGGGCGTGACGGCCACGTAAATCCCGGTGTCACCGCGACGTCCGCACACGAGCCCGACCAGGCCGCCGGCCGCGTCGAGGACGGGCGAGCCGGAGTCGCCCGGCTCGAGCGTCCCGTCGACCCAGGGCAGGTGGCCTCGGGGCGTGACGACCGTGGTCGCCGGCCCCTCGCCAACGGGCAGGTGCCGGTCGGGGTCGAAGCCGGTGAAGCCGAGCAGGGCGCCGTAGACCCCGTGGTCGACCTCGACCTCGAGGAGGACGAGCGGCTCCGGGGTCGCCGGGATCCGGCGGGCGACCCGGGCGGCCACCCAGCCCCCATCGCGGGTCGTGGCCACGTGGACGGCGTCCTGGCCGCGGGTGACGTGGTCGACGGTCAGGACCCAGCGGTCGCCGACGACGGCGCCGCGCCCGGCGGGGGCGCCCGGGTCGAGGCTCGCGCGCACGGCGACGCCGCGCGCGTCGGCCCCGCCGAAGCGGGCGATCCCGGCCTCCGTGAGGGCCGCCTCGAAGCGGCCGAGGGGCGCCGCGCAGCCGGAGAGAGCGGCCAGGGCGACGAGCGCGAGCGTGCTGCGGGTCATGGCAGACGACCTCCGACGCGCTCGATCGCACGTGGGGTGCCGCCCACGCGCCCCTTCGCGTGTCGCGTGTTAGGCCGCCATGGGGGCGTCGACACCCCCGCCCTGGGGGCGTCGGCGCCCCCCTCGGGTGGCCCGCCCCATCCCGCTCCCCGATCCTGCTCCCATCCCGCTCCCCGATCCTGCTCCCATCAGTCGGGAGCGCGCTTAGAATCCCGCCTCCCTGAAAGAGGAACGAACACGATGATGGTGATGGAGCGGAGCGAGGGGAGCGTCGTCCTGGCCTTCTGCGCGGCGCTGGTCGTCGCGCTGGGGGCGGCGGTGGTGGGCCGCCCGCACGCCGCCGAGCGTCCGGCCGCCGAGCAGCAGCCGCGCGCCGCGCGCCTGCAGGCCGTCGAGGGGCTGCGCCACGCCGTGGCCGCGGCGGCCCCCGAGGCGTCGGACGCGGGGCTGCGCGTCCTCGAGGAGGGCGGCAACGCCGCCGACGCGATGGTCACGGCGTCGTTCGTCATGGCCGTCGTGCGGCCCCAGTCGACCGGGATCGGCGGCGGCGGGTTCGCCCTCTACCACGACGCCCGCTCGCGCACGCAGACGGCCCTGGACGGCCGCGAGCGCGCCCCCGCCGGCGCGACCGAGACCATGTACCTCGACTCGCGCGGCAACCCGACCCGCGACAGCCTCGACGGCCCGCGCGCGGCCGGCGTCCCGGGCCTCGTCGCCATGCTCTGGGAGCTGCACCAGCGGCACGGCAGCGGCGCCCTGACCTGGGCGCGGCTGGTGCAGCCGGCGATCGACCTGGCCGAGGAGGGCTTCCCCGTGCCGCCGTCGCTGGCGCGGGCGATCGCCAACCGGCGCGAGGTCCTGCAGCGCCACCCGGCCTCGCGCGACCTGTTCATGCCGAAGGGCCGCCCCCTGCAGGCGGGCGACATCTTCCGCCAGCCGGGGCTCGGCCGGACGCTCCGCGCGATCGCGCGGGAGGGCCGGGCCGGCTTCTACGCGGGCCCGGTCGCGGCGGAGCTGTCGTTCAAGACGCGCGCGGCGGGCGGGGTCCTCACCCAGGAGGACCTGGCCGCCTACGCCGTGGCCGAGCGCCAGCCGCTGCGCACGACCTACCGCCGGCGCGAGGTCGTGACCATGCCGCCGCCCTCGTCGGGCGGGGTGGCGCTGATCCAGATGCTCAACGTGCTGAGCACCTGGGAGGAGGGGCTGGGCCAGCTCCGCTTCCACTCGCCCGACCACCTGCACGTGCTCGCCGAGACGATGAAGCGCGCCTTCGCCGACCGCGCCGAGCACCTCGGCGACCCCGACTTCGTGGCGGTGCCCGTCGCGCGCCTCACGGGGGTGCCTTACGCGCTCGAGCTGCGGCGCGGGATCGCCATGGACCGGGCCATGCCGTCGCGCGAGCTGCGCGCGGGGCTGCCGGCCGGGCCGCTCGAGCGCGAGCACACGACGCACATCTCGGTGATCGACGCGCACGGCAACGCGGCGTCGTCGACGCAGACGGTCAACACCGACCTGGGCTCCGGGTTCGTCGCCGGCGACACGGGCGTCCTGCTCAACAACGAGATGGACGACTTCGCCAGCAAGCCGGGGTCGCCCAACGTCTACGGCCTCGTGCAGGGCCGCCAGAACGCGATCGCCGCGGGCAAGCGGCCGCTGTCGAGCATGACCCCGACCTTCGTGCTCCACGAGGGGCGGGTGATCCTCGTCGTGGGCAGCCCGGGCGGGCCGCGGATCATCAACACGGTCCTGCAGGTGGTGTCGAACGTCGTCGACTTCGACCTGCCGCTCGACCAGGCCGTCGCCGCGCCGCGGGTGCACCACCAGTGGCTGCCCGATGAGCTCCTCGTCGAGGCGGGCCTGCCGACGCGGACGATCGCCGCCCTGGGCGCCCGCGGCCACGTCGTGCGCGTCCTCGAGGGGCGCGGCATGGGCGACGTCCAGGCGATCGGGGTCCGCCCGAGCGGGGCCCGCGTCGCCGTGAGCGACCCGCGCGCCGAGGGGCGGCCGGCGGCGCGGTAGCCGAGGGTCGGTCGCCCGCCGCGTCGCGCGCGGCGGGCGGAGCCCCCGGTTCAGTCTCGGTGGACCTCGGTGATCGCCGGCGCGGCCGTGCCGCGCGGCGGCGCGGCGAAGAACGCGTGCAGCGGCGTCGTGTCGACCGAGGCGGCGTTCGCGAGGGTCGCCGGCCGCTCGGCGTCGGCCCTCCCGGCGGCGAGGCCGCCGTAGAGGACCGCGCCGCGGAGGCCGACGGCGAGCGCGTCGCCGCTGCGGCGGCCGTCGGTGACGCTCCGGGCCGACTGCCAGGCGAGGTCGATCAGGGCGTCGCGGACCTCCCGCTTGTAGCTCTTCAGCTGCGGCACGTGGACGAGGAAGCAGGCCCCCTCGTCGGTGAGCTGGCAGTAGGTGATGAAGTTGCCCCCGCTGAGCGAGGGGCGGCGCCCCTCGTCCTTCCCGCCGGTGAAGGCGACCTTCTGCAGCGTCTGCAGCCGCAGGCTCAGCTCCTCCGCGAGCGCCTCGGCCTCGGGGGTGTTGCCGAACCCGGCCTTCCCGGACCAGGCGACGATCCGCTCGTCGGCCGCGCGGAACGCGGTGACCTCCTGGCCGGGCGGCGGCCCGCTGCGGGCGACGAGCGCCAGCACGCCCAGGCCGATCACGGCGCAGACGGCCAGACCGGCCAGGACGGCGAGCTTGATGAGGGCGCCGCGGACGGCGCGCTCCAGGGGGGACGTGGGGACGGACTCCGGGTGGTTCACGGGCATCATCGGATCGACTCCTCTCGTGCCGGGCACGGGGAGCCAACGTGGTGCCAGTCCGAGCCGTCAGCCAGGGCGGAGCTTACGACGGCGGACCGCGCCGGCCGTTGGAGCGACCCAACACACCGCCCGTTGTCGGTGGAGCGGCCGCCCGGTCAGGCGACCGCGCCAGCCGTCACTCGTCCTCGATGCGCCAGATCCGGCCGAGGAGGACGAACTTGCCGTCGCGGTAGAAGAAGAGCTGCAGGCGCGTCCCGTGGTCGTCGGGGGCCGCGCCCTTGGCCTTGAGGACGGCGCAGTACCACACGTAGCGCGGCTTGAGGTGCTGCGCCGTGCGGCGCAGGCCCGAGGCGAACTCGCGCGCGGCGTCCGTGCCGAACTCCATGGTCTGGAGGTCCTCGGTCGAGGCCGTGAACACGTCGACCGTCTCGAGCTCCGGCCGCAGGCCGAGGCGCCGCGCGATCTCGGCCGGCTCGCCGGCGAAGAGCTGCGGGGCGCGCTCGAGGATCCGCGGGCCGAGCGCCTTGAAGCCCTCGTCCGTGAACGCGTCCTTGAGCGCCGCCTCGTCGGGGCCCATGGCGCGCAGCGCCTCGCCCAGGGCGGCCGCCTCGCCGGCCTTGAAGGCCGCCAGGGCGCGCTCGAGGTGGTCCTTGAGGCCGGCGGCCGTGCCCTGCTCGCGCTTGAACGGCACCCGGTGCAGACCGTCGGCCGCCTTGGGCGGCGGGGTCGGCAGCGGCTTGGGCGGCGTGGCGGGCGCGTCGGGCGCCGGCTCCTCGGCGGGCTCCTCCTCGGGCTCCTCCTCGTCCGGGGCGGGCGGGGTGCCGGGGCGCGGGCCGGGCGGCGGCAGGCCGTCGTCCTGGGCCCGGGCGGCGGGCGCGGCGAGGGCGGCGGCGACGAGCAGGCAGGAGAGCAGGCGGCGGATCATCAGTGGATCTTCCCCATGTCCGAGATGCCCACGCGGAGGCCAGGGATCTTCTTGGCCTCGGCCAGCGAGCGGCGCAGGAAGTCGCGCACGGCGTCATCCTGCGGGCCGTCGTAGATCAGCGTCATGACGTGACCCTTGGCGCGCGTCAGGTCCAGGCCGGCCTTCTGCTCGCTGGCGCCGAGGAACTCGACGATCTCGCGGCCGGTCTGGAAGCGGTCCTCGGGGCGCTTGGCCGTGACCTTGCGCACGAGCTGCTCGAGGTCGTCGGGCACGCGGGCGTTGGTGGCCCGCGGCGACGGCACCGCGTCGCGCACGTGCATGCGCAGGATCTCGTAGGGGTCGTGCGAGTCGAACGGCAGCTTCCCCGTGAGCATCTCGTAGGCCATGATCCCGAGCGAGTAGAGGTCGGAGCGGCCGTCCATCTTGCGGCCGAGCGCCTGCTCGGGGGACATGTACTCGGCGGTGCCGACGATGTCCTCGTCGTCCTTCTGCGCCTCGGCGCGCGTCTTGGCGATGCCGAAGTCCATGAGCTTCACCCGGCCGCCCGACTCGACGATCACGTTGGCCGGCTTGACGTCGCGGTGCACGATCCCGTGCGTGTGGGCGCAGTCGAGCGCCGAGGCGAGCTGGCGCAGGATCGAGCGCGTCTCGTCGAACGGCAGGACGCCGCGCGTGTCGATCAGGCGCGACAGCACGGTGCCCGAGACCTTCTCCATGATGATGAAGAAGGTCGCGTAGGCCTCCTCGCTGTCGATCACGGACACGATGTTCTCGTGCTTCAGCGCGCCGATGATCTTCGCCTCGTTCTTGAAGCGCGTGGCGAAGTCCTCGTCGTAGACCAGCTCGTGCGAGAGCATCTTGATCGCCACGGCCGTGTTCAGCGTCGGGTGCAGGCCCTCGAAGACGATCGCCATGCCGCCGCGGCCGAGCTCGCCGACGAGCTTGTACTTGCCGACCTGCTGCACGCCGGCGCCCTCGAGCAGGCGCTTGCCGAGGATCTCGGTGAGGAAGCCGGCCACGCGCGGGTGCTGGCCGAGGAAGGCCTGCAGGGGCTGGCGGCGGATCACGAGGCACTCGACGGCCGACTCGGCGAACACGTCGGCCGTGCGCGGCTCGCCGGTGAGCAGGGCCATCTCGCCGAAGAACTCGCCGGCGCCGAGGCGGGCGACGAACTTCTCGCGCCCCTGCGCGTCGATCACGGGGACGCGCACCTCGCCCTTGCGGATGATGAACATGGCGTCGCCGGGGTCGCCGCGGCGGATGATCTGCGCCCCCTGGACGAAGCGCACCAGCTCGCACTGCGTGGAGAGGCGGTCGATCTCGCGCGGCGGCAGCGACTTGAAGGCTGCGATCGAGGAGAGGAAGGCGTTGTGGCTCATGGGGTCCCCCCGGACGGACGGCGGCGGATTGTAGCCGCCAGGAGGCCCGGCCGGGAATGCGCCTCACGCACGGCCTCGACGGGCCGGGCCGGGCCGACTCCGGCCGGGGGTCCCCATGCTCGGCCGCCGAGCCACCCGTAAGCTCTCGGAGCGCAAGGAACGGCGGCCGAGCAGACGGATCCCACGGCCTCAGCTGATGACGCGGGGCGGGGACCAGGCTACCCGGGGTGGAACTCGAGGAGCGTCGACCCGATGCGGATGACGTCGCCCGGCCCGAGGGGGACGGTGCCCTTGAGGCGGCGGTCGTTCACGAAGGTGCCGTTGGACGAGCTCAGGTCGGTGACCGTGTAGCCCTCGCCCTGGCGGTCGATCCGCGCGTGGGCGCGCGAGGCGCGGATGTCCCAGATCGTGATGTCGGTCGACACCCCGCGGCCCAGGATCACGGCCGGGCGCACCCCGAGGGGGAAGGTCTTGCCGGCGTCGTTGCCCTTGGTCGCCAGCAGGTAGGCGCCGGCCTGCGGCGGGGGCGTCACGGCGCGGGTCTCGGCCGGCGCGTCGGCGGCGCGGACGGCTGCGTCCGTCAGCAGGCACAGGACGTGGGACCCGAGCTGGATGGTGTCGCCGGGGGCGAGCTGCGCCCGCTGGGTGCGGGCGCCGTTGTGCACGAAGCCGCCGGGGGTCATGTCGAAGGCCAGCCAGCCGGCGGCCTCGCGGAACAGGCGCACCTGCAGGTCGGCCACGGCCGGGTCGTCGAGGACGAGGTCGGCCGGCGCGGCGCGGCCGATCGCCAGCCCCTGCCGCTGCTCGAGGCGCACCTGCGTCCCCTTGGCCTTGCCCTCGATGACGACGAGCCTCAGGGCGCCCTCCCCCTTGCCGGTCATCGGCTAGCCCGGCACGAACCCGAGCGGCCCCTCGACGCCCGGCCGGTCGGCGCCGGTGACGACGAGCCGCTCGACGCGGTCGGGCGGCACGCAGAGGAGGAGCGTGTCGTCGGTGCGGCGGCTGAGCGCCGGGTCGTCCTTGTAGACGACCAGGGCCAGGACGCCCTCCTTGCCCGGGGGGTCGGGGTCGACGACCTCGCGCACGTGGTAGCTGGCGTCGCGCAGGACGAGCAGCACGCGCCGCTCCTCGCCCTGCTCGGCGCAGACCTTCGCGATCAACTGCAGGAGCTTGTTCCAGGTCATCGGTCGGGATCGTACCTACAATGTCCCCCATGAGCGACCCCGGTCGGGACGCCTACGCCGATCACCTCGCCAGGACGCAGGAGGAGGACGAGGCCGACGCCCGCGAGGGGCTGGCGGTCTGGTTCGACGAGGCCCTGGCCGGGGCGGCCGGCCGAGCCCTCGACGTGGGCGCCGGGCGCGGGCAGGCGCTCGACCACCTGGCGGCGCTGGGCCTCCTGCCGGAGGCCTGGGAGCCGGACCCGGCCCTGGCCGACGCCCTGCGCCGGCGCGGGGCCGTGGTCCATGACGAGCCCGACCCCGTCGCCTTCCTCCGCGGGCAGGCGGGCCGCTTCGACGTCGTGTTCTGCAAGGACGTCCTCGAGCACCTGTCGCGCGAGCAGGTGGTCGAGGTCGTCCGGCTCATGGGCGCGGCCTTGCGGCCGGGCGGGCGGCTGGTCGTCTCGGTGCCGCACGCGGTGTCGTTCCGCGGCGTGTACGTGCGCTACGCCGACTTCACCCACCAGGCCGCCTACACCGAGGAGAGCCTGCGCTACGTGCTCGAGCGGGCCGGCCTGGGCGAGGTGAGGTTCTTCGCCCCGCGGTTCCGCTTCAAGGCGCGGCCGGCGACGATCGCCTACCGCGCCGTGCGGCGGGCGTGGTTCGCGGCCCTGCGGGCGATCTACTGGATCGAGCACCCGAGCCGCCGCGGCCAGCCGGCGCACTTCTTCCCGCGGCTGGTGGCCAGCGCTCGACGACCGTGACCTGATGGCCACGTGTCTGGAATGTGGCGGAAGCGGGGGCACAAACCCGCCCGCGTTCGGGGGCGCGCGCCGGCACGCTTCGTGCGGGCGGCTGCTCGCACACCGGAGGAGCCCCCGCGTGAAGTCGAACCGACACCGCACCCTGCGCAACGTCACCGTCGCCTTCGTGGGCGCCCTGCTGGCTGCCGCGAGCCCGGCGCAAGCCTCCCCCCCTGACGACCCGCGGGTGGTCCAGGTCGAGCCCGCGCCCGGCACGGTCATCCGGCGCCTGACGATCCCCGTGCGCGCGCGCGTGGAGGGACAAGGAGACCTGAAGGTCGAGCTGGTCCTGCGCAAGGGGAAGGAGGAGCTGTCCCGCCCCATGCGCCGTCTCGACGACGGCCGCCACGGGATCACGATCGACGCGGCCCTGGTCTCGTCGCTGGGTCTGGCCGACGAGCTCCAGCGCGACTGGTCGTTCGTCGACCTCCTCTGGGTGCGCGCGCGCGACGCGCGAGGGCGAGAGCACTCCGTCCACCTGGGGCTGGTGAACGGGACGGGGTTCGAGGAGGGGACTCCGGCCGTGATCGCGAGCGGCGAGCTCCTCGAGCCGATCGAGGTCCGCGACCTGGCGAACAAGGCGTTCGAGCTCCCTGTCGCGACGGGCGGGACCGTCATCATGTTCTACGGCACCTGGGACGACTGCGAGAAGGAGCTGGCCTGGCTCGCGCGGGTGCGCGCGAACTTCCCGCGCCTGGAGGTCGTCGGTGTCGGCAGCGTGACGCCAGAGGACGTCCCCGCCTGGCGTAGCTATCTGGCGGAGAAGCGCGCCGCCTGGCGCCACGTCGCCGACACCCAGGGTGAGGTCGCCGAGGCCCTGCTGTTCGGAGGGCCGCGCCGCTCCATCGGGAACGCCGCCAGGGTGGTGTGCATCTACGTGCTCGTGGACCGGCGTATCGTCGCCTCTCACGCGGGTCCGGTCGACGAGCTCGACGACGAGCTGACGGACCGCTTCCTCCCGACGGGCTGAGGCGGGCGGCCGGCGAGCGGCCGAAGGAGGATTGATCCGGCGGCCGGCTAGCGGCTAGGGACGAGCGCGCCCTTGCCGCTCTTCTGCTCCTGGTGGCGGAGCGCGGCGGCGATGAACCCCTTGAACAGCGGGTGGGGCAGCGTCGGCCGCGAGCGGAACTCGGGGTGGAACTGCGTGCCGACGAAGAAGGGGTGGTCCTTCAGCTCGATGATCTCGACGAGCTTGCCGTCGGGCGACAGGCCGGCGAAGACGACGCCGGCCGCCTCGAACTGCTGGCGGTAGGAGTTGTTGAACTCGAAGCGGTGCCGGTGGCGCTCGCTGATCTCGGAGCGCCCGTAGAGGCGGTGGCTGTGCGAGCCCGCCCGCAGGTTGCAGGGGTAGGCGCCGAGGCGCATGGTGCCGCCCTTGTCGGTCACCTGCACCTGCGTCTCGAGCAGGTCGATCACCGGGTGCCTGGACTGCGGGGCGAACTCGGTCGAGTGGGCGCCCTCGAGGCCGAGGAGGTTGCGGGCGATGTCGATGCACGCCGTCTGCATGCCCAGGCAGATGCCGAAGTAGGGCACGTCGTGGGTGCGGGCCCAGCGCGACGTGGCCACCTTGCCCTCGATCCCGCGCTCGCCGAAGCCCGAGGCCACGAGCACGCCCGAGACGCCCTCGAGCAGGCGCTCCGGCCCCTCGTCCTCGATCGCCTCGGCGGCGACGCGGCGGACCTTGACCTTGGCCCCGTTGGCCACGCCGCCGTGGGTCAGGGCCTCGTACTTCGACTTGTAGGCGTCCTGCAGGTCGATGTACTTGCCCACGAGCGCCACCTCGACCTCGCGGCGGGGGTCGCGCAGGACGTCGACCATCTCCTCCCACTCGGTGAAGTCGGAGCCGCGCGAGTCGATGTCGAGGAGCTTGAGGATCTCGCGGTCGAGCCCCTGGTCGCGGAGGACGAGCGGGATCTCGTAGATCGAGCAGGCCACGTCCTTCTCCACGAACGTGGCCTCCTCGGCGACGTTGCAGAAGCGGGCGATCTTGATGCGCATCTCCTCGGGCACGTCGCGCTCGGCGCGGCACACGAGGATCTGCGGCTGGATGCCGATCTCGCGCAGCTTGCCCACCGAGTGCTGGGTGGGCTTGGTCTTCAGCTCGCCCGACGCCTTGAGGTAGGGCAGGAGCGTCAGGTGGATCGAGAGCCAGTTGCCGCGGGCGAGGTCGTAGGTGAGCTGGCGGATCGCCTCGAGGAAGGGCAGCGACTCGATGTCGCCGACGGTGCCGCCGACCTCGGTGATCACGACGTCGGCCGAGGGCGCGAGCGCCTGGATGCGCTGCTTGATCTCGTCGGTGATGTGCGGCACGACCTGCACGGTCTTGCCCAGGTAGTCGCCGCGCCGCTCCTTGCGGATCACGTCGAAGTAGACGCGCCCCGTGGTGAAGTTGCTGTCGCGCGTCAGCGGCGAGTTGGTGAACCGGTAGTAGTGGCCCAGGTCGAGGTCGGTCTCGGTGCCGTCGTCGAGCACGTAGACCTCGCCGTGCTGGTAGGGCGACATGGTCCCGGGGTCGACGTTGATGTAGGGGTCGATCTTCTGCATGGCGACGCGCAGGCCGCGATGCTCGAGGAGCATGCCGATCGACGCGGCGGTGAGGCCCTTGCCGAGCGAGGAGACGACGCCCCCCGTGACGAAGATGTGCTTCGTGGGGCCTCCGCGGCGCGCCATGCAACGACCTCCTGGGGGGATGGAGCCATGCTATGCCGCCCCCCCGACAGCCGCCAGAGGGCCGCCCGGAATGCCGCTTCGCGGCCTTCCAGCCGGCCCTCTGGCGTCGTCGATGATGCCGGGGGATCCGTGTGCTCGGCCGTGGTTCGTCGCGCTTCGCAGGCTCATGGAAGCTCGACGGCCGAGCACGGGGACCCCCGGCCGGAGTCGGCCCGGCCCGGCCCGTCCTGGGCGTCCGCCACGCCCCTGTCCGGCCGGGCCTCCGGGGATGGGCCTGACCGAGGACGTGACGGCGGTTAGCGCCGGCGGGCGACGAAGGCCGCGTAGTCCTCGGGGGTGTCGATCCCGCGGACGCCCTGGGCCGCGACGACGCCGACGTGGATCGCGTGGCCGTGCCAGAGCGCGCGCAACTGCTCGAGGCGCTCGCGGCGCTCGAGCGGCGCGGGCGGCAGGGCGCAGAAGGTCTGCAGGAACGCGGGCGTGAAGGCGTAGATCCCCACGTGCCGCAGCGCCAGCGGCTCGCCCTCGGCCGGGGCCGCCCCGAGGCTCGGCAGGGGCGAGCGCGAGAAGTAGAGGGCGCGGCCGTGGTGGTCGGTCACGACCTTGACGACCTGGGACTTCGCGACCTCGTCGGGGTCGTCGAGCGGCTCGGCGAGGGTGCCCATCTCGGCGCGCGTGTGGCGCATGAGCTCGATCAGGCGGTCGACGTGGCCCGGGTCGAGCTCCGGCTCGTCGCCCTGGACGTTGACCACGAGGTCGAACGCGCCGCCGAGGGCGCGGGCGACCTCGGCGACGCGGTCGGTGCCGCTCGGGTGATCGGCCCGGGTCATGAGCGCCTCGGCGCCGAACGTGCGGCAGGCCGCGAGGACCTCGTCGCTGTCGGTGGCCACGACCACGCGCCCGGCGTGCTTCGCGGCCCGCACGCGCTCGTGGACGTGGTCGATCAGGTAGCGGCCGGTGTCCCTGAGCAGGACCTTGCGCGGGAGGCGCGTGGAGCCGAGGCGGGCCGGGATGACGGTGAGGACCTGGGCCATGGGGCGCGATCCTACCGCCTGCGCCACAGGAGCACGGCGACGGCCATGAGCGCGAGCGAAATCAGCGAGGCGAGCACGACCTCGAGGTCGAGGAAGATGCGCAGGCTGAGGGCCACCAGGAACCAGGGGGGAAACACGATCGTGGCCGGGAGCAGGAGCGCCGACCAGCCCTCGTCGGCGGGCGGGGAGGTCGTCGCCGGCCCGGGCGGCTTCTCCCGCGCAGGCGCCCGTGCCCGCAGGGCGGCGGCGAGCTTCGAGTCCTCGGGCGAGGCGACGCGCCGCCCGCAGGCCGCGCAGGCGCCGGCCTCGTCGAGGCAGGCCACGTGGTGCAGGGCGTGGCACTCCGGGCACACGGCCGGCTGCTCGCCCTTCTGCACGGCCTCGTGGCAGAAGGGGCAGCGGGTGGGCGCGACGTGGACCCTGGGCCCCGTCCGGTCCATGACCCGCGATCGTAGCTTGATCCCCTGCGTCCAGTGGGCAAGATGCGCCCGGGAGTCGCCATGCGCCTGCGCCTCGTCCTCGCCGCCTCGCTCGCCCTGACCTCCGCCGCGCCGCTGTGGGCGCAGGAGCGGGACCCGTTCGGCCGCATGTTCGGCGAGGACCGTCGCGGGACCACCGACGACGACCTGCCGGAGGAGCCGGTCGACCGCGCGGCGGCGCTGGCCGGGCGCGGGCGCCACGACGAGGCGGAGGCCATCCTGCGCGCGGCGCTGGAGAACGACCCGGCCGACGCGGTGGCGCTGACGGCGCTCGGGCGCCTCATGCTCAAGACCGGCCGCGCGGGCGAGGCGGCGCACGCGGCCGACCGGCTGGTCGAGCTGCAGGCCGACCAGCCCGAGGGGCACCTCGTGCGCGGCGTCCTGGCCGAGGCACGGGGCGAGCTGACGGCGGCCGCGCAGGCCTACGGGGTCGCGGCGGCGCTGGGGCGGCCCAAGGGCGGGGCGCCCTACCTCGAGGCGCTCGTGCGGCAGGGGGTGCTGCTCGTCGACACCGACGAGCGGCCCAAGGGCGTGGCGGCGCTCGAGAAGGTCCTCGACTACTACGCCGCGAAGCCGAAGCTCGAGCCCGAGGAGTTCGTGTGGGTGGCCCGGGCCTGCCGGGCGGCCGATACGCTGCCGGCGATCAAGAAGCAGTACCAGAAGCGCATGGTCGAGTACGCCCGGCGCATGCTCGACCAGGCGCTCGCGAAGGACGAGGCGTTCGTCGCCGCGCACGTCGAGGCGGGGACGCTGTCGCTGCTCAAGCACGACGTGCCGGCCGCGCGGCGCTCGTTCGAGCGGGCGGTGGAGCTCGACCCGAACCACCCCGACGCGCGCGTGGGCCTCGCGCGGGCGCTCGTGGCGCAGTTCTACGCCGGGCAGGGCAAGTTCGGCGACGCCTCGCGCAACCTGCAGGTGGCCCTGGCGGCGAACCCGGCCCACCCGGGCGCGCACGCGACGCTGGCGCAGGTGGCGGCGACCGACGGCGAGCTGGACAAGGCGCTCGAGCACGCCGAGGCGGGGCTGCGCGAGCACCCGGCCGACCCCGAGCTCCTGGCCTCGAAGGCCGCCGTGCTCCTGCTGCGCGCCGACGCCGCCGGGCTGGCCGCGGTCGAGGGCGCCCTGCTGGCGGCGCGGCCGAAGTGCGCGCGCTTCTACGAGCGGGTGGCCGACGTGGTCACGCTCAAGTTCCGCTACGCCGAGGCGCGCGACCTGGCGCGCAAGGGGCTGCAGGTCGACCCCGACTACCACCCGATCCTGTCGGTCCTGGGCGTCAGCCTCACGCGCACGGGCGACGAGGAGGAGGGGCGGCGGGTCCTGCGGCTGGCGTTCGAGCACGACCCCTACAACGTCTTCACCTACAACAAGCTCGAGCTCTTCGACCGGCTCGAGCGGCAGTACAAGACGATCGAGGTCGAGGGCTTCACGATCCGGCTGCACGGCGACGAGGTCGAGGCGTCGGCGCGCTACGTGGTCGCCCTGTGCCAGGAGGCGCGCGAGCGCCTGGGCAAGCGCTACGGGGCCTTCCCCGAGAAGGTGCTGGTCGAGCTGTTCCCCAAGCACGCCGACTTCTCGGCGCGGAGCGTCGGCCTGCCCGGGATCCCGGCGCTGGGCGTGTGCTTCGGCAACGTCGTCACCGTGCTCTCGGCCAACGAGCGCGAGGCGGTCGGCGCGCACAGCTGGGGGCGGACGCTCTGGCACGAGCTCACGCACGTGGCCACGCTCACGCGCACGAAGAACCGCGTGCCGCGCTGGCTGACCGAGGGGCTGTCGGTGTTCGAGGAGCCGCGCGGCCGGCCGACGTGGGTGCGCGACTTCGACCGCGACGTCCTGGCGCTGATCGACCGCCAACTGCTCCTGCCCGTGGCCGAGCTCGACCGCGGCTTCACGAAGCCCAGCTACGGCGCGCAGGTGATCATGTCCTACTACCAGGCCGGGATCCTGTGCGAGTTCATCGACCAGGCCTTCGGCTTCGACGCGATCCTGCGCCTGCTCGACCAGTACGCCGCCGGCAAGGACACGCGCGCGGCGATCCCGGGCGCGCTGGGGATCGAGTGCGAGGAGCTCGACCGGCGCTTCCTGGCCTTCCTGCACCAGCGCTACGCCCGCTTCGCCTTCGCCCCGCCGCCCGGCCCCGAGCAGCGGCAGGCGCTCCTCGACCAGGTGGGCAGGAACCCCTGGGACGTGGCCGCGCGCGGCGCGCTGGCCCGCGCCTACGCGCTCGGCGGCAGCACGGCCGACGCCGAGCTCCACGCCGGCCTGGCGCTCCAGCACGCCGAGCGCGCGCTCCTGCCCTGGGGGCTCGTCTCGGGGATCGAGGCCATGACCGGTCAGCAGCCGGGCGCCGCCACCCTCGCGATCGCCCGCGGCCGGGCCGTCCGCGCGGGCGCCGCCGACGCCCACCTCGCCCTCGCGCTCGTCATGAACTCCCGCGGCCGGCGCGGCGCCGCCTTGCGGCACATCGGCCACGCCCTCGACCTCGGCACGCGCGACCCGGTGCTCGCCTACCACGTGCGGGGGCAGCTCCGTCGGGCCAGGAACGACATCAAGGGCGCGATCGCCGACTTCGAGGAGGTCGCCCGCCTCACGCCGCCGACGCCGGACATCCAGCGCCTGCTGCACGGCTGCTACACGGCCGCCGGCGACAAGGCCAGGGCCATGGCCGCCCTGCGCCGGGTCTGCGCGCTCGACAGCCAGGACGCCAAGGCGCGCGTCGACTACGCCACCTGGGCCAAGGAGCAGAACCGCTGGCCCGAGGTCGTCGAGGTGCTCGACGACATCAACCTCATCGACCCGTTCATCGTCGAGGCGCACATGCTCCTGGCCCAGGGCCTGCGCCGCACCGCCCTGCGCGACCGGGCGAAGCTCGCGCGCGCGATCGACGAGTACCAGGCCGCCCTCGACCTCAAGGTCCCCTACCGGGTGGAGGCCCTCTACGGCCAGGCCGCCTGCCACGAGGGCCTGGGCGACAAGGCCGCCGCGCTGGAGAAGGTCGCCGCCGCCCTCGAGGCCGACCCCGACCACAAGGAGGCCCGCGCCCTGAAGGAGCGCCTCGGCAAGCCGTAGAGGCACCCTGGCGCGCCGACCCGGATCGGGTATAGTCGGCACCCGCACGGGGCCAAGGTCCCGCGCTCGGGGTATGGCCTAGCCTGGTAAGGCGCTTGTCTGGGGGACAAGAGATCGGGAGTTCAAATCTCCCTACCCCGATGACTGATCCGACGGCCGCGACGATGTCGCGGCCGTCGCGGTTCCGGAGCACCTCCGGCTCCATCAAGGCTCGTGCGCACGCGTGCTTGTCTTGTCGTCGATGGCCGTGATGCGGAACCCGAAGGATTCGATGAGCGGGACCATGCACGTGACCGCGCCGTAGGGGAACAACACTCGCCCCACCCATTGCCGCTGATCCTCCCGGACGCATCGTGAGTCCTCGGGAGCAACCCCACGGCACTCGGGTCATTCCTCATTTGAACGACGAAGGCGCCGCCACAGGTCCCGAACCATGGCCCAAAGTCCCACAGCGAAGGCGCCAAGTCCCGCGATGTAGCCGCGTGGGTCCTCCAGATCCCTTGCCCCCAACGCCACGCCGACGCCGAGGATCATGAACGCGAGCCCTCCCCACCAACCCTCCTTCAGGAGGTGTTCGGCCCACCTCCTGTGGTCGGGCATGGCAGCGCGCCTTTCCCTCAACGCGGCGTTCACGTCCAGCCCGCACGCCGGACAGACGGCTCGCCCAGCCCTCGCAGGGGCCCTCTCGCCGCATCCGGGACAGGGACGACGGAGGTGCGGCAGGCGGCCTGATGGTGAAGGGCGGTCGGAAGGGGGTTCCACAGGGAGTAGGGTGGCGCAGCGGGAAGTGTGGTGCCAGGCGCCACCCCTCGGAACCTTCACGGGCGGTCTACGCCGCGAGCGCCTCCCTCCCGGCCAAGTACAGATCGGTCGCCCCCGCCAGGCAGAACTCCCGGCGTTCCGCTCCAGCCACGTTGTCAACAGCACGGGCGAGGGTTGCCAGGGGGGACAGGCATCGCGAGGTGATGATGCGGCAGGGTGGCGGAGCGGCGGAGTCACTCCTCCTGTGAACGACGAGAACGACGCCATAGGTCCCGAACCATGGTCCACAGTCCCACAGCGAAGGCGACAGGCCCGACAACGACGCCGCGCGGGTCCCCCAGTTCTGGACCTGCCCAAAGTCCCCAGACCGTCGCGATGACGCCCATGATCATGAACGCGAGCCCTCCCCACCAGCCCTGCTTCAGGAGGAGCGGCGCACTCCTGTAGTCTGGGGGGACAACGGCATACCGCTTGTCCCTCAACGCGGCGTTCACGTCCAGCCCGCACTCGGGACAGACCACTCGCCCAACCCTCGCGGGGACCCTCTCGCCGCATTCGGGGCAGGGACGGCGCAGGCCCCGCGGCAGGCGGCCTGACGGGGAGGGGCGCTCGGAAGGGGGCTCCACAGGGAGGTAGGGTGGCGCACCGGGAGGCGTGGTGCCAGGCGCCACCCCTCGGAACCCTTCAGGCGCGGTCTAGGCCGCGAGCGCCTCCAGCCCGGCCAAGTCCAGGTCGGTCGCCCCGGCCAGGCAGAACTCCCGGCGGTACCGCTCCAGCCACTTTTCGATACCAGGCTCCCTACCCCGATCACGACTATCGTGACGTGGAGAGGCGCCCTTCGCGGGGGGCCCTTCGGGTTGTACTGAACGCGCGCGCTCGGACCTCCTCGCGTCCGCGCGTTCGCCAACCGGTCCGAGATGCCTCACTCAGAACCGGGCCGGGTCGACCTCGCGCAGCTGCTCGAGACAGAGCGCCAAGCTCTCGTCAGTGTGCGCTCGCAGGCCCGAGATCACCCTGGTGAGGTGGCCCCGGATACGCTCGCGGTCGGCAGCCTCGAGCTCGCGGGCCGCCGCGGCTGGCTTTCCCAATGATTCCGGTCTCTGCTCCGAGCCAGGCTTGCAGTCATCGCACTGTAGGTACGTGTAGCCCGGCTGGATGAGAGCGCACTCCGTCTGCGTGAAGCCCGAGGTGAGAATCCAGCGCAGCAGCGGGCCGTCCTTCACGTCGGCCACGCGGACGTGGTTATCGAGCCGGGCCAGCTCCTGCAGAAGCGTCGACATGGGGCGATACCGCTCCTCGATTGCCACCGCTTCATCCGACTCCGGCTCGGGATCGACGCTGTGGTGGACGATGGCGCGGTCGTTGAGCTTCGCGAACGCCTCATGGCTGAAGCCGTTGCCAACGATCGAGCTGACCATCAGGTAGGCCACGGCGCACAGGCGGCCATGCCGGTCGAGGAGGTACGGGATACGCTCTCCTCCTGTGTCGTGGTTGTGCGGGAAGAGGCCCGCCGCCGCATACGCCTCGAGTTCGACGATGCCGCGCGCTCGGCGCGCCGCCAGGAAAACCCGGCGCTCGTCGTCGGACGTGGGGAGCTCGGCGTCGGTTGCCGGTGGTGTCTCACGCGCCGGCGAAGGGCTCACCGACTCCTCTGGCGCGGACCCGCTCGCCGCGACGACGACCGTCGTCGCCGGAGTGGACGCCGAGGCGGCGGTGCTCGACGCCGAGGCGACGGCGCTCGTCGTCGGGCTTGGCGCCGGTGGCGCGCCGACCTCGTCGCGTCGCTCGCAGCCCGCAAAGGCGGCCAAGATCATGACGCACGCGATACGACCTCTGCCCACGGCCCCACCTCCTTGTTGAGCTAACCAGCACCCGTACGAGTGCACGACGACACGGCGACCGTCCTTGTCACGGCGACCTCGTCACCCGCCAGGCGAGCTCGGGGTTCCAGTCGATGCGGTCCAGGGCGCTCGAGATCAGCAAGCGCAGCGTCAGACTGACTCCGCGACTTGCCCAGCTCGCGACGGAGCCGGGCGATGACGTCTTCGCCGCTCGGCCACGGCTTGCCTCTACCCATTCCAGAAGCGCTCGAGGAACTCGTCCAGCAGGCGGTCCACCCGGGTCTCGGCGCACACACCGCGCAGCGCGTCCATGTCGATGCCGGGGTTGGCCCGCAGCAGCGCCAGAACGTCCTTTCCCGCGTCATTAAGGTGCAGGCCGCCCCAGGCGTAGAGCTTGAGCGCAATGAGGTGTGGAAGGGTTGCGACGGGAATTGTGAGGTGCGGCAGCCTCTCCGCACCGCGGATCGTCGCGATGCCGAGAGGCCTGCTCGGCGGGAAGTTCACGATCTGAATCGGGTCCGCGGACTCGCCTGCGTCGATGTCGATCACGCCGAACAGAGGATCGTGCTCATCCGGGTGACGCAACACGACGCCGAGCTTGTCAGCGCGCAGCCGTTCGGCAACACGTTCGAGGATGCTCAACGGGACGGACGTGGCGATGTCGAGGTCCTGCGTCGAGCGCACGTAGCCGCGCGCGATCATGGCTACAGCGCCGATGATCGCGCACGGAACGCCTTCGTTGGTGAGATGAGCTTGAACTCGCGCGGCCAGCGCGAGCGTCGGGTTCACCGCTGCGGACGGCTGGGCCGCGCTGGCTGCAGGAGCGCGATGAGGTCCGCCATGCGACTCGCCGCAGCCTGGCGGGCTTCGGGGTGCATCGCCCGCTCGCGCGCGATCTGGGCGCGCCGCGACGCCTCAGAGCAACTGCTCCGACGTTCGTCCTTGGGCTGCGCAGGGCGAAACACCATGCCAGCAATGCTACTGGACTGCGTTTCGCCTTCCAAGGCGCGAACCTCGGCCTCCCGCAACCCATTTGGCGCACGGCGATTAGGCGCGGCGTTGCCAAGTGACGCCGCCGGGCGCTCCACGAGGCGTCGGCTCCCAACTTTCTCACCCTACGAGGCCCTCCAGCGCGGCGAGGTCGCACGTCGGTCGGGGGCGCGAGGCAGAAAGAAACTCCTGCTGGGAGCGCTCGATCCACGTTTTGAGCCGCCCTGAAGGCCGGTCGTCATCCGTCCTCGTCGCACCGCTCGATGGTCTCGAGGATGCCGTGCGCGATCGCTGCCCGCTCCGGCGCAGACAACGTCAAGGCGGCGCCTGCCAGGTCGCCCGCCCTACCGTCCACGCGGAGTGTGCGGGGGGAGGGCCTGCGGTCGCGAGGGCGATCGGCGAGCTCTCGTCTCAGTCGCTCGAACACCTCGCTCGCCGAGGACCAGGTCCGGCTCTCGGCCGGATCGTGGGCCGCGCGCACGCGCCGCTCGATCTCGGCCAGGTCGGGCTCCCAGATGAGGTCCCCACGTCGCTCGAGCTCGTCCATGAGAGCGTCCAGCTCATCATGGCCTGCGAGCGAGTCGAAGAGCTCGTCGAACACGAGGCCCCGCTCCTGTGCGGGGAGCTCGAGCGCCTGGTTCAGGAGCTCGCGAGCCGCAGCCGTGAGGTTCATGGCGACCTCATCCCTCGACGGTGAACGCGAGGGCGGCGTCGATGTCCTCGGCGCGGATGCCCGGATAGCTGGCGAGCACCTCGTCGCGCGAGAACCCCGCGGCGAGGCTCCCCAGGACCGAGGACACCAGCACGCGGGTTCCCCGGATGCACGGCTTACCGTGGCACACGTCAGGCAGGGAGATGATCCGCGCCTTCCCGTCGACCATGTCGACATCCTAGCCTGGCGCGCTCGACCCCGCCTCACGCCGACTTCAGACCCACAAGGCCAGCACGAGGAGGAGCGCCGCGAGCCCCAGCCAGAGGCCGCCGAAGGCCAGCAGGATCACCGCGCCGATCGAGCGGTGGACCTCGAGGAAGGCGATCGTCGGGTCGTTCGGGTCGTGGAGCACCTCGACCTCGGTCCCGGGCGGGTAGGGCGCGATGGCCTGCTCCGCGGCCGCTCGCGACGTCCACGTCTCGGATTGACGGGACAGCGTCGTGCCCTCGAGCTGCCTGCCCTGGGCGGTGTAGGTGAACCGGACGACGGGACGGCACATGGTGTGGTCGCGGTAGAAGCCGTGCCTGTCCCGGGTCTTCCTCGTCGTCTGCTCCACGCTGGAGCTCGTGATCACACCGAACGCCCGCGGCCACGCCCGCGCGGCAGCGTCGCGGGCGAACGTTCGTCGCGCGAGCCACACCATCGGCAGGCCGACCAACGCGAACACGCCGCTCAGGATCCAGAGGGCCATGCTCGTCCAGTGTACCGGACCCGCTCAATGCCGCTCGAGGTTGCGAGGCGTGATCAGAAGTAAGACTCGAGCGCGCCTCGCCGGCGGATGTCGAGCGTGGCGCAGTGGAACGCGCCGCCGAAGGCGGCGTAGTGCTGGAACGCGCAGGGGATGGGCTCGAAGCCCCAGTCCTTCAGCGCCCGGCGCATGCTCGGCTGGTCGCGCTCGACGACCACGCGCCGCTCGTCCAGGGACAGGACGTTCATGCTCAGCCACTTGCCACACATGCTCGTGACCTTGAGCAACGCGCCCCGGACCGGGTCGGGCTCCGGCGCGACGAGGATGTCCCAGCCCTTGAACATGCGGGGGAGCCGCGCCACGTCGAGGTAGTCGGGGTTCACGAGCAGCTTGCCGGGCGCGAGGGGCATGAACGTCGTGTCGATGTGCATGGGCTGGCGGCAGCGGCTCTCGATCTCGTGGACGCGGTAGGCGTCGCCGAGGTGGCGGCGGAGCCAGGCGATCCCGGCGGCGTTGGTGACGTTGCTCCGGATCACGAACAGGTCGCGGCCGCAGCGGACGAAGTCGGCGGCGTCGAAGACCGGCTCGTGCTCGGTGGTCACGTAGCGCAGCGGCTCGCCCTCGCCCGGCACGGTGTAGTCCGGGTCGTAGAGCTCGTCGGGGAGCTCGGGCTTGGGCGCGGCGGTCCACCGGGCCCCCGCCGCGAAGTACTCCTTGAGCAGGCGGCGGTAGGCGAAGGTCTCGAAGTAGCGAGAGCGCCAGGCCATGGGCGTCTCGATGATCTCGTCGCCGACCACGAGCAGGCTGTCGCGCGGGCAGGCGACCGTGAACCCTCGCGACGACCAGGCCGGCGTGCCGAACCTGGCCTTGAAGGGCTGCGGGTCCGGTCGCCGCACCGTGACGCCCTCGGCCTCGAGGATGTGGATGAACTCCTCGAGCTCGCGTCGGGCCGGCGCGGTCATCAGGCCCGGGTAGCGCAGGCCGCCGAAGAGCGGGAACACGAACCCCGCGGCCCGCGGCACGTTGCTGGTCACGGCGATGTGGCTCGAGGGGATCGTCGCCCCGTCGACGTGGCCGACGAGGACCTCCTCGAGCAGGTCCCACTCGGTGTGGGAGCTCACCGGGCAGCGGGGCGCCTCCGGCGCCGCGGCCGGCTCGGCGTCGACCCGCAGGTCGCCCCGCAGGTCGGACGAGGTGGACCGGATCACGACCTCTCCTGAGTCAGGGCGCCTCGAACCCGTTACGGGTCGCGTGCAGCCCGATGATCCCCGCGATGACCAGGGTGGCGAAGAAGAGCCGCGCGGCCGAGCGCGACTCGTCGAACAGCAAGATGCCCGCGACGAGCGTCCCGACGGCGCCCACGCCCGTCCACACGACGTAGCCGGTGCCCACCGGGATCGTGCGCAGGGCCCACGCGAGCAGGAGGAAGCTGGCGGCCATGAAGGTCACGGTCGCGAGGCTCGGCAGCAGGCGCGTGAACCCCTGGGAGCGCTTGAGGAACACCACCCAGGCGGTCTCGGACAGCCCGGCGATGATCACGAGGAGCCACGCCACCGCGCCCGTCCTCCGCGCGCCCCCCTCCTGCGAGTCGATTGTAACGAGAAGTCGACGCAGGGTCCTCCGCGCTCCTCGCGCCAGCGCGCGTAGGCCTCGTTCGGACCGGCGTTAACGCGGGTCACGCCGGAGTGAACGACGCCGCCCGGCTCAGCGCGGCAGGTCGAACCGTAACCTCAGGGGTGTCCGGCGGTCGAGTCCGGTGACCACGACGGCGGCGCCGGTCCAGGAGACGTGGGCGTCGTCGAGGTCGCTGTCCTCGACTCGTCCTGCAGCTGCGAGACGCAGTTCGCGTCGAACCACGGCCTGGACAACTTCCTCAGGTGTCACCTGGGGCTCGTCGCGCTGCTCGACCGCGCGCGCGAGCTGGGCCTCCGCACGGCCACTACCGTCGCACGCGGAGCGTCTCGACGCTCGTCGAGACCTGAACGGCTGGAACGAGCTCGTCGCCGGCCTCGGCGCGGCGCTGCGCGCGGTCATGCCGGCGGACGTCCACGCCAGCGGCGGCCTCACGGGCCGCCCCGACCTGGAGCGCCTCGAGGCGCGCGGCCTCGACCGCTTCGAGCGACTCTCGGCCTTCCTGCGCCGGCTGCCCCGCCCCCTGGGTGGTGACGCTCCCTGAGCGCGTCGACGCCATGCGCCTCTCCTCCCGGGCGCACGCTGCGGCGCCGCTCCGGGTGGCGTCGTGGCGCTCCCGCGCCCCTGCCCGGTACACTCCGGCCGATGGAGCGCGTCGGCCACTACGTGCTGCACGAGGTGCTCGGCCGGGGCGGCATGGGGAGCGTCCACCGCGCCGTCGACGCGCGCACCGGGCGCGAGGTGGCGCTGAAGCGCCTCACGGCCGTGGGCGACTCACGCGCGCGGCAGCGCTTCGAGCGCGAGGCGCGCGCGCTCGTCCGCCTGCGCCACGAGGGGATCGTGTCGCTCCTCGACGCCGGCGAGGCGGACGGTCGTCCGTGGCTCGCCCTCGAGCTCGTGCGCGGGCGCTCGCTCCAGGAGCGGCTCGAGCGCGAGGGGCCGCTGCCCCCGCGCGAGGCGGTCCTCGTGGGCCTCGCGCTCGCCCGCGCGGTCGCGCACGCCCACGCGCAGGGCGTCCTCCACCGCGACCTGAAGCCGAGCAACGTCCTCCTCCCCGACGGGGCGCCCACCGCGCCCCGGCTCACCGACTTCGGGCTCGTCGGGTTCACCGCGCCCGAGGCGCGCCTGACGGCGACGGGTCAGTTCGTCGGATCGCCCGGCTACTGGGCGCCCGAGCAGGCCGCGGGCCGCACGGCCGACGTGGGTCCGGCCACGGACGTCTACGGCCTCGGCGGTGTGCTCTATGCGGCGCTGACGGGGCGCCCGCCGGTGGGCGGCGAGACGCTCGTCGAGGCGCTGCTCGCGGCGGAGCGCGACGTCCCTGCCGCGCCAGGCGTCGGCCGGGCGCTCGACGCGCTCGTCCTGCGCTGCCTGCAGAAGGACCCGGCCGCCCGCTTCCCCTCCGCCGTCGCGCTCGTGCGCGCGCTCGAGCGCCACCTCGCGCGTCGTCGCGCGGGGCGCTCGCGGCACGTCCTCGTCGCCGCCCTCATCCTGATCACGCTCGTGCTCGGGCTGTCGCTCGCGCCCGCGCGGCAGCGCCCGCCCGAGGACGCGCCGGCCCCTCCCGCCGAGCAGGCGTCCCCGCCGCCGCCGTCCGACTCGCTCGCGGCGCTCCGCGCCACGGCGCAGGAGCGCCTGCAGAACGGCGACGCCGCGGGCGCGCTCGCGGCCCTCGACGAGCTGCTGGCGCGCTCGCCTGACGACGCCGACGCGCTCACCCACCGCGGGGTGGCCCGCTGGGGCCTGGGAGGCTCCGCCGGCGCCCTGGCCGACCTGGACCGTGCGGTCGCGCTCGCGCCGACCTCGGTGCGCGCCCTCACGAACCGCGGGACCGTGCGCGCCAACTCCGGGCGCCGGGAGGAGGGCCTGGCCGACCTCGATCGAGCGATCGCGCTCGCCCCCGACGACCCGCTCGCGCGCAGCGCGCGCGGCCTCCTCCGCCACACGATGGGCGACCCGACGGGCGCGCTCGAGGACCTCGACCGCGCGGCGTCGCTCGCGCCGGACGACCCCCAGGTGAGCCTCGACCGCGCGCGGGTCCGCATGCGCGTGCGCGACCTTCGGGGCGCCCTCGAGGACCTCGACCGCGTGATCGCCCTCGCCCCCGTCATGGGCAAGGCGTACCAGCTGCGCGGCACGACGCGGATGCAGGTCGGGCAGCGGGCGGAGGCCTTCGACGACTTCGGCCGCGCCATCGCGCTCCTGCCCGACGACCCCGCCGCGTTCCGCGAGCGCGCCAGCCTACGGCTGGCCGACGGCGACGCGGGCGGCGCCCTGGAGGACCTCGACCGCGCTCTCGAGCTCGAGCCGGACCACCCCGTCGCCCGGACGAACCGCGCCGTGGCCCGCTCGTCCCGGGGCGACCACCGCGGCGCCGTCGAGGACCTCGACGTCTCGTTGGCCCTCGCGCCGGCGGCCGACGGCTTCAAGAGCCGCGGCATCTGCAAGGCCTACCTGGGCGACCTGGCCGGCGCGGTCGCGGACCTCGACCGCGCGGTCGCGCACGCGGACCCCGTCCCCGCGGAGCTGCTCGAGCTGCGCGCGACCTTCAAGCTCCACGCCGACGATCCCCGCGGGGCGGTCAGCGACCTCGACCGCGCGCTGGCGCTCGATCCAGGCGCCGCGAGCGCCCTCCGGCTGCGGGGCGACGCGCGGCTGCGGCTCGGCGACCGGAGCGGCGCTCGGGCCGACCTCGACCGCGCGCTGCGGCTGTCGCCGTCGGCCCCGTGGGCGGCCAGCGCCCGCGCGCAGCTCGAGTCGCTCGCGGAGGCGAACGAGGCGCGCTGACCAGGGCGCGCCGCGCGTCGACGACGCGCGGGCTACGCCGGCGCGGGGCCCGCCGTCGGTCGCGCGCCGGTGTCCGCCAGGCGCCGGACGATCAGGCCGAGCTGCAGCTGGGACAGGCCGGTGACGAGCAGGTCGACGGAGACGAGGAGGCCGAGGGCCCAGGTCCCCGACACCGGCCACTCCACGCCGAGCAGCACGCCGAGCGCGACCGAGGCGAAGCCGCCGAGCGCGATCCAGCCGCGCGCGGGGAGCGCGAGCGTCGCCGCGACGATCACGCGGAACAGCCCGATCACGATCAGGTACGCGGCGAGCACGAACGTCAGCGGGAAGGCCGCCGCGGCCGGGCGCGCGATCATCGCGATGCCGGCCAGCACCGTGAGGAGCCCGGCGATGAGGTACAGGAACACCCTGCCCCAGCTGGGCAGGCGCAGCGCCTGGAGCACCTGCACGAGGCCGCCGGCCACGAGGATCACGCCGAAGGCGACCACCGTGAGGAGCGTCGAGAGGTAGGCCGCGCCGATGCCCAGCGTGCCCAGGATCATCAGGGCAACGCCGCCGCCGACGAGCCAGGGCCAGGCGTCGTCGCCGACCTCCCGCAGGAGGCCCGTGAAGGGCGTCGTGATCGGAGTCATGGGCGCTGCTCTCTCTCCCCTGGTGACGCTCTGGCGCACAGGGAGTGCCCAGCTGCCCGCCTCCGGAGAGGGGCCCCCACTTCGACGGGCTCGCCCGACGCGGAGTGCGGTCCCGTTGTGGTCGAGCCGGCGCCGGTTCGACGCGCGGAGGCGGTGGATGACGCCCCCGCGTGCCGCCACTGCCATCGGCGAGCCACGCATGACACCAGGGTCGACGACCCACGTACAGGCCCCGAGGGTGGGCTTCGGGTCGACCTCGAGGCGCACCGCGATCCTGCGCTCCGAGTCCGGTCGCCGACGAAAGGGTAGCACTCGCGAGCGAGCGTTCCTCGCCCTCGCCCTGATTCCGGAAGATCGAGCGCCTGCCCGACGTTGCGCTCGCCGCGCGGGGATCTCCGCGCACGTGTAACGGGCGCCGCGACGACCTCGTAGACCCCACCAACCGAACGGCAGCCTCCGGCGGACACCGCGCGCGGCGCGACCCGGGAAGCAGCCACGCGCGCAGCGCAGCGCCACCGGCGCGAGGAGAGCAGGAGCGACACACCAGGGTTCTTCAGGGCAACCGAACGGGGGGGACATGAGGGAGCACGGAAGGCACGTTCTGGCGGCGACGGCGCTGGCGCTGGCGGCCATGGGAGCGACGGCGGCGGGGTGCTCGGACGAGACGAAGGTGTTCGTCGGCTCGACGCAGAGACGCCTGGTCTTCGACGCCCTGCCAGGCGCGGCGGTGGCCGGCGAGCCGCTCGCGCCGGGCGTCCGCGTGAGGGTCGTCGACGAGGCGGGGCAGACGCTCGCGAGCGCGACCGACGCGGTGACGATCGCGCTGCAGGCGACGAACGGGGCGGCGCTCACGGGCACGCTCAGCGTGAGCGCCTCGGCCGGCGTGGCCACGTTCACCGACCTCCGCATCGACCGCGCCGGCGACGGCTTCGTCCTCGTGGCCACGTCGCCGGCGGCGCTCCCGGGCTCGAGCGCGTCGTTCGCCGTCGGCGCCGGGGCGGTCCAGGCGCTGCGGTTCGTGCAGCCGGCCAGCGGCGGCGCGCCGCTCGTGCCGCTGCCGCCGGTCCAGGTCGAGGTCCTCGACGCCGGCGGCAACCGGGTGACGGGCTCCGCGCAGCAGGTGAGCCTCACCCTCGTCGCGGGCAACGGCGCGGTCCTCGGCGGCACGACCACGCGGTCCGCCGTGGGCGGGGTGGCGACGTTCAGCGACCTGACCGTCGACCGGAGCGGGACGTATCAGCTCACCGCCAGCGCGGGCGTGCTGACCGGGGCGACGAGCGGGTCGTTCACGATCGCCGCCCCCGGCGCCGCGGGGGCCCTGGCCTTCGTCGCGCAGCCGAGCGACGCGGCCCGGGGGGCGACGCTCGCGCCGATCACGGTCGAGGTGCGCGACGGGGCGGGGAACCTCGAAGCGACCGCGACCCACGCGATCAGCGTCATGCTCGGCGCCAACCCGGGCGGCGCGACCCTCGGCGGGACCCTCACCCGGGCCGCCGTCGGCGGGGTCGCGACCTTCGACGACCTGCGCCTCGACCGCGCGGCCGCCGGCTACCGCCTGCTCGCCTTCACGGGCGCCCTGAGCCCGGCCCAGTCGAGCGCCTTCGCCGTCACCGGGGCGCCCGCGGCGCGCCTCCAGTTCACGGCGCACCCGGGGGCCGCGGCCGGCGCGCAGGTGCAGCAGCAGGCGACCGGCGCCGCCTTCGACCTCGCCGGCCTGGGCCTCGTCGGCGCTCTCCTGCCGGGGACCGTGACCGTCGCCGTGACCGTCACGGGCGCGGGTCCGCGGACGATCCGCGACGACGGCCAGGGCAACCTCGTCGAGCCGGACGCTTTGCCAGGCGGCGGGACGGTCGACTACACGACCGGCGCCCTGACCGGCGTCACGGCCGTCCTCGACGACGCGACCCCCGTGAGCCTCGACTTCCAGGTCGCGGGCCCCGCCGTCGGCGCCGGGGTGGCCCTGTCGGCGCGGATCGCCGCGCTCACGGCGAGCGGCGCGGTCGACCCGGCCTACACCGGCCCGATCTCGGTCCGGCTCGGCGTCAACCTGGCCCGCGGGACGCTGGGCGGCACGCTGACCGTGAACGCCGTCGCCGGCGTGGCGACCTTCCACGACCTGGTCCTCGACCGGGGCTCGCCGGACTACACGCTCGTCGCCGCGTCTGGGGCGCTGGAGGACGGGGTGTCGCGGCCGTTCTCGATCGCGCCCACGGCGTTCGCGCTGAGCGAGCACGCGGCCCCGGCGCCGAGTCCGGTCGACGAGAACGCCGCCTTCGGCCTCACGATCCGGGTCGCCGACCAGGGCGGCGCCGGCGTCGACGGCGTGCCGGTGACGCTGGCCCTCGACCAGAACCCGGGCGGCGGCGTGCTGCGGGGCGCGAGGACGCAGACCAGCGCCAACGGCGGGCTCGCGGTGTTCAACAACCTCACCCTCGACAAGGCGGGCGCGGGCTACGTCCTGCACGCCACCGCGCACGGGGTGCCCGGCGTGACGACGAGCGCCTTCACCGTCCAGAGCGCGACGCCGAGCGCGATCGTGTGGACCGTGGCCACGACGGCGGACACGGCGGCCGGGGCCACCCTCGTCGACGCGCTGGTGGTCGAGGTGCGCGACGGGCTGGGCCGCCCCGTGGCGGGCGTCCCGGTGCAGGTCGTCCGCGGCCAGGGCCCGGTCGGCGGCGTCCTCGCGGGGACCCCGGTGCGGACGACGGCCGGCGCCCCGGCGCGCGCGACGTTCGACGGCCTCAGCCTGAGCGCCCCGGGGACCTACACGCTGTGGGCGCTGGTCGGCGGCCTGCCGCCGGTCGAGAGCGCGAGCTTCACGATCACCGGCGCCCCGGCCTCGGGCCGGCTCGTCGTCACCAGCGCGGCGCAGCCCCCGCTGGCCGCCGGGGCGCTGCTCGCGCCGATCACGGTCGAGCTGCGCGACCTCGACGGCGGCCTCCAGACCGCCGCGACGCACCCGGTCACGCTGGTGTTCGGCAAGAACCCCGGCGGCGGCGTCCTGCGCGGGACGCTGACCGTCAACGCCGTCGGCGGGGTGGCGACCTTCGACGCCGTGCGGATCTTCGAGAAGGGCGGCGGCTACACGCTGACCGCCCTGAGCGGCGGCTACCTGTCGGCGACGACGGCGCCCTTCAACGTGCAGAGCGCCTTCTCGTCGGTCGCCCTGGCGACGACGCACGCGCAGCCGACGGGGCTGGCGGTGGGCGACCGTGACGGCGACGGGTCGCTGGACCTGGTGACGACGAACGACGGCACCGGGGCCAACAGCACCCTGACCGACTTCAAGAACGACGGGGCGGGGTCGTTCACCGCCGCCAGCATCCCGCTCCCGAACGGCCGCGCGACCAGCGTCGCGCTCACCGCCCCGGACGCGCCAGGGACCCTGAGGATCGTCGTGGGCTTCCAGACGAACCGGGTGCGCCTCCTGGCGGCCGACGGGACCGTCATCGCGCCGGAGGTCATCCCCGCTCAGCCGGTCACCACCGTTCGCGTGGGGAGGATCTTCGGCGGCGCCGGGCCCGACTACGGCTTCGCGGTCGCGCCGCCTGGCCTGTCCTTCCTCTCTGGCAACCCGGCGAGCCCGTTCGCGTCCCACAGCCTGGGCACGATCCGCGGGCTGGCGCTCGGGAACGTGTTCGACCTGGCCGCCGGGCGCGACGACGCCGTGGTGCTCCGGTCTGGCCCGAACCGGCTCGGCGTCCGCCCTCAGACCTCGCCGGGGGTGATCGGCGCGGAGACCACCTTCACCCTGCCCGGGGCCGGGACGGAGGCGCTGGTGTGGGTCGAGCTCGCCGACCTCGACGGTGACGGCGACCTCGACGCCATGGTCGTCCTGGGCAGCGACGGCGACCTGTCGCTCGCCCTCGGCTTCAACGACGGCGCCAACGGGTTCGACTTCACGAGCGACTTCGGCGCCGGCACGCCGGGGATCGTCGCCACGGGCCTGTCGGCGCCGGTCCTCTCGGACCTGCCGCTGCTGCGCCCGGCGGCCGGCGACGTGACCGGCAACGGCTTCGTGGACCTCGTGGTCCCCGTGTTCGGCGCGGACCGGCTGTTCGTCTACCAGGGCACCGGGCCCCGGGCGTTCAACCCGGTCCCCGAGCAGCTCGTCACGGGCGCCGGCCCGGTGCAGGCCGTCGTCGCCGACCTGACGGGGAACGGGCTGCTCGAGGTCGCCGTCACCTGCCGGACCGCCGGCGAAGTGACGATCTTCCGCCGCTGACGGGCGGCGCCTGGTCGCAAGGCACTCGCCACCGACGGTGATGCCGGCAGGCCGCGCTCGCCCGGGTCGGGCGAGCGCGGCCACCCGAGAGGCCGGATGAGTGTGCCTCGACCGTCGCGACGCCTGACGCGTCACGCCTCGCTACGGCGCCGGCTCGAACACGATCTCCCCGCCGCGCACCCGCCAGACGGTGTCGGTGGCGACCGCCACCCCGTCGAGGACCGAAGCCAGCGGCAGCCGCTCCACGCGCAGGTCGAGGACGCGGCCGGCGACCTCCGGGGTCGCTCGAAGGCGGAGCTCCGTGACGTCGACGAGGAACTCGAGCGCCTCCCCGAGCGGCAGGTCCTCCATGCCCATGCTCACCTCGGCGTCGCGGAGCTTGCGCGCGGTCTCGTCGTCGCCGCGGACCTCCGGCGGCTGCGGCAGCTTCTTCCCCGGGGGGCACAGGACGAGGTATCCGCGCCACACGCGCGCCTCGAGGCCCACCGCGCCCGCGACCGCCTTCAGGGCCGCGCGCAGCGGCTGCTCCTTGTCGATCCTCGCCACGACCGACGCGTCCCGGTCGACGCTGCCCTGGACGACGACAGGGACGGGGAGCATGTCGCGCAGGAGCTCCACGACCTCCCAGAGCGGGGTGTCGGGGAAGTTCAGCCGCACCCGCTTGCCGTCGAGCTCCTTCTCTACCGCCGCGTCGCCCTCGTGCCGCTCCGCGGCCGGCGGGGGCGTCGGCGCCGGGGCGTCCTGGGTGGCGGCGGGCCCAGTGGCCGCCAGGGCGGCGAGACCGACGATGCTGACGACTCTGACGGACGACCTTCTCTTGCTGGAACGCATGGTTCCTCCTTCCCGCCGGTCGGGCCTGCGAAGCACGCGCCGCCTGCCGGTGGCGGGATGCGGCCCGGAAGCGCCCCGCGGGGCCGGAGCTGGACCGAGCGGTCCGCGTCCGGACCGGCAGCTCACGCCTCGCCGCGCGCGAGCTCCTGCGCGAGGCGGTCGCCGCCCGCGCCGACGCGCGGGAGGGTGAGCGTCCAGCGGTAGGGCCAGACCTCTGCCGCGTGGCGGGTGCGGACGAGGCGGCGGTGCACGAGGAGCTCGCGCGCGGCCTCGGCAGGGAGGTCGTCGCCGAGGTCGTCGGTGAGCGGCAGGTCGCCGTCGACGTTGAAGTGGAGGGCGTCCGGCGTCGCGTAGTCGCGGCGTGCGCTCGTGCCCCACTGCGAGCTGCTGCCCGAGCCCATGGACGGGTCGTCCGTGCGCGGCCCGTCGCGCCGATAGGTGAAGTGGAGCGTGCTCTCCGCGACGACCCGCGGGTCGAGCCAGCGACGGCCGGCGCGCACGACGACGCCGGAGCGCAAGACGAGCAGCTCGCCGAACACGAGCGCCGGCCAGCGCACGTCGACGAGCGCGGGCGGCGCCCTGTCGTCGTCGTCCGGGACGACCTCGACCACCTCGTGGAAGAACGGGTGGAAGCGCGGCCACAGGAGGCCCGCCGCGCCGAGGCCGGCGCCGAGGGCGAGGAGCGCCTCGACCGCGTGGCCGGGGCGGGCGACGAGCAGGTCCAGCAGCCGCGTCGCGGCGTAGAGCCTCCACAGGTCCTCGGCGTCGGCGGCGCGGGCGGTCGACAGCCAGCGAAACGACGGCGGCGCGAGGCGCGCGCCCGGGTGGGCGTCGAGCCACGCGCGCAGGCCGGCCGCGTCGACGTCGTCGAGGACCTCGTGGTAGAGCGCGCGCAGGTCGGTCCACGTGTCCGGCGCCGGCTCGACCGGCGGCCGCGGCGCGGGGCCGACCGCGACCGACCGCTCGCCCGCGAGGAGCGCCTCGGCCGTGCGCGCCCGCGCGTCGATCGACCACGGGTCGACGCTCCAGGCCTCGAGGCACGGCGCGAGCGCCGCCGCGGCGGGGTCGTCGAGGCGCGCGGCGAGCTGCACCGCCTCGAAGGCGAGCCGGCCGGCGCGCAGCCGCTCCGCCAGCGCCCGCGCCCGGCCCTCGACGCCGCCCTGGTCGGCGCGCCGCTCGACGTCGCGTCCGCGGGCATCCACGCGGGCGATCGTCGCGCGCGCCCCGGGCGCCGGCAAGCGACCGGCGCACCTCGCCGGCGGGCGCGCGTGACCCTATACTCCGCGCCGGAGTCGAACATGAACGCTCGCGCCCTCGTGCTTCCGGTCCTCCTGCTCGCCGCGTGCGCCGCCGGTCCCCGGCACGGCCTCGTCGAGGACGGCGACGGGCTGCGGTTCGCCGACGTCCCGGTGCCGCCCGGCTACACGCTCCAGAGCCTGATCGACGATCAGTCTGCGCCGCCGCGGAGCCTCGTCTACAAGAGCAGCGCCGCCACGCCGCCGAGCGAGGCGGAGCTGCTCGCGTTCTTCACGGCCGAGCTCCCCCGGCACGGCTGGACCGACGTCTCCCACGACCCGGAGAAGGGCCACATCACCGCCTGGAAGCCGGCCGTGGGGCAGGCGCCGGGCGTGGTGGTCCGCGTGTTCACCCGGACGGAGTTCACCGCGAGCCCGGAGACGCGCGCCGTCGTCGAGGAGGCCACCGGCGAGTCCGTGGCGAGCCACGTCGCCCGCATGATCACCATCTCGCGCGGTCCCGTCGAGTCGCCCTACCGTCCGGCTCCGGAGGCGGAGGCGGCGCCCCGATGAAGCTGTGGTACTCGACCTGCACCAGCTCGACGCCGGTCCACATCGCGCTCGAGGAGGCCGGCGCTCGCTACGAGCGGGTCGAGGTGAGCTGGCAGCGCGGGGTCAACGTCGCCGAGCTCGAGGCGCTCAACCCGCTCGGCGCCGTGCCGGTCCTCGTCACCGACGACGGCCGCGCGCTCACCCAGAGCCTGGCGATCCTCGAGCACGTCGCCGACACCCACCCCGCGTCCGGCCTCCTCCAGGCGCCCGGCACGGTCGAGCGGGCAGAGACCCTCGGCTGGGTCGCGTTCTGCGCGGCCGACCTCCTGCGCGCCTTCGCGCCGCTCGTCCGCCCCGACGCGATGACCTCGTCCGCGGCCGCCCAGGCCGAGCTGCGCGCCTACGGGCTCGAGCACGTCCGGCCGCTGCTCGAGCACGCCGACCGGGGCGTCGCCGGCCGGGAGTTCGTCGTCGGCGACCGCTTCACCGTGGCCGACGCCTACCTCTACTTCACCACGCGCCTGGCCGGCTGGCTCGACGTGCCCGTGGCCGCCTACCGCGAGCTGGCGCGCTACCAGCAGGGGATCGAGGCGCGCCCCGCCGTGCGCCGGGTCCTCGAGCGCGAGGACCTCCTCGACTGACCGGCGCCTCCAAGGCCACCGACGCGACTGGATCAGGACCACCTCGACGGTCTCCGCGCCGGCGGGGGAGCCTCGCAGGACCAGGACGTGCCGCCCATGTGCCCCCTCCTTCGCAGCCGGGGGCGCGGTTGGAAAGCGATTCCGGACGACCGGCTCCGGAAACGCGAGCTGGCCCGGGTCGCGGGGCGACGCGGGCCAGCGCAGAGGACCGGCGAGCCGCGGGCTGGGGCCTGCTCCAAACGCGCAAGCTGCGATCGACACGCTCGAACCCGAGTGGAATGGAACCACAAGCGAGGCGAGGGCGCGGAGGCCGAGGCGAGGGGGAGCGCGCGCGGGTCGTATCGATCGCCGGATCCTACGGCCCGCGCGCGCCTCCCCCTCGCCCGGCATCCGCGGCCGCAGCCGTCGATCACACTAGCCGATCTCGGTGCGGATCCCCTCGGTCTTCTCCTCGAGCACGTCGAGGAGGTTGTCGAAGAGCAGGTCCGACGACGCGCCGCCCAGGGCGGGCTTGCGCACCTCGATCCCGAACTTCGCCGCGTGCAGCTCCTCGCGCAGGCGGTCGGGGCTCATGTGGTACTTCTGGCAGAGCGACTCGTAGACCTCGGGGACCGAGAGCAGGTCGTAGCTGTCCCAGAAGCGCCGCTTGATCGTCACGCGGCAGCCGGGGCCGCCCGAGCCGGGCTGGATCTCGAACACGCGCGAGCGGCGCCCGCTCTTGCGGCTCCCCTGCACCTTGGCCACGCGGGCGGCGATCCCGCGCCGGCGCAGCTCGTCGACGAGCTCCTCCGGCGTCGGCACCTGCCCGTCGTTCGACCAGACGTTCTGCACGTCGTCCGTGCGGATCTGGCCGTCGACGAAGCCGACCTCGCTCTCGCCCAGCAGCTCGCTGTAGACCATGAGCGCCTGCGGCTGGTCGATGTAGGGCGCGAGGTCCTCGAAGGCCTCCTCCGCCTTGTGCCGGCTGGGCGCGGCCGCCCGCTCGTCGTGCTTGATCACGATCGAGTTGCCGTTCCGCTCGTGGCGGATGGCCTTGCTGCGCAGGATCGCGCAGACCTTGTCGACCCACCGCTCGGACACGGTGAGGGTGCCGGACGCGCTATAGCGATAGGCCACCACAAGCCTCCCCGACTCTCTGAGGTCCTTCGATGCCCCGTCCGCGCGCCCGCCCGCGCGCCGACGGCCCCCCGGTCTCCTGCCGCGCCGCCGCGAGGCGCCGCGTCGTGTGCTCCTGGCTACGCACCGCCGAGCCGCTCCTCGAGCTCCGCGATGCGCTGCTGGTACTCCTCTTCCTGGGCCAGCATGTCTTCGTTGATGTCCTCGAGGTCCTTGCGCAGGACGTCGGCCTCCTCGCGGGCCTCGTCGCGCTCGCGGCGCAGCGCCTCGCAGGCCGTCTCGAGCTCGGACAGGCGCGCGGCGTCGGCCGGCGCGGCCACGGCCACGTCGACGGTCGCGGCCGCCACCGGCGCGCTGACGGTCGCGATCGACGCCGCCGGCGCCGTCTCGGCCTGGTCGCGCAGCCGCTCGACCTCGGCCTTCGTCTCGGCCAGCTCGGCGTTGAGCTCCTCGATGACCTTCTCGAGCGCGGCGTTCTCCTCGTTGGACACGGGCGCCCGCGCCATCCGGGCGGCGTCGAGCTCGAGCTGCATGGCCTCGAGCCGGCCCTCCAGCGCCTCGGCGCGCTGCTCGACCACCTGCCGCGAGCGCTCGGCCTCGGCGACCTGCTCCTCGAGCTCGGCCACGCGCGCCGGATCGGCGCCGCCCGCCGACGGGGCCGATGCGGGGGTCGCCTGCTCCAGCTCGGCCACGCGCGCCTTGAGCGCGCCGTTCTCCTGCGTCAGCGCGTCGAGCCGCGCCCGCCCCGCCTCGCGGATGCGGCGCAGCTCCTCGCGCAGCTGGGCCAGCTCGCGCTCCTGGTCGACCGCCTCGCCGGCGCCGCCCTGCCGCAGGCGCCCCTCGAGGGTCTGGTTGAGGCGCGTCAGCTCCTCGACCCGGATCCGGGCCTTGGCCACCGTGTCGTCGAGCTGCTGGCGCAGCTCGACCACGTGCCCCTCGGCCGCCACGGCGCGCTCGAGCGCCGTGCCCGCCTCGGCCTGCGCCGCCGCGCCCTCGGCCTGGGCCCGCTTCAGGGCGCCCTCGAGCGCCGCGATGCGCTCCTCGAGCTCGGCCCCGGCCTGCCCCTGCCCCTCGAGCGCCCGCGCGCGCGCCTGCGCCTCGGCCAGCGCCTTCTCGCGCGCGGCCATGGCGGCGCGCAGGGCCTGCAGGTCGGCCTGCGCCCGGCGCAGGTCGGCCTCGGCCTGCGGCGAGGCCGCCGCACCGGCCGGGGCGGCCGGCTCGAAGGGCGTGAAGGGCGAGCTCGCCGGCGGCGGCGTGAACGGCCCGGGCGCCGCGGCCGCGGCCGCGGGCTGCGCGGCGGCGACCGCCTGGCCGCCGCCCCCCGCGTCGCGGAAGCGGATCTCGGTCTTGCCCAGGCCGATCGTGTCGCCGTCCTTCAGCGGGCGGCCGCGCTCGTCGACCTTCTGCCCGTTGAGGAACGTGCCCGCGCGGCTGCGCTTGTCGGCGACGACGTAGGCGCCGTCCCTGCGCATGATCACCGCGTGCATGAAGGAGATCCACGGGTCCTTGAGCACGACGGTCGCCGTGCGGCGGTTGCCGAACGTGACCTCGGACTCGGCGGACGAGACGTCCACCCGCTGCCCGGCGCTCTTCCCCGTGACGATCTCCAGGGTGGGCACGCTCACCTCTGCCCCTGGCTGGCGGCCGGCGCGTTGAGGAAGGGCGGCTCCTTCCCCTCGCCGAGCAGGCGGATGAGCGCGGCGCGCTGCTGCGCGTCGGCGACGTGGTAGCGGCGGCGGTTCGGCGCGATGAACACGACCTCCTCGCCCGGCTCGATCGTGCGCCCCGTCATGACGCACCACACCCGCGGCGCCGCCGCGGCCTGGGCCGCCGCCTGCGCCTCGGGGTCGACCTCCTTGAAGGCCGCCGGCAGGGTGACCGCGGTGTCGTTCAGCATGGGGTCGTCGGTGCGGAGCTCGAGCACGCGCGACTGGAAGCGGCGCTTGAACGTCCCCGTGTCGAGCACGGCCGTGCACTCGATCACGACACCCGGCACCGCCGCGAGCCGCTCCGAGACCTCGGGGGCGAAGGTGCCGAGGGCGCGCCAGAAGGCCAGCACGTCGATCGGCAGCTTGAGGTCGCGGGTGATCCACAGGTCGAACACCGGGTCCGACGCGTTGTTCTCGCGGATCCGGTAGTGCTCGAGCGTGACCTCGCGCGGGTCGCGGTCGACGAGGATCGTCACCTTGCGCGTGTCCTGCGGGAAGTGCTCGACGCGCGCGACGATGTTGCCCGGGTTGCGCGGGTCGCCGCCGATCTGCGTGTACTCCTGCTCGAGCGCGCGCAGCTCGTTCGTCTTGCCCTGCAGGCGCTGACGCTGGCGGGTGAACTCGGCCGCCTGGTCGCGCAGGGCCTTGGCGCGGTCCTGGCGGTACTTGTCGTAGTAGTCGAAGCCGCGCTCGACATACTCGCGCCGGGCGATCGACGCCTCGCGCACGGTGCGGTCGGGGAGCGACACGAACAGCGCCCACCCGTGGGCCTGGTCGAGGACGCGCAGGCGGCCGCCGATGACCGTGACCATCTGCCGCGACAGGGCGGTGGTCTGCTCGCCCCCGGGGAAGCCGTTCGACTCCTGGATGATCAGGGCGCGCCCGGGGGGCGGACCCTCCTGGGCCACCGCGGGCCCCGCGCAGAGCGTCCCCGCGACGACGGCGGCCATGAAGGCCGACCAGGACGCCAGGCGAGCGGACGCGCGCAGGGGAGTTCGCGGGGCCAAGGGTGACACCATCCGATCCGGCCGATCCGCAGCCCGTTCCGGGCCTGACGCCTGGCCAGGAAGGCCGGCGAGGCGTCGCTGTATCTCAAATGGCTTCAGTGACTTACGCATGGCTACGCTACCACTCCTGGTTGTTCACGTCAACGAAATTCCCCGGGGTCGGCCCGCTTGTCGAACCCTTTCCGGCTCCTATGATTGGGCTTTCTTCACGATGGGGAAGACTTGGGGAGAGACGACGTCTCGGAACGCCCCGGTCATCCCCCTGACACGGGCGCCGGCGTGACGATTCATGTCCTTGCAATCATGGGGGCTACGGCCAGCGGCAAGGCCGAGCTGGCCCGCGCGGCGGCGCGCGAGGCGGGCGCCCTCCTCGTGTCGTGCGACTCGATGAAGGTCTACCGCGGCATGGACGTGGGGACGGCCAAGCCGGCCCCCGCCGAGCGGGGCGAGTGGTTCGGCCTGGACCTCGTCGACCCCTGGGAGCGCTTCGACGCCAGCCGCTTCCGGGCCGTGTTCGACGGGGCGCTGGCCCGCGCTCGCGCGGAGGGGCGCCCGCTCCTGCTCTCGGGCGGGACGATGCTCTACCTCAAGGCGGCCACGGAGGGGCTGTGCGACGCCCCGCCGCGCGACGACGCCGTGCGTCAGGCGCTGACGGCCGAGGCCGAGGCCCTGGGCGCGCCGGCCCTGCACGCGCGCCTGAGGGCGGTCGACCCGGCGGCGGCCGGCAGGATCCACGAGAACGACCTGCGCCGTGTCGTGCGCGCCCTCGAGGTGCACACCGTCACGGGGCGCGCGCTGAGCGACCTCCACGCCGAGTCAGGTGGGCGCCTGCGCGAGGTCCGGCCGGACCTGCGGCGCACCGTGTTCGTCGTGCGCCGCGAGCGCGAGGACATGGACCGGCGGATCGACGCCCGCGTCCTGCGCATGCTCGAGCTCGGCTGGGCCGACGAGTGCCGCCGCCTGCTCGCCGACCCGCGCGGGATCTCGACCGAGGCCGCCCAGGCGCTGGGCTACCGCGAGCTCTTCGCCTGGCTCCAGGCCGGCGGCGTCGGGGCCCCGCCCGAGGACGTCGTGCGTCGGGTGCAGACGGCCACGCGCCGCTTCGCGCGCCGGCAGCTCACCTGGCTGCGCCACATCGACGGCGTCGAGGTCCTCACCGTGCCGCCGGACGGGCGCGCCCTCGACGCGCTCCCGCGCGTGGTCGCGGCCATGCGCGCGCCGGCCGCGTCGTAACGCGCGAGCACGGCGAACCAACACGACCAGCCGCGTGACCTGCGCCATGCGCAGGGTCTCGCGGCTGGAGTGACCGGCGTGCGCCGGGCGTCGTTACTCGGCCGGGTTGCGGTCGAGGCCGAAGATGATCTTGTCGATGTCCTGGTGCAGGAGCGTGAGGTCGTCAATGATCTTGCGGATGTGACGACGGTTGTGGGCCCAGCTCAGGGTGAAGCACCCGCTGAGACCCAGGCACAGCGTCCCGACCAGCGCCACGGTGGCCAGCTTCCTCATGGAGTCCCTTTCCCCCTGTGCGCGCGGCCCCCGTTGAGTCGAGGCCGCCCGCCCCCACGCGCGCGCTCGCGCGACCAGGCGCTCACGTGGTTTGCGTATCGTATGAGACGCCTCTGACCGTGTCAACCAGGGTCGCGTGCCCGACGAGGGCGAGGGCAACCGGACGCAAGGCTCGTCGGCGCAAGACATTGTGCATGACTGCCCGTGGCCTGTTCCTTGAAGTCTCGAACCGGCCAATGGTACAATCCGCTCCCAGGGGGTCCTGCCTTCTCTCGGGGCGAGGTCCAGCCGCCAGCGCATCCGCGTGGCGGCAGGGCGGCGTTCGAGCCCGGGCAGGCGGCCTCCGGCGGGTTCCTCATGGACGTCGACACCATCCGCAGCGGACTCGAGGCCTACCGCAACGGCCACGAACTCGACCAGTACGAGCTGGATCGGGGTCTGCGGCGCGAGTCGGAGGCGCGGGCGATCCGCAAGAGCTACGCGGAGCTCTTCCGCCCCGAGGCGCGCGACGTCGTCGAGAGCGCGGTGGCCCGCGCCGAGGAGCGCGGGCTGGCCGAGGACGCGGCCAGCCTGAAGCTGCTGCGCGAGGGGCTCATCCGCGCGCACGTGCAGCGCGAGCTGGCGCCGATCGACGCGGCGATCGCGCGCCACGGCCGCGTGGTGCTCGTCGACCTGACCGACGGCTCGCGGCGGCCGCTGCGCGACATGAAGCTGCTCCTGGCCACGGCGCCGACGTGGGAGCAGCGCTCGGAGATCGAGGAGGCGCGCCTCGAGGCCGCGCGCACGCTCGTGCCGCTGATGACCGAGAAGATCGCGGTCGAGCAGGGGATCGCGCGCTCGCTCGGGGCGGCCAACGTGCTCGAGCTGCGGCGGCGGACGACCGGGCTCGACACGGCCGAGGTGGGGGCGCTCGCCAGGCAGATCCTCGAGCGCACGGGCGACCTCTACCGCGAGGTCATGGGCTGGACGGTGCGCAAGCGGCTCGGGGTGAACCTCGAGGACGCGCGCCGCTGCGACGTGCCCTACGTGCTGGCCGGGCGGTTCCTCGACTACGCCGACGCCTTCACCGCGGCCGACATGCTGAAGCGCACGAAGGGCTTCCTCGGGCGCATGGGCGTCGACCTCACGGCGAGCGGGCGCCTCGCGGTCGAGGTCGAGACGCCGGAGCCCGGCAGCCCGCCGCGCGCCTACGTGGGCGCGATCCACGTCCCCAACGACGTGCGCCTCGTGCTCGAGGTGGGCGAGGGGCAGCGCGACTGGCTGACCTTCCTCGGCGCGCTCGGCCGCGCGCTGTTCCTCGGGCACATCAACCCGGACGCCCCGTTCGAGCAGCGGGCGCTGGGCGACCCGTCGCTCGACCTCGCCTACGCGGCGCTGTTCCGCCACCTGCTGCTCGACCCCGAGTGGCTCAAGCGCAGCCTCGAGTTCAGCCGCCCGCGCGACTACCTGATCCTGGCCTACCTGGAGCGCCTCTACGACCTGCGCCTCTGCTGCGGGCGCGTCCTCTACGAGCTGCAGCTGCGCGAGCGCGGCTCGGCCGAGGGCATGGACGAGGTCTTCGACGGGATCATGCGCCAGGCGATCGGCGTGCGCACCCCGAAGGAGCTCTACCTGCACGACGTGCGCTTCCCGCTGCACTCGATCACGCAGCTCCGCGCGCGGCTGTTCGAGCCGCTGCTCACGCTGCACCTGCTCCACTACTTCGACGAGTCGTGGTGGGGCAACCCGCGCTGCGGGCCGTTCCTCCAGCGGAGCTGGTGGACGGGGCACCGCTTCAGCGTCGAGGAGCTGGCCAAGGAAATGGGCTACGAGCTGTCGGCGAAGCCGCTGCTCAAGCTCTTCCAGAAGAACCTGTAGCCGTCACTCCTCGCTGACGGCCGCCGACGTCGCCCGGAGCGCGGCGACGAGCGGCGCGCACCGGCGCAGGTGGTCGACGCACGCCGCGAGCGACTTGCCGGTCCCGACCACCTCGTCGACCACGGCGGCCGTCAACGCCGCCGCGAGCTCCGCGTTGTGGTGGCGCCCGAGGCAGACCGTGTCCGGCAGCCCGTGCACCTCGTCCACGGCGCCCCGGTCGCGCGCCCAGGTCTCGAAGGTCTCCACGTCGCGCCCGTCGTGATGCGCCCTCGCGAGGGCTGTCGCGCGCTCGGTCGCCTGGTACAGCCAGGCCTCGACCGAGTAGTGGGGCGAGGCGAGCCGCAGCCGCTCCAGGGCAGCGGCCGCCTGGGCGGCGGCGTCGGGCGCAGGCGCCTCGGGCGCGGGTGAGGCGGTCGGTCGTTGACGGCGGCGGTGGGGGCCGCCCTGGCGGGCCTGGAGCTGGATCGCCGCGACGAGCCGCTTGCGGACCGGCTCGGCGACGCGCTGGTCGAAGTGCTCGACGGCGGTGCTCGTCGTCCGCTGGCTCCACACGGTGTCGCCGTCGATGTGCACGAGGACGAACTTGCCCTGCCGGAGCAGCGTCGCGAGCTCGCCCACGACCACCTCGCTCGGCTCCCGCCGCCGCAGACCGCTGCCCCGCGCCGACGTCTTCAGCGAGGTCGTGGGCGCCTCGACGCGCAGGAGCGACGGCGCCGTGCTGCAGGCGGGCTCGACGGCCCGCGCCAGGCGGCGGACCAGGTGGGCCCAGGTGTCGTGGGTGCGCTTCGAGCCGTCCTCCGAGACGGGGACGATCGTGAGCGGCGTCCCTACCACAGGCCTCGCCGCAGCAGGACCTCGCTCGGGTACTCGACGCCCGCGGCCAGGTCCTCGTGGAACCGGGCGGCCTCCTCCGGGTCCATGTTGCGCCAGGTGACCGTCGTCTTGCCGCGCTCGTCCTGCTCGGCGCTGCAGAGGACGAACATGCGCCCCGCGCGCTCGGCCGAGTCGACGGAGAGGTAGTCGAACAGGAGCGGGTTCTGGCTGGTGAGGAACGCCTGCCGGTCGCGGATCCGCTCCATGACCGCCGCGATCCACTCGTGGTGCAGCCCGTTGACCACCTCGTCGGCGATGAGCACCTGCGGGTTGCAGGCCATGTAGTAGAGCAGGGCGAGCATGCGCTTCTGGCCGTAGCTCAGGTGCTCGTGGGACAGCGCGGAGCCGTCGTGACGCACCAGGCGGAAGGCGAAGCGGGTGAAGCGGCGATTACCGGGCTGGCCCTCGGCGAGGTCCGCGATCCAGACGATCCGCGCGAAGCCGAGTATGGGTGCCCAGTCATGCACCTCGGCCCTGGGGTCCGAGAACGGGCCCGCCAGGTCCAGCTCGATTCGATCGTCCACCCCCGCAGGCAGATTGGGAAGGTAAGGGAGGAACGCCGACAGCCAGCCCCCCTTCAACTCGACGAGAGTGGTGGGCCATGCCGCAGCTGGACCTCGATACGAGAGGTGTGCGGGCACTTCCGTCATGGCACGAAAGGCGTCGAGTGACTCGTCGAATCGATACGCTTCGCGCGTGTGGATCATGCCGTGCAGGTGAGGCTGAGCAGGATCATCCCCCAACTTGTGCTCGATCATCGAGTAGGCAACCGCGTGCTGCAATCTATGCCCTGGCAAGGAAACCTGTTTCTCACGAGTTCCAATGCGCGATCGAACAGTGACCCCATCAGACTCGACGTGGAGCTCACCCGCCGGGACAGTCAAGGTTACCCACAACGCCAACCGAAAGCGGGCCTCCGACGGCAGCACCTCCGGCGCAGGTACAACGCTGGAGGCCTCCTCGTTCGCGACCCTTACCTTCATGGACGGCTCGGGCCCGAGGTCGTACTCCAGCTCGAACGGCTCGTTGGCGAAGGTCGAGAAGTCGGACCGGATGACGCACGAGATCAACGCCAGGAGCGTGGTCTTGCCCGTGCCGTTCTTGCCGAGGAGGACGTTCACCCCGTCGTCGAACCGGAGCTCGCAACCCGGCGCGACGTTGCGGAAGCGCACGACCTTGAGCCGGCGCAGCTTCAGCTTGGGGAACTCCACCCCTCGATTGTACTCCGGCTCAGGTGCCGGCCGCGACCAGGCCTCTCCTGCGTCGATCCGCAGGCCGCCAGTCGGTCACCGGGTCGCGCGGGTAGACCGGGTCGTTGAACACGCCCTTCGTGAGCGGCAGGTCGAGGTCGCTCGCGCCCTTCGTGCGGATCGGCACCGACTTCCGGTGCACGAGCGCGAAGTAGACCCGGTAGTGGAAGAAGTTCTTCACCACGACCAGGTCGGCCCGCCAGGGGCTCAGCCCGAGGTTCGAGTAGAACGAGGGCTTGATCGGCAACGGCGGCAGCTCGGTCAAGATGAGCTGCACGTGGCCGAGGTCGAGGACGACCGCGCGGCCGAAGTGCGCCGTGGCGTGCTTGCTGCGCAGCCGGCCGGCGACGCGCACGGGCGGGTTGGTCGCCGGGTCGAAGCGGCCGCCGACCTCGAGGTCGACCGCGTCGCCCTCGGCCTTCGCCCAGAGCGCGTCGACGGCCAGGGCGTCGCGCACGGGGACGTAGGAGACGAGGTCCTTGGCGTCGGCGAGCAGCGCCGCGAGCAGGTTCGTGTTCTCGCCCGGCGTGCCCGCGCCGACGACGTCCGACACGTCGACGACGCACACGGTGCCGGTCTTCCGGGCCAGCCAGGCGCGCCGGATCGTCGCGATCCCGTCCTGCGGCGAGAGGAACGGCGGCGGCTTCACGTCGCGCACCGACCAGGCCAGGTCGGCCAGCTCGTCGGCGAGGCGGTCGGCCAGCGCCGCGTCGCCGTCGGTCGTGACGTGCGCGCTCCAGCCCAGGTCGGGCGAGTCGTTGAAGGGGTGGCACATGAACAGGCTGACCGAGAGGACGCGCGGGTCGCGCTCCATCTGCTTCATGCGGCGGAAGATCGCCCGCATGGGGGCGAACAGGTCGATCGTCATGCCCCCGGCCAGCAGGAGCGGCAGGCTGCGCCAGCGCGTGACCGGGCGCACCTCGCCGGCGAGCGCCCGCAGGAGCAGGTGGCCGGCCTTCCGGCCGGTCTGGAACAGGTCGCGATGCGGGTTGGTCCGGTAGGCGCAGAGGACCGTGGTCGGGTCGACCTTGCGCGGCGTGAGGACGCCGTGGAGGTCCATGGTCACGGCGATCGGCACCTCGGGCCCGACCACCTCGCGCACGGCCTCGAGCAAGGCTTCCTCGGGCTCGGGCAGCTCGGCCGTGCCGCGCAGGGCCCCGTGCAGGACGAGGAACACGCCGTCGACCGGCCCGGCCGCGCGCAGGCGCGCCAGCAGCCGGTCGCGGAGCTCGACGAAGGCCGCCGCCTCGAGCGGGCCGCTGGGCATGGCCCAGGCGCTGACGAGCGGGATCGTCTCGACCGGCCGGCCGGCGGCGCGGGCGGCGGCGATCAGGCCGGAGAGCTCGGCGTCCTTGATGAGCCCGGGGACCTCGTGGCCCGAGCGCGCGCAGGCGGCCGCCAGCGCCTCGCCCTCGAGCAGGTGCAGGCGCTGGAAGTCGTCGAGCGTCGAGGGCACGGGCGAGAAGGCGTTGGTCTCCTGGCACAGCCGCCCGTAGGCGATCCTCAGCGTCATCGCGCGTCCCTCCTCGTCGTCCCCCAGGCCCCGCACGTCTCGGCCAGGAGGTCGAGCGCCTCCTGCCCCAGCGCGGCCAGGTCGCCCTTGCCCTTGCCTGCCAGCCACACCCGCAGCGCGGCGCGCAGGGCGCCCGCCACCGCGCCGCCGAGGACCCGCGCGCGCAGGCCCGGCTCGCCCCGCGCCTCGAGGGCGCCGACGATCGCGTCCTCCCAGGCCAGGTCGATCTCGTGCTCGCGCGCCAGCAGGTGCGGCGACGACGCGATCAGCGCGTGCTGCAGGAGCAGCTCGTCTCTGTGCGCGGCGAACTCGCGCGCGACCTCGAGCACCGCCCGGCGCACGGCCGCCTCGACCGTCTCGCCCGCGCGCGGGCGCAGGGCCGCGCGGAAGGCCGCGATGCGCGCGTCGGCGTGCGGGAACACGACCGCGTCCTTGGTCGCGAAGTAGCGGAAGAACGTCCGACGCGACACGCCGGCGGCGGCCGCCACCTGGTCGATCGTCGTCGCCTCGAACCCCTGGGCGCGGAACAGCGCGTGGGCCGCGCTCACCAGCGCGTCGCGCTTCCGCTCTCGCCTCGTGACCGTCGCCGTCGTCATGCCGGGAGCGTCCCAGATGTGGCATCCGGTGTCAAGTCGCTACATTGCCGAATTCTGGCCACAGGAGCCGAGCATGCGGGGAAGAATGCAATTGACACCGAGTGCCATTTCGGGCTACCGTCCCCCCACCACCAGGAACCCCGGAGACGACCCCATGAAGCTCCCCACGATCGGCCTCGAGCCCGACGAGGTCCGCCGCCGCCTCGAGGAGGTCCACGCGCTGGACCTCGACTGGCGCACCGGCCGCACCTACGCCTACGTCTACGACGCCGGCAGCGACGTCGAGGCGCTGGGCCGCGACGCCTACGCGCGGTTCCTCTTCCAGAACGCGCTCGACCCGACGGCCTTCCCCAGCGCCATGCACCTCGAGAACGACCTCGTGGCGATCGCGGCCGAGCACCTCGGCGGCGGCGACGAGACCGTCGGCACGTTCACGAGCGGCGGGACCGAGAGCATCATGCTGGCCGTCAAGGCGGCCCGTGACCACGCCCGCGCCCACCGCCCCGGCGTGACCGCGCCCGAGATGATCCTGCCCGTGACGGCGCACGCCGCCTTCCACAAGGCGGCCGAGTACCTGGGCGTGAAGGTCGTCCTCACGCCGGTCGACGCGCGCACGTTCAAGGCCGACGTCGCCGCCGTGGCCGCGGCGATCACGGAGCAGACGATCCTCATCGTCGGCTCGGCGCCCTCCTATCCGCACGGGGTGATCGACCCGATCGCCGACCTGGGCGCCCTGGCCGCGGCGAAGGGCCTCCTCCTGCACGTCGACGCCTGCGTCGGCGGCTGGCTCCTGCCCTACTACCGGCGCCTCGGCGCGAGCGTCCCCGACTTCGACCTCTCCGTGCCGGGCGTGACCTCGCTCTCGGTCGACCTGCACAAGTACGCCTTCGCCCCCAAGGGCGCGTCGATCGTCCTCTTCCGCGACGCCGGCCTGCGCCGCGCCGCCTACTTCACCTGCACCGACTGGGCCGGCTACGCCGTGGTCAACCCGGCCGTGCAGAGCTCCAAGTCGGCCGGCCCGGTCGCGGCCGCCTGGGCCGTGCTCCACGGCGTCGGCGACCAGGGCTTCGAGGACCTGGCCCGGCGCACGCTCGAGGGCACGCGCGCCTTCGTCGAGGGCGTCAAGGCGATCCCCGGCCTCGAGGTCCTGGGCCAGCCCGACTTCTGCCTCGTGGCCGTGGCCTCGCGCGAGGTCAGCGTGTTCCACGTGGCCGACGAGTTGAACGAGCGCGGCTGGTACGTGCAGCCGCAGCTCAGCCACCCCTCGACGCCGGCGAGCATCCACCTGTGCCTCGGGCCCAAGAACTCGGGCCACGTCGAGCGCCTGCTCGTGGCCCTGCGCGAGGCGGTCGAGGCCGCCCGCGCCCTGCCTTCGGGCCACATCGCGCAGGCGGTCGCCGCCTTCGCCCAGGCCCCCGGCGGGCTGGCCGCCGCCCTGCCGCAGGTGCTCGAGGCCGCGGGCCTGGGCTCGGGCGAGCTGCCGAAGCGGCTGGCGCCGGTCAACGAGCTCCTCGACGCGCTCCCGGCGGCGCTGCGCAAGGAGCTCCTGACCGACTTCGTGGGCGGGCTGTTCACGCCGCGCGCGGCGGTGACGGCGTAGCAGTAGCAGTTCGACGCGGACCCGGCGCTCCACGGTGGGCGCCGGGTCCGCCCGTCGGCGCTCGGAGCTGGCGGCGCAGCAGTTGGCGCCGCTCAGGCTCCCGGGTGCTGCTGACCTCGGCCAGCGTCGGCGCAGCAGACCGCGCCCCCGCCTGCCGAACGAAGGCGAGCCGACCCGGCCCAGCGAGAGATGTCCGTGCGCGGCTGCGCACTCCGAAGGCGCCCTCCGGAGGCGCCCGATGACCTACGAGCGAGGCGCGGCACGCTGCTCGGCCCCGTCCGGCCTCCCCGAGGTGTCGCGGGCAGCGCGGGTCAGGCGAGCGAGAAGCTCGCCCTGGGCAAGGCGCGGACGCACGCGCGGGGGGTCCGGTCGCGTGAGCGGCGCCGACTCGCGTGATCGGCGGCGACTCGCGTGATCGGCGGCGACTCGGGCTCACCTACCGAGGCGTACGAGGACGCCTCGGAGCTACTGAACGCCCGCCCGCACGATCAGGTGCCCGTCGCGCACCTCGCACGACGGCGCGACGAGCGTCACGCCGGCGGGGAGGCCCGGGATCGGCAGGCGGGGGAGGCGCTGCGCGACGCTGTCGAGGAGCGTGGGCACGGCCTGATCGAGGAAGTCCTCGACGCCCTGGTCGTCGAGGTCGCCGCTGGGCTCGGCGATGACGTCGACCGCCAGCCCGGCCGCGCGCAGGTCGGAGAGGACGAGCTCCTGGCCCTGCACCGCGACGCGCACGGAGATGTCGAGGGAGACCCGCGCCCGCAGGACCTCGGCCCGCGGCCCGCCGTCGAGGTAGTCGAGCCACACCGACACCTGCGCCTCGGAGACGCGCAGGGCCACGGCGCCCTGCTCGAGCCGGACGGTCGGCGGCGCCTCGAGCGACACGTCGATCACGAGCGGCGTGGCCGGGTCGGGCGCGATGTCGCGCACGAGCGGGAAGAAGGGGTAGAGCAGGCGCGCCGAGGGTGGGTGCGGCTTGTTCGTCGGCGCCGTGCCGTCGATCTGGTAGCGGGCCGCGCCCGCCAGCCAGTAGGCGTGCGCGAAGGCGTTGGCCGCGTCGCCCGAGAGCGCCAGCGCCACGCTCTCGCCCGGCGCCGGCACGACCACGGGCGCCGCGGGCCGCGTGACGAGCACCCCCGCCGGCAGCGCGTGCGGGAACGGGACCGGGGCCGCGGCGCTGAACGAGGTCGCGAGGTCGAGGCCCGAGCCGGCCCAGCCGCGGCCGCCGTCGATGCGCACCAGCAGCTCGAGCGGGGCCGTGCCGCCGCCGAGGAGCGGCAGGTCGAGCCGCAGCGGGTGGTCGGCGCCGACCAGCGGCCGCTCGAGCGCCCGGAGCACGGCGCGCTCGATCGCGTTCGAGATCGCGCCGCGCAGGGCGCCCACGAGGAGGTTGGCGATCGGCGAGAGCACCGTGACGGCGAAGCCGCTCTGCGGCTGGAGGCGCAGGTTCACGAACGACACGTCCAGCCGGTCGACCTGGAGCCCGAGCAGCCGCGCGCCGGTCGCCGGGCCGGTCGGCGCGGCGAAGCGGGCCTGGACCACGGCCCGCGCCCGGTCGGCGCGCGCCAGCGCCTCGCCGCGGCCCAGCAGGCTGATGTCGAGGTCGGCCACGAGCTGGTCGAGCTCGATCGCGATCGACACGCCGCCGGCGCTCGTCGTGACCCCCGCCACGCGCAGCGGCGCGTGCGTCAGGTCGGTCACGTCCAGCGTGACGAGCGTCGACGTGTAGACCGGGTGCGGCAGGAGCGGCAGGAGGTCGAGGTTCGCCGAGCGCGCCTCGACCTCGCGCCCGACGACGTCGAGCGCCGGCTGGTCCAGGCGCGCGTGCACGGCGCCCGGCACGAAGGCGCCGGCCGCCGCGAACTGCCCCTGCGCGACGGAGAAACGGCCGCTGCTGCGGTCGCCCAGGCCGTCGACCGCCACGACCTCGATCAGGTTCAGCCCGGCGGACAGCGCCACCTGCGCGCCCCAGCGGCCGCCCCCGAGGTCGGCGGCCGGCGTCCCCTGGATCGAGACCGACTGCACGCCGTCGGGGTCGGTCGCCTCGACCTCCACCTGGACGGTCGTGCCGGTGACCTGCGCGCCGCGCGCCGGCTGGAGCACCGTCACCTCGGGCCCCTGCCGGGCCGGCGCGCTCGAGGCCGACGCCTGGCCGCGCGGGAAGGGCCCCTGCGGCGCCCACAGCGCGACGGTGCTGCCGGCGGCGACCGACCCCGCGGCGGGGAGGCCGTTCGACTGCCTGGCGCAACCGCAGGCCAGCCAGGCGACCAGGGCCGTGAGGAGGATCCCGCCGAGGAGGTGCTGCTGCATGCCCGGCGCCGAGCAGACGCGGGTCCGAACTCGGACACCGTTCCACCCCGAGTCCGACCCGGGTGCGCACGCCGAACACCCGACGCCACCGAGGCTCGCCCCAGGGGGACGAAATGTTGCTCCCCGATTTTCCGCCGTCGGGCGATCCATTTTCCGTTTGGCGCGACGTGTCATGCGCGCAGTGTCAGACCGGAGAAAAGCTTGCGTCGGCCGGTCCGGCTGCGGCACATTCCTGCGCGTGCTGTTGCAGGTAGACCGGCTCCGCCTGGCCGCCCCGTTCGCCCTCGCGGCGCTCCTGCTCGGCGCGGGGGTCGGCCGCGCGTCGGACGGCCCGGCGCCCGCGTTCTTCGGCGCGCGCGGCCCGGTCGCCCTGCCGGCCGGCGGCGACCCGCAGACCGCCTACCGCATGCCCTCGGGGATCGGCTGGTCGCTCGAGCACCAGATCGACCTCGACGTGTTCTTCGTCTACTTCACGGCGACGGCGAAGAACGCGCTCAACGACGTCGACAAGGACGGCGTCGGCGCCGCGATGTCGTTCGGCGCGATCATCGTCCCCGACGTCGACGTGCCGGTGCGCCTGCACGTCGGCCTCTACCCCGACCAGGGCGCGCTCGCGCCGTCGCGCACGCGCGTGCGCTACACCACGTTCCCCGACAAGGTCGGCCTCAAGGTCGACTCCGTCTTCTTCTCCGTGGCCACGTCGCTCGTGTTCGCGCCCACGCCCTGGCTGTCGATCGGGGCGTCGCTGCACGTGATCCCCACCTACTCGCGGCAGCTCCTCGTCCTGGGCGGCGGCGGCCAGCGGCTCGAGCTCGCCGGCAGCCCGCAGATCAACGGCGTGCCCCTGCCCGGCAACCCGACCTACGCCGACTTCCTCGACCTCGTCCCCAACGACGCCACCGACCCGACGCTGTTCTACGACTCGCGCGCCTACGGCCTGCACGTGTCGGGGCTCGTGTCGGTCACCCTGGCGCCGCTGCCGGACCTGGCGATCGGCCTGGCCTACCGCCCGCGCTCGCTCGAGGCCGTGCCGCTGACCGGCGAGGCGCGGATCGACGCCGGCCGCACGCTGTCGTCCGCGCTCGCCTCGCTCGACCCCTCGCTCCAGGCGCTGTTCCTCTCCACGCTGCCCAACGGCGGGACGCGGGGCTTCGAGGCGGACTACGACCTGAAGCAGGAGGGGCCCTACGTGCCGCAGTCGGTGCGCCTGAGCCTCGCCTGGTGGCCCACCGAGCGGCTGCTGCTCGCGGGCGAGGTGGCCTGGACGGAGTGGAGCCGCGCCTTCAAGTCGGCGAAGGTCACCCTCACCGACGGCTCGAACGAGGACTTCAACTTCGTCGTCGGCGGCGACCGCGTCGTCGTCAAGGCGCAGACGCGCTGGAAGAACCGCTGGACGGCCTCGACGCAGGTGGCCTTCCGCGTGACGCCCGACCTCACGCTGCGCGCGGGGGCCCACTGGGGCGTCTCCCCGCTCAACCCCGACCCCGTGGGGAGCATCGGCACCCCGGCGTTCGCCTGCACGTCGGTCATGGGCGGCGCCGGGATCCAGCTCACCGACGACGTGCAGCTCAACGGCCTCCTCGAGTGGGTCTTCCGCGCCAGCGCGCGCTCCGGGAGCAACACCGGCGCGGTGACGACCGACAACACGCGCTACACGAGCGGCCAGGTGAACCTGCACCTGGGCGTGTCGATCTGGTTCTGACCCGGGCTCGCTAGCCTGTGCGCCGCTTGCCCGCGACGGCCTTCGCCCGGGCCCGCCGCGGGGCCGCCTTGGGGGCCGCCGCCCGGCGCACCTCGACGCCGCCGCGCCAGGCCTGCACGACGCCGGCGCGCGCCGGCGGCGGGTCGTAGAGCGCCTCGAGCTCCTCGAGCGACGCGTCGGCGCCCGCGCCCTTCGGGATCGCGTCCTTCGCCAGTTCGAGGGCCACGAACGGGTCCGACGAGGCGACGATGAACGTCCACGTGTCGCGCCCCGCGTCGAGCACCAGCCTCCAGAGCCTCATGCCGCCTCCGCCGCCCTGTCGTGGGTGGGTCGCCACGACCCACCCTGCGTGAAGAACCCCGCGTGTCCCACGCGGCGTCGCGGCCTCCGGCGGCCGCGCCGCACCTCACGCACGCCGCGGGCCCGCCCGCCTCACGGCCGTCCTGGGGCTTACGACGGGCTCGCCGGGGTCGTGCGCGGCGTTGCCGCACGGTCACGGGCGGAAGCTGCCCGTGGACTGGCTCCGTGCTCCTCACCCCGACGTGTGATCGACGGCTGCGGCCGCGGATGCCGGGCGAGGGGGGGCGCGCGCGGGTCGTCGGTGTGGCCCGCCTCCGCGAGCTCCGTCCCACGGCTGCGGTGCTGCAACCCAGGCGGACCCTACCGCTCGCGCCCGTCCGCAGCCGCGGGCCTCCCGCTCGCTCCGGCGGCCCACCGGGGATCAGGGCGTCTGATACGACCCGCGCGCGCACCCCCCTCGCCTCGGCCTCCGCGCCCTCGCCTCACGTGTGGTTGCATTCCACCCGTGGGTTCGAGCGCGTCGGAGCCCAGGCGCGTCCCGACCTCGTAGCGGCGCAGCCTGCTGCGCCGACGTGGACGTCGCGTGAGCCGGCGCCTCGACCTCCAGCGATCGTGGGCTTCAGCAGCCTCGGCAGCTTCAGCGTCTCTTCGCGCGCCACGTGCGCGAGCCGCCCTCCGCCTACCGGCGGCGGACGCGCGTGCTCGTGCGGGCGCCCGGGCGCTGCCTCCGGCGCTCACGCCGGGCTGCCTGACGCTGCTCGGCCACCTGCCGCGCGGCGCCCTCCGCCGCACTTCTCGAGAAGCCTGAGCCCGGGCGACCTGGCAGACTGGCCGCGCACCCAGGAGGCCAGCATGCGCATCAAGCTCACGAGCATCTTCGTCGAGGACCAGGCGGAGGGCCTCGCCTTCTACACGGAGGTGCTCGGCTTCAAGAAGAAGCACGACATCCCGCTCGGCGAGTTCCGCTGGATCACCGTCGTCTCGCCCGAGGGCCCCGACGACGTCGAGCTCGTCCTCGAGCCCAGCGCCAACCCGGCCGCGAAGACCTTCCAGGCGGCCATGCTCGAGCAGGGGATCCCGCTCGCCGCGTTCGAGGTGAGCGACCTCGCCGCCGAGCACGCCCGGCTCACGGGCCTGGGCGTGGCCTTCACGAGGCCGCCGACGGCCATGGGACCGGTGTCGATCGCCATCTTCTCCGACACCTGCGGGAACCTGATCCAGCTCTACCAGCCCACGGGCTAGCCGAGGGCTTCCTCCAGCCAGGCGCGCACCCGGTCGGGGCGCACGTCGTCGGCCAGCACCACGTCGGGGGCCCCGGGCGGGTCCAGGCGGACGAGGCGCCGCGCGCGCTCGCGCGCGGGGTCGTCGAGGAACAGGAGCGCCGGGGCCACCCGGTCCATGAGGTCGTAGCCCTCGGCCCGGCTCGACACGGCGTGGACGGCGTAGCCGCGGCCGAGAAGCACCTCGCGCACTGCCGCCCGGACCCCGGGGTCCTGCTCCACGACCAGCGCGCTGCGACCCATCACCATGGCGGTCCTCCCATCCCCTCGACCCGCCCCCTGGAGCACGCCCCGCGCCAGCGCGCAGGTCCTGCGCGGCCAGGGCCGCCGGAGACCCGGCACCGGCCGGAGGTTCCAGGACGCGACCCGGCCGGGTCGCATCCGGCAACCCTGCGGCCGCCGGCTCCCGTTCAGAACCCGACCACGCCCCGGGGTCACGGGGCGTGTGCGACGATGACCCGCTCCCCCCGAGGCCCCGAGGAGGCACCATGGTCCGCGCCGCGATCGAGCCCGAGGAGTCGCCTGCCCGGCAGGGCCTGCGCATGGCGCTGTCGCTGTCGATCACCAACGACGGCCCGCACCTGCTCGTGCTCGACGAGGCCGCGGGCGACGACCCGCTCGACGAGCGGCTGCGCTGGCGGCGCCACCCCGACGGCATGATCGTCTACGACGCCGGCGACGACGTGTACCGGCACCACAGCGTCGTCGCCGCCCGGGCGTCGATCCCGCTCTGCCACCTCGTGATCGCGCCGGGCGGCACCGGGCGGACCTTCTACTCGGCGCGCTCGCTGGCCGTGGGGCCGCGCCGCGCGCGCGTGCGGGTCACGGGCCACCTCGTGCCGCTCGACGACGTCGGCCTCCACCTCTACGAGTCGCCCGAGCGAATGCACGGGCCGAGCACCGTCTACCGCCCGGTCAGCGGCGACCCGTCGCAGGTGGGCGGCGTGGTGATCGCGCGCTGCGGCCGCGTGCCGACCTTCGAGGCGGTGGCCGAGGTCGACCTCGTCGTCGAGGCCGACCCGTCGGCCGAGGACGCGCTCGAGCGGGGCGGGCCCGGCGCGGCGCTCATCGAGCGGCCGCGGCGCCTCGGCGGCGCGTGGGTCGTCGAAGGGGCCGACGGGGCGGTCACGCTCACGGACGGCGCGCGCGCCGTCCGTTGCCCGCCTGGCCTCGTCGACCCCGCCGTGTGGCGGCGCCTCGACGACGCGCCGCCCTCGGCGCCGCTCCTCGTCATGTTCCGGAGCGACCCCGCGCGCGCCCTGCGCGACGCCGGCGCCCTGCCGCTCCACGGCCTCGACACGGCCCAGCAGACCCTCCCGCCGGCCGCCCTGTGGGACCTCCTGGCCGGCTGCGAGGCGCGGCGCCTCACGGTGCGCTGGGGGCGTCACTCGGGGACGTCGGACGGGCTCGTCGTGACCTGAGCCAGGCCCAGCCCGCGGCCGCCGGCACGGCCGCGGCGAGGGCCAGGAGCTGGCTCGTCGACAGCCCGAACGCCCCGCCGCGCGGGTCGGCGCGCAGGTGCTCGACCACCACCCGCCCCGGGGCGTAGAGCACCCACAGGGCCAGGAACACCTCCCACGGCGCGTGCGGGCGCAGGAGCAGCCGGCGCAGGGCCACGAACAGGCCGAGGTCGTAAGCGGCCAGGAGGAGCGCCGTCGGGTAGCGGGGCACGCCGCCGACGGGGGCGGCGTACCAGGCGGGCTGCTCGGCCCACCAGGCGGGCTCGCACACCGCGCCGTAGCAGCAGCCGCCGAGGAAGCAGCCCAGGCGGCCGAACACGAGCCCCAGGGCGATCGCCGGGGCGGCGAGGTCGGCCATGGGGCCGACGGGCGCGCCGTGGCGGCGGATGGCCCACGCGGCCAGGCCGGTCGCGGCCACGAGGCCGCCCAGATAGGCCAGGCCCCCCTTCCAGAAGGCGGCGACCTCGAGCGGGCGGGCGCGGTACCACAGCCGGGCCGGCACCGCGTCGGGGTCGGCGCGGACGGCGTCGATCGCGGCCGCCCGCGCGGCCCCCTCGGGCATGCGGGCGATGAACGCCCAGGGCGCCGGCACGACCGGCGCCTCGAGCGCCGCCAGGACGGCCGCGCGCCCGGCCGGGTCGAGGTCCTGGGCGTCGGCCTGGACCTGCGCCACCTCGCCCGGGCCGAGCGGATGCCCGGGCAGGGGCTCGGCCACGACGTGCAGGGCCCGCGCGCCCAGGATCCCGCCCACGAGGGCGGCGATGCAGGCGTCGAGGCGGACGAGGCGCGGGATCCCCAGGCGGTCGCCCTGCCGCGCCGCCCAGGCGAAGGCCAGGCCGAAGCCCACGGCCAGGAGGACGAAGTAGGGGGACTCGGCGAGCGGCATGCGCACTCTTCGCGGCGGGCGGGCGCCCGATTGTAAGGGAAGCGTCAGGTCCGTCGCGCCACGACGCATCGCGGCGTCCGGGTCGGACGGCGGCGGGCTCTCCTCGGGCATGAGCCTGCGCCTGACCTGCGTCCTCCTGGCCCTGCTCCTCCCGGCGGTCTTCGCTGGCCCGACCCGGGCCGGCCAGGAGGCCCTCGTCCCGGTGCGCCTCGAGGTCACGCAGCCGACCGTCTGGGGCGAGAGCGTCTACGCGCTCGGCGACCTGCCGGCCCTGGGCCAGGGCGACCCGACGCGCGCCGTGCGCATGCGCCCCGTCGGCCCGCACCGCTGGCGCCTCGACCTGGCCCTGCCCGCCGGCGCGACCTACCGCTGGACGGCGCTCGTGCGCAGCAACGCCCCGCACGCGCAGGGCGAGCGCAGCAACGCCCGGCAGGTCACGCCGGTGCGCCAGGAGGTCGTCCCCGGGCCCGCGGTCGAGCGCCGCGTGCGCGTGCGTTACCTCAGCGGGTTCGCCGCGCCGCGCCTGGCCTGGGAGCGGGCGCAGGGCCGCTGGGAGGACGCGCCCCTGCGGCGCGTCGGGCCGGGGCGTGGCCCGGGCGAGGCGCTGTGGGAGGTCGAGGCGCCGACGGCGCTGGCGGCCCCTGGCCTCTTCTTCCATGACGGCGCGGGCAGGAAGGACCTGGCCCCGGGCGGCGGGCCCTACCGCACGACGCGCGCCGACCTCGTGGTCGCCTCGGGCGAGGTGCACCCCGACCTGCCGCCGGCGCGCCGCTCGCCCTCGCGCGTGGTGACGGTGCCCGCCTGGTACTCGCGCACGCTGGGCAACGCGCGCGACGTGTTCATCTACCTGCCGCGCGACTACGACACGACCGACCGCCGCTACCCGGTGGTCTACATGCACGACGGGCAGAACCTGTTCGACCCGCGCGCGATCATGGGCGGCTGGCGGGCGAAGGAGACGCTCGACCGCGAGGTCGCCGCCGGGCGCCTCGACGACGTGATCGTCGTCGGCGCGGCGAACACGCCCGCGCGCATGCAGGAGTACCTGCCGCCCGAGTCGGGCGGCGCGGCCGACCGCTACGTGCGCTTCCTCACCGACGAGCTGAAGCCCTGGGCCGACGCCCACCTGCGCACGCGCCCCGGGCGCGAGGACACGGGCGTCCTCGGCTCGTCGCTGGGCGGGCTCGTGAGCTTCTACGCGGGGTGGGAGCGGCCCGACGTGTTCGGGCGCGTGGGCAGCCTCTCGGGCTCCTTCTGGCTGCGCGACCACCTGGCCGCGCTCGAGCAGGACGCGCCGCGGGCCCTGCGCGTGTGGCTCGACAGCGGCACGGCCGGCGCGAGCGGCGACTCCTACGAGCACACGGTGGCCGCGCGCGACCTGCTCCTCGGCAAGGGCCTCGTGCTCGGCCGCGACCTGCAGCACGTGGTCGACATCGGCGCCGGGCACGACGAGCGGGCCTGGGCGGGGCGGCTGGGCGCGGCGCTCGGGTTCCTGTTCCCGGCGCGGTAGCCGCTCCCGGGCGCAGGGACCAGCCGTTCGACCGAAGCAGCGAGCGAGGCGCGCGGGCGACGACGTAGCGACTTACTTCGAGCCCGCGCGCGCGCCGCCGCGGCCGGCCCCGTCGGCCGCAGCCGTCGAGTACACCTCACTCGCCGCGGACCCTCTCCCACACCGCCTCGTTGTCGACCGTCACCGTCCGGGGCGCGCGCACGGGCCCGGGCTCGAAGACGAAGCGGCCGGCGGTGACGCGCAGGAGCACGACGGCCGCCTCGACGCCCTTGTGCCCGCGGGGGGTCTCGGCGTGGTGGAGCTGGCCCTTGATCAGGAACAGCTTGCCCGGCGGGGCGCCCGGCGGCGTGACGGTGAGCACGCCCGTGTGCTTCTTCCACTCCAGGAGCTCGAGCACGTCCTTGAGCGAGAGCTGGCCCAGCTCGCCCGTGAGCGACTCCTTGCGCAGCTGCCGGGCGAGCTCCGGCCGCATGATCCGCGTCGTGCCGCCCTGGCCGACGTCCTCGACGTCGCCGCCGGTGAGCAGCTTGACGACGAGCTCGAACCCCGAGAGGCTCACGCGGTCGTCCCCGTGCAGGTGGCAGGCGCCGCCGATCTTCACGCCGTTGACCAGCGTGCCGTTGACGGAGCCCAGGTCCACGATCGCGAAGCCCTGGCCGGTCCAGCCGATCTCGGCGTGGCGGCGCGAGACGAGGTCGCTCTTGATGCGCACGTCGGCCCCGACGTCGCGGCCGAGGAGGACCTTCTTCTCGCGCGACAGGAGCAGCGGCTCGTCGAGGAGCGCCGAGACGAGCACGTGCGGGGCGGTGGCCTCGGCGCGCGTCGGGAGCGGGCGCCGGCAGGGGTCGGCCTGCCCGTCGGCCGGCGAGTGGACCTGCCGCTTCTCGGTCGTGTGGCCCCACTGGGTCTCGTCGAACTCGGACCGCCGGGGCCGCGGCGCGCCCCCGGGCGGGGGCGTCGACTGGCGCGGGCGCGCCTCGGGGCGGGGGGGCGCCGGCGCGCGGGCAGTCATCGACGGGGACAGCCCGGCGCGGCAGCGTCTTCTCAGCGGCGGCGCCGGCGCGCCGCGCCCGCCAGCAGCGCGTCGCGCTCGTGGCGCCGCGGCCATGCCGCGCCGGAGCAGCCGAGGCGCGAGGGGGCGGGCGCCGGGTAGGAGGCGGGCGCCCTCGTCCGAAGCCAGTCAGGGGCGCTCCGTCGGCCACGCAGCGCCGGCGCGGGCGGCGGGGTGCGGGCGCCGGCGGCGGCCGAGCCGCCGCGCGGGAGGGCCTGGAACACCCCGCTCGACGAGGCGGCCACGTCGACGGACACGCCGCAGGCACGCGCCGCGCGCAGGAGCGGGTGCTCGCCGCCGGACCCGACCTTGACCAGCTCCTGCGTGAAGGGCAGGAACACGCGCGCGGCGCGGTCGCCGACGTCGTGGGCGTCGCCGCGGGCGGTCTTCACGCACATCAGCTGCTCGAAGTCGCGCTTCATCTGCGCCACGCCCCCGCGCCGCTGCGGGTCGGGCGCCAGGCGCGGGAGGAGGAAGCGGTGGAAGGCCAGGTCCCAGGCGGCCCGATCGCCGGTGAGGAAGCGCGTGTCCTCGAACACGACGCGCTGGATCACCTCGAGCGACGCCGGCTCGATCTCGCCCCGCCGCTCGGCCGACTTGACGGCGATCACGCTCTCGAGGTCCGCCGGGGCCACCGCCGTTCGCAGGTGGCTGTAGGGCGGGTGGCCGGTGACCATCGCGTAGAGGATCAGCGCCACGGCGTAGACGTCGAGGCTCGGGTCGAAGGTCAGGCCCAGCGACCCGTCGGGCCGCCGCGCCTCGACGATCGCCTCGGGCGGCGCGTAGAAGGGCGTGATCTGCGGGGCCAGCCCCGGCGGCGCGCGCCCCTGGTTGTAGGCCTCGAGGTACTCGCGGCTGCGCGTGGCGCCGAAGTCGATCAGCACGCCGCGGTACTCGCGCCGCACCACCTTGCCGAAGACCTCGTTGGGCTCGAGCGGCCGGTCGCGGCCGGCCACGTCGATCAGCAGGTTGGCCAGCTTGACGTCGTGGTGGACGTAGCCCAGCCGCTCCAGGTACTCGAGCCCGTTGAGCAGCTCGTAGCCCAGGTCGATCGCCGTGTCGAGCGGCAGCGAGGGGTAGCGCGCCTTCTTGTCGCGGCGCATGGCCTCGTCGACGCTCGCGCGGGTCATGAGCAGGAGCGGGTTCTCGTAGGCGCGGCGGAAGCCGATCGCCAGGCTCCCCTGGAGCACGCCCACGCCCACGCAGTGGACGATGTTGCGGTGGGCGAAGTGCTTGAACAGCTCGCCCTCGACCTCGAAGCCGGGGTCGTGCTCGCCCTCGAAGCGCGGGACCTTGAGCACGACGTGCGTCCCGTCGGCGAGCGTCCCGGCGCACACGAAGGCGGTCCCGCCGACGCCCAGCACGGCGTCGATCTGGCACTCGACGTTGCGGCGGGTGCGCAGGCTGGTCAGCTCCAGCTTCGTCCCGGGTTCGATCCGCACCTCGCGCCGCGCCACGGGCGCATCTTGCCCGTGGCGCCGGGTCGAGACAACCTCGAACGGCGGGAGCCGCCGGGCGACGGAAGCGCTCGGGTTACCCGGGCGCCACCTACTCCATGCGCAGGGCCACGACCGGGTCCAGCCGGGCGGCGCGCCAGGCGGGGTAGAGCCCGGCGACGGCGGCGACGACGGTCGAGACCCCGATGCAGGCCACGGCCAGCCAGCCGGGCACGTAGAAGAGCTCGACCAGCCGCTCGTTGAGCGCCTCGCGCATGACCCAGCTCCCGACGCGGTTGAGGCCCTGCCCGACGCCCCAGCCGAAGAGCACGCCGAGCGCGCCGCCGGTGACCCCGATCGCCGCCGCCTCGGCGAGGAAGATCCGGCGCACGTCGCGGTCGCGGGCGCCGAGCGCCTTGAACACGCCGATCTCGCGCGTGCGCTCGAGGACCGCCATGACCATGGTGTTGGCGATCCCGAAGAAGCTCACGACGAGGCCGATCCCGCCGAAGAAGGCCAGGAGCACCTCGATCACGGCGAAGACGATCGCCACGAACTTGAGCGCGTCGGCGATGGCGAACGTGTCGAAGCCCTTCTGCTCGATCCGCTCGCGCACGGGCGCCACGTCGGTGCGCCCCTCGACCTTGACCGTGAGCGCGCGGTAGCGGCCGGCCGACGCCTGCCCGCCGAGCGCGCGCTCGAGGCCGGACTCGGCGAGGAGCCGGCGCCCGAACGTCAGGGGCACCTGGAAGCGCCGGCCGGCCAGGCCGAACTCCTCCGACTCGTAGACGCCGATGATCTCCACCTCGATCAGCCGGGCGTCCGGCGGGCGCACGTAGCGCACGCGCAGCGGCCTCGGCTCGGCCCCGGGCGCGTCGGGCGCGGCCGGGAGCTCCTCCGGCTCCATCTCGTAGCGGCCGAGCTGGTCGATGCGCATGAAGTAGACGCGCGTGCCGATGGCCGCCTCGGGCTTGATCCCCAGGTCCTCGAGCACGCGCGACGGGGCCACGGCGACCTCGGCCTGCGACTCGGCCTCCGTCCAGTAGCGCCCGGCCAGGAGCGCGCGCTGGTAGTTGGCCGTGATCGCCTTGGCGGGGAGGCCCTCGCTCTCGGCCTGCAGGACCCTGCCGTCGAGCTCGGCCCCGAGCCACGGCGTGTGTGTGTCGGGGTAGACGACGACGACGCCCGGCAGCTTGCCGAGCTGCTCGACGACGTCGTCGTCGAGCTTGGGGCCGGCCTCGTCGTCGTCCTGCTGCCCGCCGCGGCCGCCGCGGCGGAAGATCGGCAGCTGGCCGGCCGCCCCCTTGGGCAGCACGGTGATGCGCGTGACGAGCTCGGCCTTGTCGACCTGGTCCTCGATGAGGCGCTTGATCCCCTCGCCGAGCGACACCATGACCGTGAGCGTCGCCACGCCGATGCCCACGCCGCAGAGGGTCAGCGCCGTGCGCAGCTTGTGGCGGGCCAGGTTGGCGAAGGCGTGCGCCCCGACGTCGCTCAGCCTCACGCGCCCTCCGCGGGCGGCGCGGCCTCGACGCTCGCCGCCGACAGGTCGACGAGCGCGGCCGACGTGGTGCGGTCCTCCTTCACGCGGCCGTCCTCGAGGACCACGATCCGCTCGCAGTAGCGCTCGGCGCGCTCGCGGTCGTGGGTGACGAGGACGATCGTGCAGCCCTCGGCGTGGAGCGCGCGGAGCATGCCCATGATCTCCTCGGCCGTGCGCGAGTCGAGGTTGCCGGTCGGCTCGTCGGCGAGGAGGAGCTGCGGGTCGTTGGAGAGGGCGCGGGCGATCGCCACGCGCTGGCGCTCGCCGCCCGAGAGCTCGGTCGGCCGGTGGCCCGTGCGCGCGCCGAGCCCGACCTTGTCGAGCAGCTCCTGCGCCCGGCGGCGGCGCTCGAAGTAGCCCTGGCCGGCCAGCGCCAGCGGGAGGGCCACGTTCTCCAGCGCGGTCAGGTGCGGGACGAGGTTGAACGACTGGAAGATGAACCCGATCACCTGCCGGCGGTAGGCGGCCAGCTCGTCGGAGGTGCGGCCCATGAGGGCGCGCCCCTGGACGAGCACCGACCCCTCGCTCGGGCGGTCGAGGCCGCCGACGACGTTGAGGAAGGTCGACTTGCCGCTGCCGGAGCGGCCGATCACGCCCACGAACGAGCCCTTCGCCACGCGCAGGTCGACGCCGTCGAGCGCGTTCACGGCGGCCTCGCCGAAGCGGTAGCGCTTGCGCACCCCCACGAGCTCGATGAGCGTCTCGCCCTTCGCCGCCGTCGCGTTCACGCCTTCGGCTCCTGCGCGCGCGCGCGCCGCGACGACGACGAGCCCGCGCGCCCCGGCTCGTCGTCCTGCTCGAGCCAGCGGCTGGCGCACGCGTCGCAGATCCCGTGCGAGACGTCGCCCGCGCCCGCACCGGGCTCCAGGAGCTCGCCGCACCAGCCGCACTCGACCCGCATGAGGCGGGAGACTCTACCACGGGTGTGATCGACGGCTGCGGCCGCGGATGCCGGGCGAGGCGGCGCGCCCGCGGGTCGTCGGTGTGGCCCGCCTCCGCGAGCTCCGTCCCGCGGCTGCGGCGCTGCAGCCCAGGCGGACCCTACCGCTCGCGGCCGTCCGCAGCCGCGGGCCTCCCGCTCGCTCCGGCGGCCCACCGGTCGGTGTGGCCCGCCTCCGCGAGCTCCGTCCCGCGGCTGCGGTGCTGCAGCCCAGGCGGACCCTACCGCTCGCGGCCGTCCGCAGCCGCGGGCCTCCCGCTCGCTCCGGCGGCCCACCGGGGTTCCGGCGATCGATACCGGCCGCGCGCGCGCCGCCTCGCCTCGTCCTCCGCGGCCTCGCCTCGCTCGTCGCTGCGTCCCGCCCGTCCCGACGTCGGCGCGTCCCTTCCCGCGCCGCCGGGCGACGGGCAGAATGCGCGCGCCTCGGAGGAGACCGTGGACCGTCCGCCCCTCGCCGGCCTCTGGCACGTCGCCCTGAACGTCACCGACCTCGAGCGGGCGCTGGCCTTCTACGAGGGCGACCTCGGGATGACCGTCGAGTGGCGTCCGGACCCCGACAACGTCTACCTGACGTCCGGCCGCGACAACCTGGCGCTCCACCGCGTGCCGGCGATCGCCGACGAGGCCGCGCGCGGGCGCCTCGACCACGTGGGCTTCGTCCTGCCGGCGCCCGAGCTGGTCGACGCCTGGGCGGCGTGGCTCGAGGCGCGCGGCCACGCCCTGGCGCAGGCGCCGAAGACGCACCGCGACGGCGCGCGCTCCTTCTACGTGCGGGACCCGCAGGGGAACCTCGTGCAGTTCATCCACCACCCCCCGCTCGCCGGGCTGGCCCGGCAGGTCGTGCCATGACGCGCTTCACCGCCTCGTGCCTGTCCCTCGCGGCGCTCGGGCTCATCGCCCACGGCTGCAGCGCCCCGCCGCCGCGCCTGAACACGGCCTGGGCGCAGCGCGCCCGCACGGTGCAGAGCGACGCGCTCGGCGCCGAGAAGCCGCGCCCGCCGGTGGCCGAGTGGGGCCCGGGCGGCGACCGCGAGGAGGACGAGCTCGCGGACCTCGACGAGGAGACCGGGCTGGGCGACGTCGTCGTGCGCCTGGGCCGCGGGCGCTGGCTGCTCGAGGAGCGGGTGCTCCTGCGCGGCGCGACGTCGGTCGTGGTCGAGGGCGAGGGGCCGCACCGCACGCGCCTCGAGCTGGACACGAAGACGGTCGGCGCGCTCATGGTCGAGGGGGCGCGGCGCGTCGAGCTGCGCGGCCTGACGGTCGTGGGGCTGTCGGGCGGCGGGATCACGCTCAAGGACTGCCCCGACGTACGCGTCGACGACGTCCACTTCGCCGGGGCGCGCTTCGGCCTCGAGCTCGTCGGCTCGACGGCGGAGGTGGGCACGAGCGTGTTCGTCGGCTGCGAGCGCGGCGTGAGCCTGCGCCAGGAGGCGCGGCTGGCCGTGCGGGAGTCGGCCTTCGTCGACTGCTGGCAGGGGATCGCCGGCGACGGCGCCGTCGAGGCCACCGCCTGCGCGTTCGTCGACAGCCACCGCGACGCGATCGACGTGCGGCTCGGACGCCGCGACGCGCTCACGAGCCTGCTCTTCGCCGGCGAGCGGCAGCGCGCCTGGCGCGGGTCGCCCGGGACCGTGCGGGCGCTGCTCCTGCCGATCGGCGAGCTGACCAAGCTCGAGGACCGCCGCCCGCACCGCGAGCTCGTCCGGCGCGAGGAGTTCCCCGACGCCCTGCGCGAGGGCGCGCCGCCCGGGTTCGACATCGCCGGCGTGCACCTCGCGCTCCTGCGCGCCGAGTCGCGCGGCAAGAAGGACCCGCCGCGCCACGTGCGCGACGAGGCCCTCGAGCAGGCCGAGCGGCACGCCGCCGCGGCCCGCGACGCCCTGCGCGGCGGCGACGTCGCCCGCGCCCGCGGCTCGGCGCTCATCGCGCTGCGCTACTGCGGGCCGGGGCCGCTCGGCGACGACGTGCCGGATGCCGTGCGCGACGTGGCCGAGCTGGCGATGCCCTAGACCGCCTCCCGATCACACCACCACGCGCGTTCGCAGCCACCCGCTCAGGCGAGGCGGAGGAGGGCAGGGCGTGTCGGCCGAAGGCGAGGGAGGGCGGCCGTGGGCCGCCGAGCGAGCCTTCGCGGTCGGGGCCGACGAAGTCGGTCCCGACGAACGGCAGCGCCCGCCATCCTCCGCCGCAGCCGCGCTCACACCGAGAAGCTGGTGCCGCACCCGCAGACGCCCTTGGCGTTGGGGTTCCTGTACACGAAGGCGTGGCCGAACTGCTGCTCCTCCCAGTCGATCTCCAGGCCGTTGAGGAACAGGTACGACTTCTTGTCGACGAGGATGCGCGCGCCCTTCGACACGAACACCTGGTCGTTCTTGCCGGGCATGTCGAACTTGCGCGGGTTCGCCTCGACGTCGACGACGTACTCGAACCCCGAGCAGCCGCCGCCCTTCACGCCGAAGCGCAGCCCCGCCGTGGGCGGCAGCCCCTTCTTCGTCAGGATGTCCTTGATCTTCTCCGCGGCGCGGTCGGTGAGCTCGATCGCCATGGTGCGTCCTCCGCCTCAGCGTCCCTCATGATAATCGGCCGCGGCGCCGCTGACCTCGCGCAGGCGCTCGACCCCGCGGGCGACGTGGTCGACGGCGAAGTCGACCTCCTCCTCGGTGGTGAAGCGGCCCAGGCCGAAGCGGATCGAGCCGACGACCTCCTCGTCGGGGAGGCCCAGCGCGCGCAGGACGTGGCTGGGCTCGTTGTCGGCCGAGGAGCAGGCCGCCCCCGAGGACACCGCCACGTCGCGGGCGGCGTTCATGAGCGCCTCGCCCTGGACGCCGCGGAAGGTCACGTTGAGGTTGCCCGGGAGGCGCCGCTCGGCGTGGCCGTTGAGGCGGACGCCGGGGACGCGCGCCTTCAGCCCCGCCCACAGCCGGTCGCGCAGGCGCGCCACGCGGAGCGCCTCCTCGGCCTGCTCGCGGCGGGCGAGGTCGAGCGCCACCCCGAGGCCGACGATCCCCGGCACGTCGAGCGTGCCCGACCGCATGCCGCGCTCGTGCCCGCCGCCGTGCTGCTGCGCGCCCAGGCGCACGCGCGGCGCGCGCCGCCGGACGAACAGCGCGCCCACCCCCTTGGGACCGTAGACCTTGTGCCCCGAGAGCGCGAGCAGGTCGATGCGCTGCGCCTCGACGTCGATCGGCACCTTGCCGGCCGCCTGCGCCGCGTCGGTGAAGAACAGCACCTCGCGCGACCGGCACAGGGCGCCGAGGTCCTCGAGCGGCTGCAGGACGCCGACCTCGTTGTTGGCCGCCATGACGGCGACCAGCACCGTGCGCGGCTCGATCGCCGCGGCGACGGCGTCGAGGTCGACGAGCCCGTCGGGCCGCGGCGCCACGTAGGTGACGCGCGCCCGGCCCGTCCGCTCGAGATGCTGGCAGGTGTCGAGGACGGCCTTGTGCTCGGTCGTGACCGTGACGACGTGGTCGCCCCGCTGCGTGTAGGCCTCGAGCGCGCCCTTGATGGCCAGGTTGTCGCTCTCGGTGGCGCCGCTCGTGAACACGACCTCGGCCGCCTGCGCCCCGATCGCCGCCGCCACCTGCTCGCGCGCGCGCTCCACCGCCTTGTCGGCGACCCAGCCGAAGGCGTGCCCGCGGCTGGCCGCGTTGCCGAACTTCTCGGTGAAGTAAGGCAGCATGGCCTCGAGCACCCGCGGGTCGACGCGGGTCGTGGCGTGGTCGTCGAGGTAGACGGGTGACTTCAAGGCGCTCCCGGCGGCAGGCACGAAGTCGCGCGCGCCCAGAGCGTTGAATATACACGGCGCGGTCGCAACGCAGCGCGGACCCGCGCGCGGAGGGCGAGCGCCAGCGCCGCCCCTGGCGTCGCGGCCACGGTTTGCGTCCGCCAGCGCGCGGACGTCTCCGCGGGCACGGACGCCCGAGTGACCGACCGTCCCTGTCCGTCCTAGGTTCGGTTAGCATCATGCCAGGGGGCCGAGATCCGAGACCTGCACTGGAGAAGGGAGCACTCATGCTGGTCCGGCGGTTCGTCGGCGATCGGAGGAGCATGGAGATCCGGAGTGTGGATGGCCGCGTGTGGAGCGTGGTCCTCTGCGACCGGGGTCGGCTGGTCAAGGTCCCGCGCGCGACGACTGAGCAAGTGGAGCGGCTCGTCGTGGAGCGCAGGCTACAGCCGACCGATCGTCTCCTCCTGTCGCCCCGCGTGACGTCGGTGTGACGCGGAGGCCGGGCCCTGCGCCCCCCTGGGCAGGTCCCCCTTCGCTCGAACGAGAGCGTCAAGGAGAGGCCGCTGACCGCGAGGTCGGCGGCCTCTCCCCCTTCCGGAGACCGTCGCCACGAGGCCAACTCGCCGCGCGCCGGCAAACCCTTGCGCACCATGAAAGCCCGCGCGGCCGTTGCGGGAGCATGAGCCGGGTGGCTCCGCGTAGCCGCCGGTCGCCTGCGGCGAGGCCGTCGCGTCGGAACCACGGCGGGGTCCGCGGCTTCGCAAGCCGTTGCAGGACCACGTCTCGGGCGGCTCCGCGGAGCCGTCAGCGCGCCGGGAGCACGTTGCCGGCGCCACGCGCGTCGACCCGCCCGAGGACCTCGCAGCCGGAGAGGTCGTTGCGGTCGCCGCGGACCGTCACGTCGCCGGTGATCGTCATGCCGCGGAGGACCCAGCCCTCGCCGCGGACCTCGACGTTGCCGTCGATCACCGTCTCGCCGCGGCCCTCACCCTCCTTCGTCACGCCGGTCCCCGCGAGCACGAGGTCGCCGCGGAAGTGGCCGCGGTCGACGGAGGTCCGCGCGCCGTGGGCGCGGAAATACCGGCTCGTCTCGCCCATGTCCGGCAGGTCGCTGGCGACCGGAGGGCGACCGCGCGCCGGCCCGGCGCCGTTGGCGGGCGGCGGCGAGTCGGCCGTCGCCGGCGCGCCGCCGGCGCGGTCGTCGTCGCCGGTGGCCGCTCGCGCCTCGTCCGCGGCCGGCTCGCCGCCGGTCGCATCGGTCGACGCGCAGCCGCTCACGCTCAGCGCGAGGAGCAAGCTCAGGGTCACGGCTCGCTCGAGCATCGGTTCGCCTCCGGGCGGGGGTAGCTGACCCCACGCGAGGGGCGGGCGCAAGGGCGCCCAGGCGGCTGCCGGGAACGGCGTCGAGAGCGAGAGGACCTGCCGCACTACCACAGCCCCCGTCCAATCAGGACCCGTCCCGGCTCCGGAGCCACTCACTCGAAGTCGGCGAAGCCTCGCCTGGCGCCGTCCCAGGTCGTGGACGGAGTGGACGCGCTCGACCTCGCCCGTGGCTCCGCTCACTCCTCGTGGACCTGCGTGATCTCGACCGCCGGGCTCAGGGTCCTCGGCGACACCGCGTCTCGACCTGTCCGCGTCCTGGGGGCGAGGTCGAGGGTCGTCGTGAGCTCGGTGGGGACCCGTCGGTGCGACCGCAGAGCAGAGAAGGGATCTCAGCGGATTCGCTGCGACCCCAACCCGGACTCGGGTCGACACGCTCGAACCCGGGTGGAATGCAACCGCAAGCGAGGCGAGGCCGCGGAGGCCGAGGCGATGCGGCGCGCGCGCGGCCGATATCGATCGCCGGATCCCCGGTGGGCCGCCGGAGCGAGCGAGAGTCCCGCGCTGCGGGCGGCCGCGAGCGGTAGAGTCCGTCTGGGCTGCAGCACCGCAGCCGTGGGACGGAGCTCGCGGAGGCGGGCCACACCGACGGCCCGCGCGCGCGCCGCAGCGCCCGGCATCCGCGGCCGCAGCCGTCGATCACACTACTACTATGGGCCGCCGGGCGAGAGCCAGGCGACGCGCTCGAGCTCGATCGGGCCGTGGTCGTCGCAGTGCTCGGTGTCGTGCGGGTGGTGCAGGTGCTCGCCCACGAGGTAGTCGTGGTGGTCGCCGTGCGGGACCAGCTCGTGACCGCAGCCCTTGCCGTGGCGGTGGTCCTCGTCGTGCCCGCCGCAGGCGTGCTCGGGCGTGCACTTCGACGGGTTCTTCTCGTCGAGGTCGAGCGCGTGCTCGTCGAGGTGCCCCGCGTGCGGGTGATGTAGATGACCGTCGTGCAGGTAGTCGACGTGATCGCGGTGACGGAGCGCCGGATGACCGCACCCCTCCCCGTGCACGTGCGCGTGCTTCTCGTGCGTCTGCTCGCAAGTGCCGGCGCGTCGAGCGGCGTCCATGTCAGCGGACCTCGCACCCCCCGGGCCTCGGGCCGGCGCAGCGGGGCCGACCACCACACACGATCGTACGGGAGGGGTGCCCCCCTTCAAGGCACGTCACCTGACGCGCAGCAGCAGCTCGTCCGAGGTCGCGGCGCGGTCGGGGCCGGCGAGGGCGCGGGCGCGCGCGCGCAGGAGGCGGTGCTCGCCCGGGGTCACGGCCAGGAGCTCCACCTCCACGCGCGCCGTGAGCGGGACCACGACGAGCGTCCCGGCCTCGAGGCGGGCGCCCGCGGGCGCGGCGAGGACCACGCAGCCGCCCGGGAGCGGGACCTCGAGCAGCAGGTCGTCGAGGCGCAGGTCTCCGCCGGCGGGCGCGGCGAGGTCGACGACGAGCCGGACGACGTCGCCCGCGGCGACGCCGCCGACGCCGATCGGCTCGGCGGGACGATCGAGCGGGCGGCGCTCGAGGCGACGCGCGAGGGCGAGCCCGC
>JAHBXY010000279.1 GCA_019636275.1 Planctomycetota bacterium | reverse complement strand
GCGGGCGGCGGACGGCCACGCGCGCCACGGCGACGTCGCGCGGCGGGCCGAAGGCGGGGGTCAGGCGCGCGCCCTCGAGGAGCACCTCGTCGGCGCCGAGGAGCTCGCGGGGGCCGTCGAACAGGCGCAGGTCGCGCAGGGCCGCGTCGAGGCGCAGGGCCTCGCCCGTGACCTCGGCGGCGCCGGCGGCGCGGAAGGTGAGCTCGCCGGCGTCGAGCAGGTCCTCGACGCCGACCTGCGCCAGGTAGGGGCGCAGGGCGGCGTTGCTCACGCCGCGGGCGACGGCGGCGACGTCGAAGGTCCAGCGCCGGTGGGCGAGGCTGGCCGTGCCGTCGAGCTGGAGCGAGTCGGCGATCCCCGGCAGCGAGAGCGCCAGGCGGAGCTCGAGCGGCTGCGGCGGGGCGTCGGGGCCGAGGTGCAGGGCGGCCAGCGACAGGTCCTGGAGGCCGAGGGCCACGGTGGTGCCGGCCGCCTCGTCGTGGAGGGTGAGCCGCGCCCCGCGCACGTCGACGCTGCGCAGGACGAGGAGCGGCAGGAGCGCCGACGACCCCGCGCGCGGGGCGGCCGGCGACGGCGTGGCCCGGGCCGACGGCGGCGGGCCGGAGAGCTCGAGGCCGGCGACGCGCAGGGCGCCCGTCCGCGTGCGGGTGACCTCGGCGTCGAGGTTCTCGAGGAGCACCTGCCCGAGCTCGAGGCCGTGCGCGCCGACGGCGTCGATCCCGGCGACGACGCGGGCGAGGGTCACGGCCGGGCGGCCGTCGTGGGCCACGCGCACGCCCTCGAGCGTGCACGACGCGCTCAGGGCGCCCGGCGTGGCCATCGCGGGCCCGACCCCGCCCTCGAGCAGGGCGCGGGCGTCGATCGCGCCGCCGAGGGGCTGGATGCCGAGGGGCTGGAGCAGGGGCGCGAGCTCGCTCGCGGCGAGGCGGTCGACCCGCGTGGCCAGGCGCCAGCGCACCGCCAGCGGCGAGACGAGGAGCGTGCCGTCGAGGCGCAGCCGCTCGAGCGCGCGCGGCGCCAGCGGGCGGCCCGGCGCCGCCGTCGCGGTCGCGTCCACCTCGAGCGCCGCGGGGCCGGACCGGCCCGACCCGTCGAGGCCGGCCAGGCGCACGTCGGCCGACGCCTCGACCTCGAGCGGGGGGCTGACCGTGGGGTCGGCGAGCCGCAGGCGCACGCGACGCACGGCCACGGCGTCGACGCGCAGCCAGGAGAGGTCGGGCAGCGCCGCGGGCCCCTTGGCCGCGTCGTCGGCGCTCGCGTCGGGCGTGGGCTCGTCGTCGGCGTCGGCGGCGGGCACGGTGAGCCCGCGAACGCTCCAGGCGCCGGTCGGGTCGCGCTCGAGGGCGAGGTCCACGCCGTCGACCTCGAGCCGGCGCACGACGACCTGCCCGAGGAGGAGGCGCGGCGTGGCCACGTCGAGGCGCAGGTGCTCGAGCCGGGCCACCGGCTCGCCGCCGGCCGCCGGGCGGGCGACCAGCCCGGTGAGCTCCACGTCGCCGCCGAGGAGCGAGACGGCGGTGCGCTCGACCTCCAGCGTCAGGCCGACGGCCCCGGCGGCCGCGCGCAGGGCCGGCGCGACGGCGACCTTCACGAGCAGGTGGAGGGCGACGAGCAGCGCGACCGCCGCCACGGCCGCCCGGAGCAGCCACCGGCGCCACCGCCGCGCGGGCGCGCCGCGCTCGCTCTCCTCGGCGTGGTCGTCGGCTGCGTCGTCGGGCTGCGCTCCGGTCTCCACCTCCGCGCTCCCGAGCGCGCGGTCCTCTCCTGCGGCGTCGGCCTGCGCTCCGGTCTCCTCCGCCGTGCTCGTGCCCGCTCTCCCGAGCGCGCGGTCCTCGCCGGCGTCGTCTGGTTGCGCTCCGGTCTCCTCCGCCGTGCTCGTGCCCGCGCTCCCGAGCGCGCGGTCCTCGCCTGCGTCGTCGGGCTGCGCTCCGCCGACCTCGTCTCCCGTGACCGTGCCCGCGCTCCCGAGCGCGCGGTCCTCGCCGGCGCCGTCGGGCTGCGCTCCGCCGACCTCGTCTCCCGTGACCGTGCCCGCGCTCCCGAGCGCACGGTCCTCGCCGGCGTCGTCGGCCCCCGTGCTCGCGTCGCCCGACGGGCCGTCGGCGGCGGCGCCGCGTCGCGCGCCGACCTCGACCTGGTCGCCGGGCTCGACGCTCTCCCCTCGCTCCGCGAGTCCGCTCATCGCGCCGCCTCGCGCGTCGGACGCGCCAGCGGGTCGTCGACGCCTCGCCCTCTCGCCGCCAGCCACTCCGCCGCCAGCAGCCGCTGCATGGGCGTCGGATCGCTCAGCCCGGCGACGTTCGCCTCCTCGAGCGCGTGGGCCCAGCCGGCCAGGCCCTCGGCCCGCTCGCACAGCTCGCGCAGGGTCCGGGGGAAGAAGCCGACCACGCCGGCGCGCTCGACGAGCAGGGCCTGCGCCCCGCGCGAGGGCGGGTCGGCCTCGGCCGCCGCCGTGACCACGTCGACCGCCGCGCGCTCGAGCGCCCAGCCGAAGGCCGCGCCGCGCACGGGCGCCCCCGCACGGGCCGCCTCGGCCACCGCCGCCAGCGCCATGGCCTCGACCAGCGCGTCGTCGCCGCCGAGCGCCACGGCCTCGAGCAGCGGCGCGCCGGTGTGCCCGGCCAGGGCGACGAGGGCCCCGCGGCGGTGATCGGGCGCGCGCAGCGCCTCGAGGACGCGGGCGAGGCCCACGTCGGCCGGGGTCCAGCGCACCGGCGGGTCAGCCCGCGACGCCGCGGTCAACGCCGCGCCTCAGTGGAAAGCGCCGAGCGTCGCGAGCGACGCGGCAGGCGCGGCGACGCGGTGGGCCGCGCGGCTGGTCTGCCCGGCGCGCGGCGGCGGCCGACCCCGATCTGGTCGCCGCCGAGGGAACCGCGGCGGCGTGAACGGCGTCATGACGAGCAGCGCCAGCCGCTGCCGGTCGCCCACAGCCAGGACGACGGTTCGCGCTGCGGCGGACGCGTTGCCACGTGCTCGAGGAGCAGGGCCACGTCGACCCGTGGGGCCGCGCGCACGCGCACGGCCACGCGCGCGCGGGCGCCGGAGGCGCGCTCGTCGACGAGCGAGAGCTCGCCCGTGGCCCCGACGGGGACGGCCGCCCGGAGCTCGCCCAGCGGCGCGCCGCCGAGGGCGCCCAGGAAGACGTCCGCCTCGGCGACCTCGCCCGCGCGGGCGCCGGCGGAGAGCGCCGGCACCGAGCCCAGGGCGTCGACGCCGTCGAGGTCCACGAGCAGCCGGCGCCGGCGCGCGATCGGCTCGAGCACGCCGTCGGGGAGCGCGTCGAGGCCCGCCCAGGTCACGCGGACCTGCAGGGCGGCGTCCGGGTCGCCCAGGGCCACGACCGCGTCGGAGCCGACCGGCGCGGGCCCGGAGACGGCGGAGCCGGCGTAGTGGCTCACCGCGCGGCCGAGGGCCGCGTCGTCGGCGGGCGGCGGCGCCGGCGCGGGGCCGGCGCAGCCGACGATCACGGCCGCCACGAGGAGCGCGGAGGAGGTCCTGGCCACGGTCGGACCTTAAGGCGCGGAGCGGGTGGGGGCAAGTTCCCCAGCGAGGAGCCCACCGGCGCGGCGGCCGTCGCTGCGCTACCTGCGCCGCGGCTCGGCGGCCGGCGAGATCTCGACGCGCTGGCGCGCCTGGAGCTCGAAGTACGCCCCGAGGAACGTGTGCAGCGTCGTGGCCCCGGCCAGCTCGGGCCGGGGCGAGAGGGTCGTCCGCCAGACCGTGCGCTGGCCCTGGGCCAGGCTGAGCGCGAGGCGGCCTCGCGCCTCGCGCGCGCAGGTCAGCTCGATGCGGGCCTCCCTGGTCAGCTGCACCGGGCCCTCGGCGAGCGTCGTCGTCCCCTCGAGGCCGCGCGCCGGCACCTTCCGGTCGGCGGGGAACGCGCAGACGGTGACGGTGCTCGGCCTGGTCACATGCAGGCTGACGAGGACCCCCAGGGCCGCGGTGCCGGTCACCTGGTCGACCTTCGTCACGTCGGCGCCCGGCCGGCCGCCTTCGTCGAGCGCGCGGAGGAGGCACAGCCAGAGCACCGGCTCCTGCGCCTGCTCGACCGCGAGCTGGAAGCGGACGACCTCGACCTCGCGCGGCTCCCGGAACCCGAGCGTCAGGCCTTGCCCCTCCAGCGCGATCCAGCCCTCCGGGAGCGCCCTCAGCCGGTCGCTCGGCCGCAGCAGGTGCTCCACGCTCGGCGCCACGTCGACGAACGCGGCGCGCGCGCCTCGCGGAGGTCGTCGGGCGGGCGCCGGCGCAGCCGCGTCGGCCGGGGCCTCCGCGGGCTCGTCGACGGGCGCGGTGACGGGCTCTGGCTCCGTCGGAGCGGGGACCGCGGGCTGCGTCGGCGAGACGGGCGAAGGCGCCGCGGGTTCGGCGGCCACCGGCTCCTGCGCGGGGCCGTCGACCGGCTCCTGCGGGGGGACGTCGACCGGCTCCCGCGCGGGCGCGTCGACCGGCTCCTGCGAGGGCGCGTCGACCGGCTCCTGCGAGGGCGCGTCGACCGGCTCGTCCATGCGTGCGTCCGTCCGGAGGAGCCGGGGCGGCTCGGGCGCCGGAGCACCGGCGACGGGCGCCGGAGCACCGGCGACGGGCGCCGGAGCACCGGCGACGGGCGCCTCCTCGCCGGGCGTCGGGTCCGCACGGCGC
>JAHBXY010000278.1 GCA_019636275.1 Planctomycetota bacterium | reverse complement strand
GCGGTCGGCCTCTACGCGGCGCTGGCCCTCGCCTCGACCGGGCTCGAGGCCTTCGTCGTCTACGGGCGCACGGCGCGCGTGCTGGTCCCGTTCCTCTGCCTGGCGGCGGCCTGGGCGCTGGCCCCGGGGCTGCGCCGCTGCCGGCCGGGCCTGCGCCTGGCGCTGCTCGCGCTCCTCCTCGCGCACACGGCCGCGCGCTTCGAGGCGCCCCTGCGCCAGGTGTTCCCGGCGCAGGCCTGGGTGCCGCTCTCGGCGCGGTTCGGGCCGTTCGCGCCGACGTTCACCGTGCGCGGGCCCGCCCTGCCCGCGCGCCCGGACGCCGTGCCCGGGCTGTGGCTGGTCAACGGCGCCTACTTCCACCCGTTCGACGGCCCGGGCGACCCCGCGCCGACGGGCGAGGTGCTGTGGCAGGCGGCGCATCCGCTGGAGTTCCGCCCCTACCAGTACGAGGGCTTCACGCCCGTCCAGCGGCGCTGGCTGCGCGAGGAGGACGTGGGCATGCGCGTCGTGCGCGAGGCGGCTCAGAAGCGGTAGGCGACGCTGGCCAGCACGCCGAAGTCGGCCGTCGTCTCGGGGTCGAGGATGTTCTCGAGGATCCCCAGGTCCACGATCAGCCCCGGGACCGGCTCGGCCTTGAAGCCGACGGCCACGTAGGAGACGTAGTTGCCGAAGGAGAGGTCGGCGCGGCCGACGCCGGGCGGCGGCGGGTCCGAGTAGAGGCCGCGGACGTTGGGCGTCTCGAGCCAGGCGTGCACGACGAACGACACGACGGGCGTGATCTCCCACTCGAGGCCCAGCGCCGCCATGAAGCGGTGGCGCGCGAGGGTCAGGCCGCCGACGTGCGCGTGGGCGTGGTAGGTGTAGGCGAGCGTCGCGTAGGCCACGAGCGGCAGGGCGCCCAGGCGCTTCGAGAGGTCCAGCGCCAGCGAGGCGTCGACGCCGTCGGAGAGCTGGAACTTGCGCCGGCCGGTGGGCAGGCGCAGGCGCACGGTCAGGCTGGCCGCGGGCAGGAGGTCGTCGCCCCGGTGGAGCAGGACGCGGGGCTCGACGATCAGGTCGGAGAAGCCGTAGCCCGGGTGGTCGAGGGAGAAGACCGAGCCGTCGCGCTCGACGCCCCGGACGAGGAAGCGGTCGCGCGGGCGGCGGTCGCGGTCCATGTCGGGCAGGCCGAAGGCGTCGTGGAAGCCCTCGATGAACCCGTCCATGACGCCGCCGCCGCGCCACTCGTAGGGGAGGTGCAGGCCGAGCTCGACCCGGTCCCAGCCGCCCACGCGCGCGTAGGCCCAGAGCTGCCGCACCTCGGCGTCGAGGACGTAGCGGTTGTCGGCGAAGGCGTAGCTGTTGGTCCACACGCCGCGGACGCCCACCTCGCCGCCGAGGTGCGGCGCGACGGCGGGCGAGCGGGCCCAGGGGGACAGGCGCGAGAGCGAGAGGATGAACGGGTCGCGCACCTCGAGCGGGCCGCGGCCCCATTGCGGTCGCGGGGCCGGGGCCTCGGCGGCGGCGGCGGGCTCGTCGGCCGCCGCCGGGGCGGCGAGGACAAGGGCGAGGGCCACCGGGAGGACGGCGAGGAGCCGGCTCACGCGCGCTTCTTCTTCGGCTTCTTCGCGTCGTCGGCGTCGTCGTCGGGGCGGGGGGCGGGCAGGACCTCGCCCGCGTCGCCGCGGAGGCGGGCGAGCGGCGGGGCGAAGATCAGGAGGAGCGCGGGGCCGGCGGTGAACAGGCCGATCGCCATGGAGGTCGACATGCCGGCGAGCTCGCCGCGGCCCTCGTCGGCGCGCCACACCTCGAGCAGGGCGCGGACGAGGCCGTAGCTGGCGAAGAAGCCCAGGAGCACCGTGCCCTCGCGGCGCGGGCGGCGGAACCAGAGCCACAGGAGGCCCACGCCGATCGCGAAGCCGGCCGCCGACTCGACGAGCTGGATGGGGAACACGGGCAACGACGTCGACGCGGCGGTCGTGAGCAGGCCCGCGTCGATCTGGTCCTGCCAGGCGGGGCTGCCGGCCGGGAAGCGCATGCCCCAGGCCTCCGTGTGGACGCCATAGTCGCAGCCCCAGAGGAAGCAGCCCACGCGCGTCAGGCCGAGGCCCAGGGCCATGGTCGGCGCGACGGCATCGGCGATCCGCCAGAAGGGGATCCGGTAGACGCGCGCGGCGAGGACCCCGGCGATCGAGGCCGAGAGGAACGCGCCGTAGGCGGTGCGCCCGGCGTGCTGGACCTCGGTGAGCTTCGCCAGGAACTCGCTCAGGGACGTGGCGTTGACGGCCACGTCGTGCACGCGCCCGCCGACGATCCCCACGACGATCACCGTGATCGCGAACCACCAGGCGCGCTTCTCCTCGATCCCGCTGCGCGTGGCCAGGTAGACGGCGAGGTGCGCGCCGAGCACGCACGACAGCCCCAGCGCCACGCCGTAGCTGTAGATCGGGATCCCGCCCGGCAGGTGGAAGAGGACCGGCACCATAGGGCCGGGATTCTAGCGACCGAGGCACGGTTGCCGAAGGGCGGGGGAGGTCACCGTGGCGTGCGACCGCGTATCTCGAGGTGCACGCCAGGGAGGTTCCGGGCGAGGCTCGCGAGCGCCGCCTCGCGCGCGCCCTGCGTGAGCACCCTGGCCTCGCAGGGCTCGTCGAAGGCCGAGCAGGGGCAGGTGTCGCCGAGCTCGCGGTCCAGGAGGCGCAGGACCTCGAGCCGGGGCAGCGCGGTCAGGGCCTCGAGCGCGTTGGACGGGGTGCAGGTCACGTCCAGGGACAGCTCGCAGAGGGCACCGAAGCCGAAGCGCAGCGCCTCGAGGTCGCGAGCGGTCGCCCAGCCGGAGAGCGTGAGCCGCCGAAGCCGCGGGAGCGGCGCGAGGAGGCGGAGGTCGCTGCCGCCGATCCGTCCGAGCTCCAGCTCCTCGAGGGCCGCGCAGCCGGTCAGCGCGGCGATGACCCCGTCGTCCACCGGGCGGCATGCCAACCCGAGCCTGCGGAGGGAAGGGCAGCGGCTGATGACGCCGGCGAGCGCCTCGAGCTCCGCCCCCGGCGTGGCGAGGTGCAGGCGTTCCAGCGTCGCGCTCCCCAGCCGCGCGAGGCCCAGGCCGGTGGCGTCGTAGGCGTCGAGCTCGAGCCGCCGCAGGCGCGGGAGCGCGGCGGCCGCCGCGACGGCGCCGTCTCCCAGCCTGGCGCCCCCGAGCCGCAACGCCTCCAGCTCGCGCAGGTCGGCGATCAGGCCGACCACCTCGTCGTTCACGGTGTAGCAGCCCAGGCGCAGCTCACGGAGCGACTCGGCCACCAGCCCGCGGACCAGCGGGCGAAGGCCCCACGCGTCGACGGCGCACCCGGACAGGTCGAGAGCCCGCAGCCGCGGCGCGACGGCCAGCTCGGCCAGGGCGTCGCCCCGGAGCGCGTGCGCGCCGGTCAGCGAGAGCCGCTCGAGGTGCGGCAGCCGGGCGACGACCCCCAGGCCCGGCCCCTCGAGCCACCTCGTGCCGGTCAGCTCCAGCCGCCGCAGGCGCGTCATGCCGGCCAGCGCCGCGACGGCGGCGTCGTCGAAGGCGCCTGGCGTACCGCGAGCTCGCGCAGCGCCGTGGCCGGCGCGAGCGCCCGCAGGCCGTCGTCTGCGAGCTGTCGGTCGTGCAGCGTCAGGGCCTCGAGCCCCGGGAGCGCGGCGACCTGCTCGACCAGGCCGGGGCCGAGGTCGTCGGCGGTCACCGACACGTGGCGCAGGCTCGCCGGCCGGCGCGCGGCGACGGCGGCGAGCTGCGCCCGGGCCGCGGGCTCGTGGAGCGCCAGCCCGGCGACCTCGGCCTGCTCCACGGCGTCGGCGAGGTCGTTGGGCTCGATCGGCGCGGTCGGGGTCACCCACCACCTGACGTGCGCCGGGAACACGACGCCGCCCAGGCAGGGGGTGCTCCCCACGCGGAGCGTTCGTCCGTCGGCGAGCTCGGCCCACACGTCGAGCGGCAGGTCGAGGTCGATGACCCGCCCCGGCCAAGCGAGCGGCTCGTCGAGGAGGTCGTCGGGCGGCGGGGCGCCGCGGCGGGCGGCCTCGCGGCGGGCCGCCTCGACCGCCGCGGGGTCGTGGTCGGCCAGGGCCTGGCGAAGGCGGGCGCGGACCCGGGCGTCGCCGCGCAGGGTGGAGGCGAGCACGCGCTCCGGGCTCAGCCCTTCCGGGCGAGCAGACGCGGGCCGAGCAGACGCGTGCCGAGCGGACGCGGGCCGAGCGGACCCGGGCCGAGCGGACGCGGGGTGGACGACGACGGCATCGAGAGGCCCGTCGGGGACGGTGGGCCGGACCGCGGCGCCGGGTTCGAGGCGCCTCCCTCCGGGATACTCTCGCGACGCGGGGAGTTCAAGGGAGGATCCGGGCGTGGGGAACCTGCCGCCGATCTGCGCCACGGTGCTCGAGCCGACGGTCGAGGCGGCCGTCGCCCGGATGACCGCCGTGGCGCCGTGGTGCGCGCGGGTCGAGCTGCGCCTCGACGCGCTCGTGACCCCGCCCGACGACGCCGCGCTGGTGGCGCTCCTGCGCGGCGCGGCGCGGCCGGTGCTGGCCACCTGCCGGCCGACGCGCGAGGGCGGGCGGTGGCGCGGCGCCGAGGGGCCGCGGCTGGCGCTGCTCGCGCGCGCGGCGGGGCTGGGTGCCGACTGGGTGGACGTGGAGTGGGACGCGGCGGGGTCGCTGCCGCGCGTCGCGGCGAAGGTGCTCGTCTCGCGCCACGCCCCGCCGGGGGTGCGCGACGTCGAGCCGCTCCTGCGCTCGCTGCGGGCCGCGCCGGGCGACGCGCAGAAGCTCGCCCTGCCGGTCGACGACGCGGCCGACGCCCTGCGCCTCCTGGCGCGCT
>JAHBXY010000277.1 GCA_019636275.1 Planctomycetota bacterium | reverse complement strand
GGCGAGCTGCGCCAGGAGCGGCGCCAGCTCCGCCTCGGTGACGAGGCCGCGGTCGACGAGCACGCGCGCCAGGGTCGGGCCGGCGTCGCCGCGGGCGCGGCGCGCCTCGTCGAGGCTCCCGCGCAGGGCGTCCACGTCGAACCGCTCCGTGCGATGGAGCAGCCGCGCCAGCTCCGTGTCGAGCCCCGGACGATCGAGCACGAGGACGCCCTCCGGGGCCGCGCCCCGCCGCCCCATGAACGTAGCTCCTGGCGCGGCCGCCCGCACGGGCGTCGGGACGGACGATAATGGTCGGCATGTGCGGCCGCTTCACGGTCAAGACCCCGCTCCACGAGCTCGTCGACGCGTTCGACGTGGCGGAGGTGCAGGACGGGCTCGAGGCCCTGCCCGAGCGCTTCAACGTCGCGCCCACGCAGGAGGTCCCGGTCGTGCGCCTGGCGCGCGACCGTCCGGCGCGCCGCCTCGACCTGCTGCGCTGGGGGCTCGTCCCCGGGTGGGCGCGCGACACGAAGATCGGGCACCGCACGATCAACGCCCGGGCCGAGACGGTGGCCACGACGCCCGCGTTCCGGCAGGCCTTCGCTCGGCGGCGCTGCGTCGTCCTGGCCGACGGCTTCTACGAGTGGCGGCGCGAGGGGAAGGCCCGCCTCGGCCACTGGATCCGGCGCCGCGACGGGCGGCCGTTCGCGATGGCCGGGCTGTGGGAGCGCTGGCGCGGGCCCGACGGCGCGCTCGCGCCGCCGCTCGAGACCTGCACGATCGTGACCACCGACGCCAACGAGGTCGTGGCGCCGATCCACGACCGCATGCCGGTGATCCTCGACGTCGACGACGTCGGCCGCTGGCTCGACCCCGACGCGGCGGCGCCGGCCGCGCTCCTGCGCCCGTGCCCCGCGGCGCTCCTCGAGTCGGTCCCGGTCGGGCCGTTCGTCAACGACGTGCGCCACGAGGGCCCGCGCTGCCTCGAGCCCTACCGCGAGCCCCCGGCGGCCCCGCCGCGTGCGCCGGCGCAGGGCGAGCTGTTCCCGGGCTGAAGGCGTCCACTCACGTCGATTCGACGCAGAGGCCGAGGCGTGGTGCTCTCGGCGTCAGCGGCCGACCACCCGCGGGCGCACGACGATGACCACGTCGCTCGTGCCGTCGTCCTCGGTGCCGCGGGCAGCGAACACGAGCACGCCGGCGCCGCCGGGGACCTGCGCCGACGTGCGCACGGAGTCCATGCTCACGCGGGGGGTCGTCAGCACGCCCCAGGGCGTCTGGCGGTCGACGAAGGTCAGGGGCGTGCTGCGGGCGAACCGCACGTCGAGCGCCACGCGCGGGCCGCCGGCGTCGGCGTCGACGACCGTCGGCCGGACCTCCAGGGCGAGGCCGGCGCGCAGGACCTCGACGATCGGGTCGGGGACCGTCTCGGCGACCATGCCCGTGCCGCCCGACGAGCGCTCGTAGTCCGCCACGTAGGCGCGCTCGTCGCCCTGGTGCAGGTAGACGCGCTGCTCGCTCAGCGCCGAGAGCGTGGCGCTGCCGGTGAGCCGCGCCGCGCCGGCGCGCACGGCGCCGTCGAGGCGCGCCAGGAGCGCCGGGTCGAGCACGCCGCCGGCGGCCAGGGCCGCCTCGCGCAGGTCGCGCTCGAGGGGCGGCGGCAGGTGGTAGAAGCCCACGTCGAGCTGCACGGCGCGCGTGGCCGGGCGGGCCAGGTCGTCGAGGAGCCGGCGGATGCGCGCGTGGCCGAGCGGGGTCTGGCGCACGAGGAGGAAGCCGCGGTGCACCTCGATGCAGGCGGGCTCGTCCCAGGCGTCCTCGCCCACGGCGCGCACGGCGAGCTGCTCGAGCTCGTCCGGCTCGAGCGCGGCCCCGGTGTCCGCCTCGCACGAGTCGAAGCAGAAGGCGCCCGCGCCGCCGCCGCCCCGGGCGGCCCGGAAGCCGGCGGCCTCGGACGGGACCCACAGGCTGGGGGCGACGCGGTCCGGCGGGCGCTGGAGCAGGTGGCGCGCGTCGTACTGCGCGAAGGAGAAGCGCGGCCGGGCCAGCGCGTCGAGGTCGGCCAGCGCGGCGTCGACCCGGGCCAGCATGGCCTCGAGCTCGGCGACCTCCCGGGCGGCCGGGTCCTGGGCGGACGCCCCGGCGGCGGCGGCGAGGACCAGCGCCAGCGGCGCGAACGTCGAGCGGAGCAGCGCGTTCATCGACCCCTCCCCGGCTGGCCCGCGATCAGGCGCGGGCGGACGTAGACGACGCAGGTGAGCGCCTCCTCCGGCTCGGCGCCGGTGCGCAGGACGCCGCCCAGGAGCGCGCCGCGCCCCAGCGGCACGGCGCCCGTGGCGGTCGTGCGGGCGATCCGCAGGCGCGGCAGCTCGAGCTCGAGGTCGACCACCTTGGTCGTGGGCACCGGGTCGGCCACGCGCGAGAGCGACAGGGACACGTCGACCACCGCCACGCCGCGGGCGCGGTCGACGGTCGGGCGCGCCTCGACGACGAGGCCCTCGTTGATCACGGCCACGACCGGGTTGAGCACGGGCACGACGCCGGTCTGGTTGACCTCGATGTCGGCGAGGTAGGAGCGCGAGCGGCCCCGCCACACGTGGACGCGCTGGCCGTCGTGGGCGGTCACGTGGTGGCTGGCCAGCAGCCTCACGCCGTCGCCGCCGGCCGCCAGGCGCGCCTCGGCCGCGTCGCCCAGGGCGGCGGCCTCCTCGCGCAGGGCCTCGTAGGCGGCCGCGCCGAGCTCGTAGACGCGCACCTCGAGGTCGATCAGGCCGCCGCGGCCGCGCCGCAGCTCGGCCAGGAGGTGCGTGACCCGAGCGGCCGTGGCCGGGCGCAGCCGCGCCATGAGGCGGCCGCCCCTGAGCTCGAGCGCCTCGTCGGACGCCAGGCGCCCGGCGGCGTCCAGGGCGAGCTCGACCAGCTTGTCGCCCTCGAGCCCGACGCCCGACGTCCGCTCGCCCGCGGCGTCGAACGCGCCGCTCGCGTCGAGGCCGGCCCCGAGGCCGGTGTTGGGCGCGACGTGGTCCTCCGGGGTGACCAGCAGGTCCTGGACGTCGATCAGGCGCAGCGTGGCCCGCGGCGCGGACGCGTCGTCCTCCGGGTCGTCGTCGTCCACCGGCGGGTGGCGCTCCGGCGCCAGCGCCCGCAGGCGCGCGGCCACCGCCTCGCGCAGGGCCACGAGCTCGTCCCGCGCGGCCCAGGGCTGGAAGGGCGGCGGGGGCGCGCGTCGCCGCGCCCGCCCCGGCGTCACCGGGGTATGGAGGCGCTCAAGCCCGGCCGCCCGGGCGGCCGCATCGCCCACCGGGGCGCCGCGGCCATAGGCCTCGACCAGGCGCATGGCCTCCTCGTAGCGGGCCTGGGCGCCGGCGAGCGCCTGGCGCAGGGCCGCCTCCTCGGGCAGCTCGTCGTCCTGCGCCGCCGCCGGGCCGGTCAGGCCCAGGAGGACGAGGGTCGTCAGCGCCGCGCGGGCGCGGGGGCGGGTCATGGCTCCTCCCGGGTGGGCGCGCGGCGGGTCGCCGCTCGCCATCCCAGGTCACGCCGCCCGCGGCCCGCCGGTTCCCGCTACCGCAGGCGGCCCACGTACTGCCGCCAGTCGGCCTCCATGCGGTCGAGGTCGAGCGGGGCGAACACGCGGTCGAAGGCCTTCTCCCGGTCGAGCCCCTCGCGCAGGGCCTTGAAGTACTCGCGCAGGAGCTTCTGGCCGCCCGTCGACGAGCCGAGGTAGTGCACGAACGACCAGGCGTGCGCGTAGTTGATCCCCGCCTGGGTGCCGCGCATGAACGTGGCGTGGTCGGCCGTGAGCAGGCGCTGCAGCGGCAGCGGACGGGGGTACTCGCCGGCGAAGGCCAGCTTGATGTCGTGCAGGCGGCTGGGGGGCGCCTGCGGCACGAGCCCGTAGCGCAGCTCGGTGCGGCCGAGCTCGCTCAGGCCGAAGTACTCGGCCAGCCCCTCGTCGAACCAGCGCGGCGCGTCCTCGACGTAGAGGTCGAGCCACTGGTGGAAGGTCTCGTGCAGGAGCGTCTCGAGGGTGCTCTTCGAGACGAGGCCGCCGCCGCGGCGCTGCCCCTCGTCCTGGTCGTAGAAGACGAGGATCCGGTAGGGCGGCCAGTAGTAGCCGAGCGTGTTCTCGGTCGACCCGACCCGCAGCCGGGCCGAGAAGGTCTCGAACTGCCCGCGGTCGGAGAAGACGATCACCGTCGGCACGACCTCGCCCGGGCGGTCGGGGCCGAAGAGCTTGTCGTAGGCCTTGTAGGCCTTCTCCATGACCTTGCCCAGCTCGTCGAGGCCGCGGTGGCGGCGGCGCGCGCGCTCGACCTGCTCGAGCCGCTTGCCCGCGTCGGCCTCGCCGCCGAGGCGCTGCTCGAGCTGCGCCAGCTCGGCGCGGCTCAGCCCCAGGTCGGTGATCACCCGGTAATGGCCGTCGTCGCTGCGCCCCTCGAGCACGTCGGCCGCGCGCTCGTAGCGCTGCCGGAAGGGGCCCTCGACGATGAGGCGCAGGCGGGTGTCGTCCTTCAGCGCCTCGTGATCGAGGAGCTCGCGCACGAGGTCGAGGCGGCCCAGGTACAGGGCCGCGAAGGCGCGGTCGTGCACGGCCTGCAGGGTGACGTCGCCCGCGCGCGTGAGCGTGTCGAGCGCCGGGCGGTACTCGCGGGCGTGGAAGTGGAGGAGCCCGCGCGCCGCGAACACCTCCGGCACCTCGCCGTGCTCCTCGAGCTGCTTCAGCAGGGCCAGCACGCCGGACATGTCCTTCTTGTGGAAGCAGTCGTAGAGGCGCAGGAGGAGCGGCCGCGCGGCCGACGCCACGGCCGGGCGCGGCGCGACGCCCACCGGCCGCCGCTCGTCGTCGTCGTCGCGC
>JAHBXY010000276.1 GCA_019636275.1 Planctomycetota bacterium | reverse complement strand
GCCGGTCGCGACCCCGCCGCCGACGCCGACGACGCCGCCACGGCGCAGAGCGCGCCTCCCCGAGGACGAGGCCACGCGCCTGACGGACGCCACCTTCCGTTCGCTCATGTTCTACGAGCGCCGCCAGCCCTCCGAGGAGGACGCGGCCAAGCACCTGTTCGCGGCGGCCGACCACCTCGCGGAGGCCTACCCCGACGACGGCCGCGCCGTGTTCGCCGCGGCGCTGGCGCGCCTCCTGCGCAGCGGGGAGGGCGAGCTGGCCGTCCGGCGCGACCTCGTGCGTGCGTTCACCCTCGACCCGCCGGCGGCCGACGCCCTCCGCGACCGGGCGGCGCGCCTGAGCTTCGCGCTCGGGTTCGAGCGCGCCGCGGCGGACCTGCTCGAGCCGCTCCTCGCCGGGGCGCGCACGCCCGAGACACGGGCGTGCGTCGACCTGACCACGGTGCTCGGCAAGGCCGAGGCGCCCGTGCAGGACGCCGCGCGCGCGCTCACCCTGGCGCGCCTGGCCGCCGAGGCCGCGGACGTCGAGCGCGACGTGCCACGCGGGCGGCGGAGCCGCGACCAGCCGCGCGGGTGGGAGACGCGCGTGCTCCTGGCCCACCTCCTCGCCTTTCACGGCGACAAGGCGGGCGCCGCGCAGGCGCTGCGCGAGGCCGCCGACCGGACGCGCTGGGAAGACCAGCACGAGCAGCTCCGCGCGGAGGCGGATCGACTGGACGCCCTGCCCAGCCTGGGCCGCCCCCAGGGCTCGCCCCTGCGCCGCGCTCCCTACGCCTTCCCCCTGGGCCGGTTCCTCGGCTGGTGGGGCCAGCTAGCGGAGCGGAGCGACGCGATCGGCGAGGACGACCTCGTGGCCGAGGCGCTCGAGGAGCGGGCCCGCGTCGAGCGGGCGGCCGATCCGGGGCGGGCGGCCGTGCTCCTGGTGGCGGCGGCGCGCGCCCACGAGCGCGCCGGCGCGCCGGACGCGGTGGTGCGCTGCCTGGAGACGGCGGCCGAGCTCGACCTCTCGGTCGTCGCGGCCGACGTCACGGCGCTCGTCCGGCGCCGCTCGCCCGGCCCTGCTCGACCACCGGCCGGGGAAGCCGCGGCGGCGCGGCGCGCCGAGGGCTGGCGCGCTCGAGGCGGCGGCCGCGGCCGAGCACCCCGCCTGCACCGTGGGCGAGCGGCCGACGCCTGGGTGCTCGTGGGGCAGGCGCGGCGCGCGCTCGGCGACGGCGCTGGCGCGGCCGAGGGGCCGCCTCGCGCGCGGCCGCGCAGGGCCCGTTCGACGCGCGGGGGCTGGACGCCCTGCGCCGCTGATCCTTTGTGTGTTCGACGGCTGCGGCCGCGGATGCCGGGCGGGGCGGCGCGCGCGCGGGCTCGAAGTATGCCGATACGTCGTCGCCCGCGCGCGCGCCGCCCCGCCTCGTCCTCCGCGGCCTCGCCTCGCGTGCTGCTCCGTTCGAGCGCGGACGTGTGCTCGGGGGCTGCGGCCGACGATGCCGGCCGCGGCGGCGGCGCGCGCGGGCTCGAAGTGAGTCTCCATCGTCGCCCGTGGCGCTCTGCCGCCGCGGCTCGGCCTCGTCGCCCTCGCCTCACGTGCCGCTGCGATCGAGCGCTGATGTGTGCTCGGGGCTGCCGTCGATCACTCCGGGGCTCGTGGCGAGACGCCCGAGCCACGGGTGGAATGCAACCGCGAGCGAGGCGAGGGCGCGGAGGCCGAGGCGAGGGGGGAGCGCGCGCGGGTCGTATCGATCGCCTGATCCCCGGTGGGCCGCCGGAGCAAGCGGGAGGCCCGCGGCTGCGGACGGATGCGAGTGATAGGGTCCGCCTGGACTGCGGCACCGCAGCCGGGGGGCGGAGCTTGCGGAGGCGGGCCACACCGTCGGCCGCGCGCGCCCCCCCTCGCCCCGTCGTGCGAAGCACGACGTCTCAGCCGTCAACCCAGGTCGAGCGGGCCTGATGTGCATCCGCGGCCGCAGCCGTCGATCCCAGATACGAGGTCGCGGGTGACCTGGGCCACGGAGCGGGCCCCGGCGAGGGCCATGGCGAGGTCGAGCTCCGCGCGCAGGAGCTCGAGGGCGCGGCGGGCGCCGGCCTGGCCGCCGGCGGCGAGGCCCCAGAGGATCGGGCGGCCGACGAGCACGGCGCGGGCGCCGAGCGCCAGCGCCTTGAGCACGTCGGCGCCGCGGCGCACGCCGCCGTCGAGGAGGACCTCGCCCCGGCCGGCGACGGCGTCGACGACCTCCTCGAGGACGTCGATCGTGGCCGGCGCGCCGTCGAGCTGACGCCCGCCGTGGTTGGAGACGACGACGCCGTGGGCGCCCTCGTCGAGCGCCCGCGCCGCGTCGTCGCCGCGCACGACGCCCTTGACCAGGAGCGGCAGCCGCGTGACCGCGCGCAGCCAGCCGACGTCGGCCCAGGTGAGCGCCGGGTCGAGCAGGGTGTGGAAGTAGGCGGCCAGGCCCGAGTCGTGGCGGTCGGGGCCGAGCTCGGACATCCCGGCCGCGAGCAGGTTCCGGGCCCGCAGGTGCGGGGGCAGGTGGAAGCGGTTGCGCACGTCGCGCTCGCGCCGGCCGAGCAGCGGCGAGTCGACGGTGAGCACGAGCGCGCCGCAGCCGGCCGCCTCGGCGCGGCGCACGAGCGCCTCGGTCGCGGCGCGGTCCTTGTAGACGTAGAGCTGGAACCAGACCGGCCCGCTGGCCGCGGCGACGACGTCCTCGACGGCCTCGGTGGCCAGCGTCGAGAGGATCATCACCGTCCCGGCCGCGCCGGCCGCGCGGGTCGTGGCGAGCTCGCCCCGGGGGTGGGCCAGCCCGTGGAAGGCGGTGGGCGCGACGAGCGCGGGGAAGCTCACCGCCTGGCCGAGGACGGTCGTGCGCAGGTCGCGGCGGTCGGCGCCCTGGAGCACCCGGTAGCGCAGGCTCAGCCGGGCGAACGCGGCCCGGTTCTCGCGCAGCGTGACCTCGTCGCCGGCGCCGCCGGCGTAGTACTCGTAGGCCATCGGCGTGAGCCGCTCGCGGGCGAGGGCCTCGAGGTCGTCGAGGTTCACGGCGTCCTCGAGCGGGTCATCGATCGGGCCGGGGGGAGGCGCGGTCACGACCGCTCCGGTGGGAACGACACGAGGACCTGCCCGCGCCCCGGGTCGGCCGGATCGAACGCCAGCGCCAGGAGGCAGCGGGTCACGTGGGCCTCGCTCGAGAAGCGCCCCTCGCGGGCCATGGCCCGGAAGCGCTCCACGTCGGGGAAGCGCTCCTCGGGGGTGGCGCGGATCGCGCGCTGCATGTCGGTGTCGACGACGCCCGGCGACACGGCGTGCGCGCGCAGCCCGCGCGGCCCCTCCTCGAGGGCCAGCACCTCGGTCAGGCGCTCGACCGCCGCCTTCGAGGCGCAGTAGGCCGACCAGCCGGCGACCGCCCGGCGCGCCGCGCCGGAGCTGACGTTGACGAGCACCCCGGGCCGGCCGACGCGCGCGAGGTGCCGCACGTAGGCCCGCGCCCCGTGGAGCACACCGAGCACGTTGACGTCGAGGTGGGCGCGGATCGCCTCGGACTCGAGGTCGCGCAGGGGGCCCACCGGCTCGAGCACGGCCGCGTTGTTGACCCACAGGTCGATCGGCCCCAGGCGCTCCTCGACCTGCCGGGCGAAGCGCTCGACGGCGTCGCCGTCGCGGACGTCGACCTGCGCCGCGACGTCGCCCAGGGCCGGCGTCGTGCGCGCGCACAGCCCCAGGCGCACCCCGCGCGCGGCGAGGTCGCGGGCCACCCCCGCCCCGATCCCGCGGCTGGCGCCGGTGATGACGACGGTGCGCTCGGTCAGGTCGGGCACGACGGCGCTACGGGTCCATCTTCTCGTAGCGCAGCTTGAACACGTGCTCCTTCATGAGGTCGCCCTCGCGGCGCACCCACACGCGCCCGCCCAGGCCCAGGTAGTCGCCCTCGCGCCAGTCGCACACGCCGTTCTGCAGGCGCTCCTCGCCGTTGATCCACGTGCCGTTCTTCGACCCGTGGCGGGCGCCCTCCTTCTTCGTGCCGAAGTCGCGGTACTTGATCTTGCCGTCGCTGCCGAGGAACACGAGGCCGTGGTCGCGCGAGATCTGCCCGCAGATGCACGACGGGTCCAGCGCGTCGGGGTTCTCGTAGTAGCGCTCGACGTCGTCGCCCACGAACGGGCGCAGCAGGTTGTGCGGGTAGCGGCCGACGCCCAGGCACATGACCTGTCCGATCGACGTGGCGTCGAAGAGGAAGCCCTCGGCGACGGTCGCCGTGCCCTCGGCGATCAGGCACTCGGCGACCTCGCGCGAGTAGGCCACCGTCTCGGTCATCTTCTCGTCGGCGTAGACGCGGATCTTGGGCTCGAGCCGCGTCATGAACACGCGGTAGCGCGGCGGCTGCTTCTCCTTGATCTCCTGCAGGGCCGGGTGGTCGAAGAGGCAGATCTCCGCCGACGACGTGAGGGTCTCGTCGTACAGGCGCGAGTAGTCCGAGAGCTCGACGCTCGAGTCGCTGAACCGTCGTCGCTTGGGCGCGTCCATATCCGCCGGCGGGGCTCGACCACGCCCCCCCGTGGGGTATAGCCACGGCCGCCGGAGTTGTCACCCGCGGCGCCCAAGTCGAGGCGCCTCAAGCGCGCAGGTCGAGCTCCAGGGTGAGGTCCGGCTCGGCCCGCTGGGGCCCGTACGCCGCGAGCAGGTAGCGGCCGGGCGCCAGCGCGGCGAGCGTCACCTGCCCGGCCTCGTCGGACGATCGGCTCTCGCACAGCGCCCACGCCTCGCCGTCGGCCGGCGCCGACAGGTCCAGCCGGAACGCGGGCGGCGCCCCGCCCGCGGCGCGCGCGCGCAGGTCGACGCCCTGCGCCGCGGCCACCCAGGTCAGCTCGAGCTCCC
>JAHBXY010000275.1 GCA_019636275.1 Planctomycetota bacterium | reverse complement strand
CGGCCCGCGCCCGGGGCGCGCTGGCCGTGCGCCGGCGCCGCCAGGGCGACCGCTTCTGGCCGCTCGGCGCGCCAGGGACGCGGAGCCTCAAGCGCTTCCTCATCGACCGCAAGGTGCCGCGCGACGAGCGAGCAAGCACCCCGGTCGTCACGCTCGACGATCAGCCGGTGTGGATCGTAGGCCACCGGATCGACGAGCGCTTCAAGGTGACCCCCACCACCGACACGGTCCTGGAGCTCCAGGTCCGCGCGGCGGCCGGGGAGAAGGGAATGTGACCGTGACCGAAGAGCGCAACGAGGCCGTCGACCACAGCGGGCCGAGCGCGACCGAGCAGGAGCAGGGGACGACCACGGCCCAGGCCACCGAGCAGGCGCCCGCGGCGACCGACGAGGCCCCTGCGGCCGAGGAGACCCCGGCGGCCGAGCCTGCCGAGGCGACCGACGAGGCGTCCGACGACGACGCGCCGGCCGAGGAGGCCCCCGCGGCGGAGGCCCCGGCGGCCGAGCCGACCGTCAGCGACGAGGAGGACGAGGAGCGCGCCGCGCGCGAGGAGCGCGCCCGCGAGGAGGCCCAGGCCACGCCCGAGGAGCGGGCGCGCCGCCAGAGCGAGGCGCGCTTCCTGGGCGCGATCGGCTTCGGCCGCGTGACCGAGGGGCTCAAGGGCCTGTGCCTGAGCGTCCTCGGCCGTCAGACGCTGGGCCGCATGAAGGTCCTCTATGAGGCCGACGCGATCCGCACCTGCCTCGAGCAGACGCGCGAGATGCTCGGCGTCGTCGGCGAGAACCGGCGCCTGCCGCTGGCCGACATGCACGACGTCAAGGCGGTCCTCGGCCGCGCCCAGCAGCCCGACAAGGCGCTCGACGGGCGCGACCTGCGTCGGATCTGGGCCACGCTGCGCACGGCCGGCGAGGTCAAGCGCCAGCTCGAGGGGCTGTCCGAGGCCGAGGCGCCGCGCCTGCGCGCGCTGGCCTCGCACCTCGACCCGGTCGAGCCGCTGTTCCAGGCGCTCGACAAGGCCATCGACCCGCGCGGCGACTTCCGCAGCGGCGCCAGCGATCGCCTGAACGAGATCCACACCCGCCTGCGCCAGCTCAAGGACGAGGTGGAGAAGACCCTCGGCGAGTACGTGGTGAAGGGCGAGGTGGCGATCGCCCTGCACAACCCGCGGCCGGTCGTGCGCGACAACCGCCTGCTCCTGGCGGTGAAGACGCAGCGGAAGGCCGACGTGCCGGGCACGTCGCGCGGCAAGGGCCGCGGCGGCTCGATCCTGTTCATCGAGCCCGAGGTGGTGAAGCCGCAGTACGCCGAGCTCGACGCGCTCCTCGCCGAGGAGAAGACCGAGCTGCAGCGGCTGCGCCTCGAGCTGACCCGCCTGGCCGTCGCCCACCAGGCGCTCCTCGAGCGCACGGCGGGGACGCTCGGCTGGATCGACTTCACGCAGGCCAAGGCGCTGTTCGCCCGCGAGCGGCGCATGGCGGCCCCGCAGGTGGCCGACGACGGCGTGCTCGAGCTGCACGACGCCCACCACCCGCTCATGGCCCAGGCGCGGAGCAAGAAGGAGGAGCAGGGCGAGCCGGCCTCCGAGGTCGTGCCGTTCAGCCTGGCGCTCGGCGGCGCCCACGACCTGCTCGTGCTCTCGGGCCCGAAGCAGGGCGGCAAGACCGTCGTCCTGCGCACGGTCGGCCTGTGCGCGGCCATGGCCCAGTGCGGCCTGCCGGTGCCGGCGAGCGACAAGAGCCGGCTGCCGGTGTTCAAGCACCTGACGGCCGACATCAGCGAGGGCCGCACCGGCCCCGCCGGCCGCTCGCAGTTCATCACGCACCTGACGCGCGTGAAGGAGGTCGTCGCGGAGGCGGGCAAGGAGTCGCTCGTCCTCGTCGACGACCTCGGCGCCGGCACCGACCCGGCCGAGGGCGCGGCGCTGGCGCAGGCGTTCCTCGAGCGGCTGCTCGAGAGCGGGGCGAAGGGCGTGGTCGCCACGCACCTCGAGCCGCTCAAGGGCCTGGCGCTCCAGCACGCGCGCGCCGAGAACGCGGCCATGGCGTTCGACCAGGAGACGGGCAAGCCCACCTACCGCCTGCTCGTCGGCCTGCCCGGCGTGTCGGCGACGCTGGCCACGGCGCGCCGCCTCGAGCTGCCGTCCGAGCTGCTGGCCCGCGCCGAGGAGCTCCTCGGCAAGGGCGACCGGCAGGTGGCCGACCTCGTCGCGTCGCTCCAGGCGCACCAGGCCAAGGCCCAGGAGGAGCTGCGCAAGGCGGAGCAGCTGCGCAACGGCGTCCTCGCCGAGAAGAAGCTCCTGGAGGAGGAGCGGCACGGGTTCGAGCGCAAGAAGCAGGCGCTCGCCATGGAGGCCGACATGGAGCTGGAGGAGAAGCTCGTCCCGCTGCAGAAGGCCGTGCGCGAGACGACCGAGGCGCTCAAGGGCGTCGCCGGCGCCGCCGAGCACGCGACGAAGCTGCAGGAGAAGGTCGACGCGCTCCTCGAGCACACGCCGTTCGAGCAGAAGCGGCGCGAGTTCGCCGCCAAGCTGAAGAAGGGCGAGCTGGTCTACGTGGTCTCGCTCGCGCAGGTGGGCGAGGTCGTGCAGGTCAAGCGCGACAAGGGCAAGCTCAAGGTGGCCTGCGGCGCGCTCGCGATCGAGACGACCTTCGACAACGTCTCGTGGGTCGAGAAGCGCATGGCCACCGTCGCGGCGCCCAAGCCCGTGCAGGTGATCCGCGCCGACGACGCCGAGGCGGGCGACCCCAAGAACGACGAGTACGGCTTCCGCAAGGGCCAGCGGCCGGTCAACTTCCAGGGCTTCACGAGCGGCGGCGGCGGCGGCGGCGGCGGCCGTGGCGGCCGCGGCGGCCCCGGCGGCGGCGGCCGTTGAGGTGAGAAACTGTCGTCGATTGATACCCATGGCGAACCTCGTCGATTGCTCCGTCAGAACTGGAACCGTAGCGCAAACTGCATCTCACGGCCCAGCCCGGCGCTGGTGACCCGCCCGAAATTCCCCGAGCTGATCTCGAGCGTCGGAGGATTGAACGCGGGCGTGTTGGTGAAGTTGTAATTTTCCCAGCGCAGTTGGACGTTCTTCGTCTCCGAGATCGTGAAGTTCTTGAAGACGGCGAAGTCGAAATTGATCAAGCCGGGCGCGAAGAGGATGTTTCGGCCGGCGTTGCCGTAGCGCCCGCGAGCGGTGGCGAAGGCCGCGGTGTCAAACCACCGCTGGAGCGTCCGCTCGTTGCCGTCGAGGCGTCCGTCCGCGATACGGTCCGGGCGATGGGTGCAGCGCGGGCAGCCGTCGTCAACGGGCTTCAGCGACTGGGTCGGGTGCATCGGCATCCCGGTTTCCATCGCCAGCGTCCCATTGAGCTGCCAGCCGCCAAGCAGCTTCTTCGTCCAGGTGTCGGACCCACGCAGGAAGGGCAGCTCCCACAGGAACGCCGACGTCGCCCGGTGGCGCTGGTCGGTCTCAGCCAAACCCTTCTCCGCGTTCCAGTCGTAGGGATTGTTGTGCCGCTGGGCGCCGCAACATGCGAACGAGCCAAACATCGTCTTCGACCAGGTGTAGGTCTGCAGGAACGTGACGCCGCTGCTCATGCGCTTTTCCAGCTTGGTGAGCAGGCCGTGGTAGGAGCCCTTGGCGTCGAGCGAGATGTTCTCGATCGGACCCCAGCCGGGGTAGACCCGGGCGGCGGTTCCCTGCGCAAACGGGTTCACCGTGCGGGGCGTATCGAAGTGGGCAGAGGAAGAGCCGACGTAGGCGACCTCCATGGTGATCGAGCCGGGCAAGGCTTGCTGGACGTTGAGATTCCACTGATGCACGTCGCCCACGCCGCGGGCGGTGTCGGCGGAGTTGATCTCGCTGTTGATGGCCAAGCCGGTGGCTTGATCGGCGTTGGCCATGCGAATGTGCACGTTGCCGGCGGCGTTGAGCTCGTTGATGTTGAGGTTGTTGGGCGGGTTCGCGGCCAGGGCCGGCATGAACATGTTCATCATGTTCACGTTGTAGAAGATGCCGTAGCCGGCGCGGATGACCGTCGAGGAGGAGCCGAAGGGCCGATAGGCAAACCCCAGCCGCGGCGCGAAGAGCCTGCGGCTCGGGTCGTTGAGCGGGCCCGCCACGAACGGGTCCGGGTAGAGCTCGAGCCGGGAGAAATCGAAGTTGCGGGACTGCCCGCCGCTGTCGACGATCGAGGAGTTGAATTCGTGCCGCAAGCCGATATTCATGGTCAGCTTCGGCGTCAGCTTCCAGTCGTCGGTGATGAAGTTGTGCCAGCGCCAGAAGCGCATGCGCGGATAGGTGCCGGGGTCGGCGCCGGGGGGCAGGTTCGGCGTGAATCCGAGGCGAACCTGCTGCGGCTGGTCCAGCAGAAAATCAGCCCAGGCCAGGCGTCCGCGCTCGACGCCCGTGATTCCAGGCGTCAAACCGGCGTGAATGCCGGTGAAGTTGAATGCGCCCTTGACGAACGACACGGTTCGACGATCGACGCGGAGCCGCGTGTGCTCGCCGCCCACCTTGAGGGTGTGGCTGCCCTTGGTCCACGTGAACGTGTCGGCGATTTGCCGCGATTCATCCCAGATGGTGTTGATGTCGGTATTGCCTAGCGAGGCCACGCCGGTGATCGCAATCGAAGGCAAGCCGGTGTCCTCGTCGTTGTTCGTTTGTCCGGGAATGCCGAGATCGCGCAAGATGTTGAAGCCCGTGCCGCTGACGTCGTCGACGGCCTTGAAGACGTCTCGATTGTACGAGACGCGCAGATCATTGAGCATGGTCGGCTTTACGATCCGCGTGTAGGTGAGCGTGACGTTCTGCTGGCGGCGGGGGCGGCGCTGCACGAAGAACGGGTGGGGGTTGAGCGGAAAGACCGGGAGGTTCACGTCCTGAATGCCGTAGCGGCCGAACAGGCGATCCTTCTCGGTGAAATTGTGGTC
>JAHBXY010000274.1 GCA_019636275.1 Planctomycetota bacterium | reverse complement strand
CAGGCGCGCCCACAGGAGCGCGCGCGCGGACGCCCCGCGCGCCTCGCGCTCGAGCAGGTCGCCGGCGGCGACGAGGTGCTCGGCCGCGCGGCGCTCGCCGCCGACCACCGGCGCGAGCCAGGCCTCGAGGCACCCGCCGTGGGCGTCGAGCGCCGGCCCGACCCCGCGCGCGGCGGCCAGGGCCAGCTCGCGCAGGTCGGCGTCCGTCGTCTCCTCGGCCAGCGCGGCGAGGGCCGGCGCGTCCGCCACGCCGCAGGCGCCGAGGTGGCCCCAGGCCCCCAGGAAGCGCGCCTGGGCGCGCAGCCGCGCCGGGCGTCCGTCCCGATCTCCTGCCGGCATGTGGGCCTCCCCGGCCGGATTGTATGCGTCCCCCGGCCGACACGCTGGCGCCTAGCCTTGCAGAGTGTCGGTGGGGGCGGCTAGAATTCAGGCTGACGTCGAGGCGATACGCCTCCGCCCGAACACGCCCTCGCAGGCGGGCCGCTCTCTGGACCGGCCACTCTGCGAGGCGCTCTGCACCTCGTGGCCCGAGCGACACCGGGCCACACCAGAAGTCCGGCCCAAGGCGCTTTCTGGCGCTTCCTGGGCCGCTCCCGACCCGGCGACCTGCAGCGAGCAGGTCCGCGGGTTCGACCCTTGCCCGCCACCGTCGCGGGTCTCCGTGCACGACCGAACGGCAACGACACCATGAGTGACGACGCCTTCTTCCCGCGCGGCGCGCGCGGGGACGGCCACGACCCTGCCACCGTCACGGGCCAGGCGCCGGGCCGGCGCCGCCGCCGGGGGCACCGCCGCCGCCGCCGTCCGCATGACGGCCACCCCCAGGACGGGGGTCCCGAGCGCGACGGAGCGGACGACGACGGTCAGGACCGTGAGGCGTTCCGCCACGAGCAGGGGCGCAACGGCGTCCACCACGCCGGACACGCGGTCGAGGAGGAGGAGGCGGTCTCGGGCTGCCTGTTCGTGGTGAAGGACGGCTTCGGCTTCCTGCGCCAGGCCCGCACGAACTACCTGTCCGGGCCCGGCGACGTGTTCGTGCCGGCCGGCGTGATCCAGCGCTACCGCCTGCGCAGCGGCCAGTTCATCGAGGGGCGCCTGGGGCGCGGCAAGCGCGGCAAGAAGCGCCGCCCGCTCGAGGCCGTCGACCGCGTCGACGGCGACCCGCCCGACGTCGCGGCGCGGCGGCCGGGCTTCAAGAGCCTGACGTCGGTCGACCCGACGCGCCGGATCAACCTCGAGGGGCGCGACAACGACCCCACGCTGCGCGTGATCGACCTCGTGACGCCGATCGGCTTCGGGCAGCGCATGCTGATCGTGGCGCCGCCGCGCGTGGGCAAGACGGTGATCCTGCACAAGATCGCCAACGCGATCGGCCAGAACCACCCCGACGCGCACGTGATCGTGCTCCTCGTCGACGAGCGGCCCGAGGAGGTCACCGACTTCCGCCGCACCTGCACGCACGCCGAGGTGATCGCCTCGTCGCTCGACATGGACCCCTCGGCGCACGTCGCCGTGGTCGAGGTCGTCATGGACCGCGTGCGCCGCCTGGCCGAGGCGGGCAAGGACGTGGTCTGCCTCATGGACTCGCTCACGCGCATGTCGCGCGCGTTCAACACGGAGCGCGGCCGCAGCGGGCGCACGCTCACGGGCGGCATGGACTCGACCGCCATGCAGAAGCCGCGCGAGTTCTTCGGCTCGGCGCGCGCGTTCGAGGGCGGCGGCTCGATCACGAACATCGCCACCGTGCTCGTCGACACCGGCTCGAAGATGGACCAGGTGATCTTCGAGGAGTTCAAGGGCACCGGCAATTGCGAGCTGGTCCTCAACCGCGAGCTGGCCGACCTGCGCGTCTTCCCGGCGATCAACGTCAAGGACTCCGGCACGCGCAAGGAGGAGAAGCTGCGCGACCCGCAGGAGCTGCAGCTGATCAACCTCCTCCGCCGCGGCATGCTGCGCTTCGGCGCCCAGCGGTCCATGGAGGGGCTGGTGTCGCGGGTGAAGACGACCTCGAGCAACGCCGAGCTGTTGCTCATGCTCCAGAAGCAGGCGATCTGATCAGCGGACGGCCCCCCGCGGGTGGCGGTAGAACGTCTGCAGCGTCAGCGCCGCCGACGCCGTCGCGTAGACCCGCCCGCCCACGACGCACCACTCGGCCGTCGCCGCGAACGACCCGGCGTCGCAGCCGTCCGCGCGCTGGAGCGGCAGGAGCGCGTCGACGACGGCAGGACGCCACAGCGCCCAGGCCTCGCCGCCGCGCTGGAAGGCGGCGGCGGTGCCGTGGCGCCAGTACTCGTAGCTGCGCCGGCGCGGGTCGCGGGCGACCGGCGGCGCCATGATGAGGCGCCCGGTCGCGCGCTCGAGCGCGGGGGCGCGCGCCGCCTGCCCGTCGCCGAGCAGCAGCCGGCCCTCGAGCGCCACGGCGGTCATCACCGGGAGCGGGTCGTAGCGCCCGTCGTCGACGGGGAGGAACGACGACCCGCCGCCGGGCGACTCGTAGCCCGTCTCCCCCTGCGCGTCGGTGGCCCGCGCGAACCAGGCGAGCGCGCCGTCGAACGCCTCCGGCGGCACGGGCAGGCCGGCGCGCCGCGCCGCCACGAGCGCCCGCACCATGGCGCCCGTGACGCTCGTGTCATTGCGGCCGGGCCGCACGCCGTACTTCCACCCGAGGCCGGGGTTCTGCGCCCGCAGGCAGAAGGCCACCGCCTGCCCGGCGCGGGCGCGCAGCGCCGGGTCGGCGCCCAGCGCGACGGCCTCGCAGAGCGCCTCCGTGGCCAGGGCGTGGTTGTAGATCGTCACGCCGTGGCGCCCGTCGAAGCCGACCGCGCCGCCCTCGTCCTGGCGCGCGATCAGCCAGGCGAGCGCCCGGTCGACCGCCGCGTCGTGCGGCCCCGGGCGCCCCTGGCCCAGGAGGGCCAGCGTGGCCAGCGCCGTCAGGCCGACGTCGTAGCCCGGGTCGCCCCGGTCGTGGCCGGGGCCGCCGCACGGCGCGTCGTAAACACACCGCCGCGTCCAGTCGGCCGCGCGCCAGCCGCCGTCGGAATGCTGGTGACGCGCGAGCCAGCCCAACGCCGCGTCGACCGCGCGCTCGGTCGTCGCCGACCCGCCCTCGGCCCGCAGGCGCGCCCGCGTGCGCCGCTGGTCCTGCCACGTGCCCTCGACGGCGGTCGGCGGCGAGGCGGGGTCCTCGAGCGGCCAGGCGAGGTCGCGCTCCTGGCCCTCGGGGTCGCGGACGCGGAGCAGGGCGCGCTCGCCGGCCGCCCCGAGGCGCAGGGCGACGTCGAACCACCCCGCCGCCGCGACGCCGTCGACCGAGACCGGCGCGTCGTCGGGGCCGAGCGCCGCGCGGGCGAGCGCGGTCAGGCGATCGAGGCCGCGCTCGAGCGCCGGCACGGGCGCCGGCTCCCGGGCGCCCTGGGCCGACCGCGGGAACGCCTGGTCGAGGCCCTCGCCGGCGAACACCCGGCGCGCGGCCGCGACCCCGCGCAGCCGCCGCCGGAGCTCGCCCGTGTCGCGCCCCTCGCGGGCGGCCTGGCAGAGGCGCAGCACGAGGTCGTCGGCCGGGAGATCGCGGTCGGGGAGGCCGTCGGAGAGCAGGTCCACCACGAGCGCACGCGTCGCCTTCAACCCGGCGTGCGCGCGCTCGACGCGGCCGAGGTGCGCCTCGAGCTCCGTGGCGTCGGTGAGCTCGCCCGGGTGCGCCAGGGCCAGCGCGCGCAGCGCCTCCGAGAGCCGCGCCTGCACGGCCTCCCACTCCGTCACCACCGGGGCCGGCGCCACCCGCGAGGGCGACGGCCACCCGAGCGCCTGCGCCGCCTCGAGCAGGCCGACCTCCTCGTCGTCGATCGTCAGCGCGAGGGCGGGCTGCCCGCCGGAGACGAACCAGGCGTGCCGCAGGCCCGTCTGGCGCGCCGCCAGCCGCAGCGCCGCTTCGACCGTCAGGCCGGCCGGGAGCGCCAGACGGGCGCGCGAGGCGCGCACCGGCTTCAGGGCGACGACCGGCGCCCCCGTGGCCCCCTCGAGGCGCTCCAGCAGGCCGCCCAGCGGCAGGCCAACGCGCGCCTCGCCGCCCAGGGGCAGCGCGAGGAGCCGCCGGGCGTGGGCCTCGACCGGCGCCTCGGTCGCGAGCGCCCGCTCGACCACCCGCACGACGCCCTGCTCGACGCGTAGCCCGAGCTCCAGGGGCCCGAGGAGCGCGTCGAGGAGCGCGCCCACGGAGGCCTCGGGCGAGACGATCGTCACCGGGGGGTGCTCGCGGCGCTCCAGCGCCGGGTCGAGGACGAGGTCGAGGCCGGTCTGCGCCTGGAGCGCCCGCAGCGCCTCGGCGAGCGGGCGCGCCTCGAGCCGCAGCCGCAGCGACGCGCGGCGGGCGGCGAGCTGGCGGCGGACCTCCGCCGAGGCCGGGTCGAGCGCGCTCTCGGCGCCCGTCGCGAGCAGCCGCTCGGGCGACGGGCGGTCCGAGTGACGCACGAGCACGCCGTCGCGGTCGACGTCGAAGACCAGGTCGTCGTCCGCGGCGAGGACCAGCGCGAGCGCGCTGTGCGCGGCGATCCCGTTCAGGCGCAGGCTCACCGTGACGCCGTTCGCCGCGAGGCGGCGCGCGGTCTCGGCCTCGAGCCGCGTCGGGAAGCCGAGGTCGGAGAAGAAGGAGAGCGCGTCGGCGAGCGACGTCCCGTCGAAGTTCAGCGTCACCTGGCGCGCGTGCAGCCGCTCCCAGACCGCCCGCGCGCGGTCGAACGCGGGGTCGCGCGCCGGTCCGGGCCCGTACCAGGCGCCCTCGAGGCCGGACGGGAGCGGCCCGCCCTGCCGCCCCGCGAGGTGGCGCTCCACGGCGGCGTGCCCTGCGGCGGTCTGCCGGACGACCAGCGTCGTGCCCTCGAGCGCGAGGGTGGCCGGCCCCGCCCAGGCGTCGGCGGCGCCGAGCGCGTGGTCGACGGCGGCGCGGACCTCGGCCATGAGCGCGGCCGGGGCCAGGCGCGCCGGGTGGCGGTCGGGGCGCACGGGCGCGAACAGCCGGTCCTCGTGCGCCGGGAAGCGGCGCGCCGCGGGGTGGCGCTCGTCCCGGTGGCCGACGACGACGACCCCGTCCTCGAGCGTCCAGGCCAGGCCCGCCTGCGCGACCAGCAGGTCGAGCGCGGCCGAGGCCGGGACGTCGCTCACCCGCAGCGTGACCCGGACGTCCGGCTCCACGGTCGGCGTCAGCCGCACCTCCAGGAGCGCGACGCCGCTCAGGACGCTCGCCGCCTCGTCGAGGGGCGACTCGTCGAGGTGCAGGGTCAGCGGGCGCGCCAGGGCAGCGCGCGCCGCCCGCTCCCGCGCCGCGCGGGCGGCCTCGTCGACCACGGGCAGCGGGACGAGGAGGAGCGCCCCCACCTCGTGGCGCCGCTC
>JAHBXY010000273.1 GCA_019636275.1 Planctomycetota bacterium | reverse complement strand
GGCGACGCCGCTCGCGGGGCGCTACGCCGCGCAGGAGGTCACGCGGCAGGCGCTCGACGTGCTCGAGGGCGACCTGCGGGCCGGCCTCGGCGAGCTCGAGGCGCGCCTCTCGGCCTGGGAGCGCGCCTGCGCCGCGGCGCGCGGCCTTGGGCTCGTCGACGCGGGCGGCCGGCTCGTGCGCGAGGTCTCCTACGAGGGGGCCATGCGGCTCGAGCACCTGCTCCAGGCGCAGGAGCGGCGGGCGTGGCTCCTCTGCCGGCGCGCCTACCTCTCGCGCGGCGGGGCGGCCGACGCGACGGCCTGGGCCGAGGCGATCGAGGCGGCGGCGGCGTTCGACGACCACACGGGCGAGGGGGCCGAGGCGCTCGTCGTCGCGCGCCTCGGCGCCGGCGACGCCCCGGGCGCCCGCGCCGCCCTGGGCCGCGTCACGCGCGAGGCCCGGCGCGCGGAGCTCGAGGTCGAGGTGCTGCTCCTCGAGGGCGACCTCGAGCGGGCGCGCGCCCTGCTCTCCTCCACAGGCCAGGGACAGGCGGCCCGCTGCCAGCGCGCGGTCGTGCGCGCGCTCGGCGGCGAGGACGTCACGCGCGACCTGGCCGCGCTCCGCGGCGAGGCCCCGGAGCCGGCCTGGATCCCCTGGCGCGCGGTCGACGCCACCGCCCACGCGGTCGCCGTCGCGCGGCGCGGCTGGCGCCCCTGGACCGCGCGGCGGCCGTGGCCGTGAGCTCACAGCGGCCGTCGCTTGTTCTGGTGTCCACGTCCGGGCGCGCGGCTCGATGCTCCGATCCGCAGTGAGGCACCTGTCGCCCTCGCTCCGGCCGCTACGCGGCCTCCGCTCGGGGATGGCGCCACCCCTCGATCTGCTCGCTTCGCTCGCAGATCGAGCGGTGAGCGCGGTCAGTCAGAGCGCATGAGGCATTCGACTCTCGCGGCCGAGTCCTGGTGACCAGCCTCGATCGGAGCACCACGTGAGGCGAGGACGACGAGGCTGAGCCGCGGCGGCGAGGCACGCGGGCGACGACGAGCGACTCACTTCGAGCCCGCGCGCGCGCCGCCGCGATCAGCATCGTCGCCCGCAGCCGTCGAGCACACCACACTCAGCCGAGGACGTCGTCGACCCGCACCGCGACGTCGGGCAACGCGGCGAGCGGCAGGGCCTCGCCGCGCCGCCGGACCTGCACGTCCTGGTAGCCCTCGAGGGCCGGCCCCCGGCACACGCTCACCTCCTCGGCGCCGAGGTCGACGAGCCATACCTCCTGGACGCCGCTCCGGGCATACAGCGGCGCCTTGACCAGCCGGTCGAACTTGACCGAGCTGTCGCCGACCTCGATCGCCAGCAGCGCGTCGCCAGGGCCGGGTCCGCCGGCGGCGTAGAAGTCGTCCCTGCGCCGCGCGACCACGAGGTCGGGCTGCGGCTCGGAGTAGCGGTCGAGCCGCAGCGGGTTCTGCACGCGGACGATCGCCCGGCGCGCGAGGGCGTGCACGAGCAGCTCGGTGAGCCGGTCCACGCAGGCCGCGTGGCGATTGCCGATGGGAGACATGACGACCACCTCGCCTTCGATCAGCTCCACGCGGTCGTCCTCATGGAGGACCCCGGCGGCGGCCATGCGGTGGTAGTCGTCGACCGTGAAGCGACGGCGCCGGACGAGCGCCTCGTCGTGGGTGAGCGTCATGCAGCCTCCCGTTCGAGATCGTACCACGCAGGCCGAGCCGGCGTGGCCCCGAGGACCGTCAACCTACCCGCCACCACCGACAGGCATGTTCGCCTTTTGTTCTGCCGGCCCGCTCCGGTCCGGGGGTCGCCTCGTCGTCGAGGAGGAGCGCGGTGCCGCTCCATGAGCTCGCCTGCGCCGCCTGCGCGGGGCCGAGCGCGTCGAGCGCCGGCCGTCGCGTCGGCCGGGCCGCGCGGGCTCCCGCGGCGCGTGCGGCGACCCGCGGAGCCCGGGGACGTGCGCCCAGCCCGGAGCTCGTCGACAGTGTGGACCCGCGCGCCCGTCCTCGACGAACGCGACGCGCCGGAGGTGAGCCATGGAAGACGGACGGACCGAGGCGAACCCCGGGTACGCGCTCGGCAAGCTCGCCCGGGCGCTGGCGAGCGGCAGCCCTCGCGCCGGGGCGTGGGCGCGCGTCTACGAGGGCATGCTCTCGGGCGCGCTGCGCGTGGGCTCGCGCGCCCCGGTGGCGGACGCGCCGACGTGGGCCACGCTCGAGGTGCTGCGCGGCGGCTTCGCCACCGGCGCGCTCCTGGCGGAGGGGCCGCTCCTGGCGCACGAGGACGCCCTCCTGGCGGAGCTCGGGCTGCCGCGCGACGCGGGCGCCCGCGCGGCGCTGAACGCCTGGCACCTCGGCGACGAGGGGCTCGCCCGTTTGCAAGCGCGGCTCCGGGACGGGCGCTATCGCGTCGACGTGCCCGAGGAGGGCGCGCTGCTCGTCGTCGCCTGGCTGGTCGAGCACGGCCACGGCGACCTCGCCCGCGAGGTCCTCGACGCGCTGGGGCCGCTCCTGGCGCGCCTGCGCTTCTACCCGGCGCCCGAGCCGCGGCCTCAGGTGACCTCGACGCTGGTGCATCTCGAGCCGGTGCGCGAGGCGATCGCGCGCCTCGAGCGCGTGACGCCGCGGCCTCGCGTCGAGGTCCAGCGCGAGACGCTCGCGGTGTGGCGGCCGCTCACGGACCGCCTCGAGGCGCTGCTCCTCGAGACCGTGGAGGGCCCGCCGCCGCGGGTCCGCCTCGGCGAGGACGGCCAGGTCGTCCGGGGCGCGGGCGGGCAGCCGCTCGTCGAGGGCGGCTGGCCGTGCCAGCGCTACCCCGCGGGCTGGGCCGACCGGGCGGGCGCGGCGCTGGACGACCTGCGCGCCCTGCGCGCCGCGCACGGGGCCTCGCGCCGGCCCGACCGCGACGGGTCGTCGCTGCGCCGCCTGCGCGACGGCCTCGCGCGGGTCGCGCGCGACCGACGCCCTCACCGGACGCGAGGTGGGCGCGCTGCCGGACCTGCCTGGCCCTCCTGGCCCACTGGCATCGGGCGCCAGGGTCCGCGCGGCGGGCCGTGCGCGCGCAGCGAGGCCGCGTCGCGGCCCTCCTTCGCGGCGGGCGCTGGCGCAGGCGCTCGTCGAGCGGCTGCGCCCGCTCCCGGGCGGCGGCGGGGTGCCTGCGCTCGACGACGTGCTCGACCCGGCCGCGCCCGACTGGCTGCGGCGCGCCGCGCTGCGCTGCCTGGAGGCGCCGGTCGAGCGGCTCGTCGAGCTGGGGGTGATCCCCTCGAGCGAGGTGCTGGCGCGCGTCGTCCCCCAGCTCTCGGCCCAGGCCACCGCGGCCGGGATCGCCGACCCCGACCTGCGCCGGCTGTTCGGCGCGATCTACGCCGCGTTCCGCCGCCGCCGCTCGCTCCTGCTCCTCGACCTGGAGCGCCAGGTGCGCCTCTCGGAGCTGCCCTGGGTGCTGGCGATCGACGCCTTCCGCGGCGTCGGCGACGACGCGCGCGGCGCCGCGCGGCGCGCGCTCGAGGACCTGGTGCTCCTCGCGCTCACGGCCTTCCCGCAGGCGATCCTGCCCAACAAGCTGCTGCAGGAGGTCCGCGCGCTCGCCGAGGCGGCCGGGCTGCGCCTGCCGATCGTCGACGAGGTCGCCGCGGACATCTTCATGGGCGAGTTCACGCGCAAGTACCTCGACGCGGCCCGCCGCGCCGGCGCCCTGCTCGAGGGCACGCTCTACGCCACCTACTACGGGATCGACTGCGCCCGCGTGCGCGCGCTCGACGACGCGGCGGCGCCCGACGCCCGCACGGCGCCGGGGTTCGTGGCCCTGTGCCGCGAGCGCGCCGTCGAGCCCGGGGGCGGCGGCTGGGGCCCCGGGTGGGTGGCGCGCAACGGCAAGGTGATCGAGCAGGAGCAGGTCCTCACCACCCACAACCTCGCCGTGCTGGTCGACGCGCTCGGCCTGCGTGAGCGCCTCGCGCCGCGGCTGCCCGACCTGGCGCGCGCCTGCTTCGCCTGGGTCCTGCGCTCGTTCGAGGCGCTGACCGGGGCCGGCTGGCAGCAGCGGCTCCGCGGGGTGAAGAACGCGGCCTACGCCTGGCGGCAGATGGTCTTCTTCCTGGCGCTCTGCGCGCCCGGCGAGGTCGAGGCGTTCCTCGCCTGGGCCCGGGAGCACCTCGCGGGCGCGCCCGACGACGCTCGCGCCCGCTTCACGCCGGCGCTCGACGGCCTGGCCGAGGCCGCGCGCGGGGAGCGGCCCGCCGTGGTGCTGCTCGGGTGGGCGACCGGCACGCACTGGCTGCTGGCGTGAACGGCCAGCTCGCACCGCCGCTCCGCCCCGGCGACCGCGTCGTCCTGCGGTCGACGGGAGAGAAGGGCGTCGTCGTCTGGACCTGGGACGACGACGGGGTCACGGACTGCTACGTCGCCTTCTTCGGCGACGCCTGGCCCGAGCCGGACCGGACGCCCGGGCGCCCCTACGTGCTCCGGTACTATGCCTCGTCGCTCGAGCCGGCGGGCGCGTGAGCGGACCGGTGCTGCTGCTCCCCGGCGTTCTCGCGCCGGCCGACTGCGAGCGCGCGATCGAGCGCGCCCACGCCCTGGGCCTGGGCACGCAGCGCACCCACGCGGCGTCGGAGCGCCGGCGCGCCCACGTCGACGACTCCGACCTGGCGGCGAAGCTCTGGACGACCCTGGCGGCGCACCTCCCCGTGCTCGCGGCCTTCTATCCGCGTCCTCTCCGGCCGGAGCCGGAGGCGGGTGAGCTGAGCGCCTGGCGGCCCGCGGGGCTGAGCGCGTTCCTGCGCTTCTACGCCTACTCGCCCGGAGAGCGCTTCCCGCCGCACACGGACCTCGCCCACGAGGTCTCGCACGACGAGCGAACGTTCCTCACCGTCGTGCTCTACCTCGACGAGGGCTGTGAGGGCGGCGAGACGCGGTTCCTCGACGTGGACCCGCCGGAGGTGATCCGCCCGCGCGCCGGCACCGCGCTCGTCTTCGCGCATGAGCGCCGGCACGAGGGCGTCGAGGTCACGTCCGGCGTGAAGCACGTGCTGCGGACGGACGTGGTGTTCCGGCGGACGAGCCCGTGACTCACGCCTCCGCCGGACGAATGGCCGCGCCGAGCCGCTCCACGCGGGCGCGGAGCTCGACGTCGCAGCTCGCGATGCTCTTGTAGCTCCTGAGCCTGACCCGGCGGACGAAGGGCGCGGCCATGGCCACATCTTATCGTGACCGGCAGACCGTGCGCCCCGGTTTCGTTCGTCCGGCGAGCGCTCACTCCCCGAAGTGCCTCGGAGACCTTCGAGCCAGCCAGGGCCTCATGTCGCGTCTCGGCTCCGACGAGGAGGACCGGCTAGCCCCACCGTCGGGCTCACGGCTGCCGCCTCGTGGCCGACGCGATCCACCACACGGTCAGCTCTCCGTCGGCGAGATCTTCTTCTCCAGGTCGTCGAGCCTCGCCCGCACGCGCGCGCGGATCTCGGCCGCTCGCCGGCGCGCCGTCGACATGCGCTC
>JAHBXY010000272.1 GCA_019636275.1 Planctomycetota bacterium | reverse complement strand
GTCGATCACACGATCACGCCACCCGGACCGGGTCGACCGGCGCGGGCGGCGCGGCGGGCCGGGCCTGGCTCGCCGTCGCGGCCTCGTGCACGGCGGCGACGACCGGGATGGCCGGGCGGACGACCGGGACCGCCGCCGGCTTGCGCCACAGGTAGAAGACGTCGACCGTGAGCAGCTCCTCGTCGTCGTAGCCCACCAGCTCTGCGCGCAGCTCGGGCGTCAGCGCCTCGCGCAGGCGGTCCTCGCCGTAGCGCTCCTGGAACTCGGCGGCGCCGGGCGCCTTCGCCTCGAACAGCGCGCGCCATTGGGACAGGCGCCACCCGTTGAGCACGGCGCTGGGCCGCACGAGGTGGCGCGTGCCCGGGCGCAGGTGGGCCCAGGGCGGCAGGGCGCCCTCGTCGCCGGTGAAGGCGCGGATGTCGTGGTGTCCGTTGTTGGCGGTGAACAGGTGGATCCCGATGCACAGGACGCCGCCCGGGCGGAGGACGGCGATCGCGTGCTCGAGCGCGCGGGCCGGGTCCGGGAGGTGCTCGAAGACCGACCACGAGGCGACCACGTCGAAGGAGTCCGGCGCGAGCGGCAACCCGGCGCACACGTCGGCGCGGACCAGCCTGGGGTCGGGCAGCGACCGCGCGCCCGCCGCCTCGGCCCACGCGCGGCGCATCGCCCGGTCCACGCCGAGCGCCTTGCGCGCGAGCGTCTTGACCACGCGACCGGCGCCGTTCTTGCGCGCCGCCTCGACCACCGCCCGCGGATGGACGCCGAGGAGGACCTCGTCGAGGTCCACGGCGGTGACGCGGTTGTGCTGGCCGAGCACGCGCGCGCGCGCGCAGTGCTGACCGGGGCCCAGCTCGAGCACGTCGAGGCCGCGCAGCTCGCGCCCGAGGAACGCGCGCATGCGGGCCTGGTCGCGGCGCAGCCGCGCGGCGAGCACCTCCACCTCCTGGCGCAGGCCGTCACCCCTGCGCAGGGCGAAGGCCGCCTGCCGGAGGACCTGGAGGAGCCCGAAGGTGGAGTAGGTGAGCGCCATGTTCCCCGGCCTCGCACGCCCCCGCCGCCCGCACGGTAGCCCGTCGTCGCGCGGCCGTCCGGCCGCGGACGGGAAGCGGGCGCGAGCGCGGCGCTTGCCGCGTCATCCTCACGCGCGCCCGTTCGCGCCGAGGTGGACGCAGAGGCGGCCTCGCTCACGTCGGCGGGGGCGGCGCCTGGCGCGCCTGCCACGCGCGGACGAGGTCGGCGTGGTCCTCGGGCGTGTCCATGTCGCGGAGCACGAACGGGTCGTCGACCTCGACGTGCACGAGGGCGCCCTCGGCCGCGAGCGCGCGCACGACGTCGCGCGCCGGCGCGTCGGGCCCGAGGGCGAGGAGGCGCGGGGCCGCGGCGCGCGCGAACAGGGCCGGGTGGCCGCGGCGCCCCGCGTGCGAGGGGACCCAGGCCAGCGCGGCCGGCGCGGCCGCACGCGCGGCGAGGAGCGCCTCGAGGACCGGCGCGCCCGGGAGGCACACGTCGACCGGCCAGAGCGCGAACGCGGTCGCGCCCGCGGGCAGCGCGCGCAGCCCGGCCTGGATGGACGTCGTGCGCCCCTCCGCCCAGCGCGGGTTGTCGACCACGCGGGCGTCGCGCCCCGCGCGCGCCGCCGCCGCGCGGACGACGTCGGGGCGCGCGCCGGCGACGACGAGCGCCGGCGCCAGCCCGGCGGCCGCGCAGGCCTCGAGGATCAGCCCGAGCGCGGTCGTGTCGCCGAAGGGCAGGTCGGCCTTGGGCCGCCCCATGCGCGTCGCCGCGCCGGCCGCGAGGACCAGCGGCACGACGTCGGGCGCGCTCACGGCTCGCCCACCTCGACGACGAGCGGCGCGGCGTCGGGGAGGAGCAGGCGCGCCTCGGCGCCCGGCTGGAGCGGCGGGCCGAGCTGCAGGACGAAGCGCGCCCGGTAGGTGCCGGGGAGGAGGCCGGTCAGGTCGAGCTGGAACCCGGCGCACAGGAGCGAGCCGGGGACGTCCTCCGGCGGGTCGGGCGCGGGGCCGTCCTCGAGGTGCAGGGCGCGCGGCAGGCGCGCCGCCTCCGGCCCCGGCTCGAGGCGTAGGAGGAGCGACCCCTCGCGGCTGCTGGCGCACACCCACGTCGGCGGCCGCGCCTGCGCCTCGCGCCGCTCGCGGCCGGTCGTGCGCCCGGGCCGCAGGGGGCGGCGCAGCGTGTCGGTCCACACGGCCAGGTCGCCCGCCTCCGGCGCGAAGTCGAGCGCGATGCGCAGGGCCGAGCGCGCGCCCGGCTCGAGCGCCACGGGGATGCGCACCTCGAGGTCGAGCTCGACGCGGTCCTCGTAGATCACCACCTGCGTGCGCGGCGTCGTGCGCACCCAGTGGCCCCAGATCAGGTAGGTCTCGCCGACGACGCGGGCGATCACGCGCACCGGCCCGTCGACGAAGCCGACCACGTGCGAGCGCATCTCGTCCTCGCGCCGCGCGATGTCGAGGAACAGGTAGCGCGCCTCGAGGCCGACCTTGAGCCGGTCGAGGACGTCGGGCCCCCAGCCGCCGCCGGGGCGCGCGAAGCGCAGCTCGCGCCAGTCGAGGAAGCCGGCCGTCGAGGGCGCGCTGACGACCTTGTGGCGCGTCCCCGCCCAGCCGGTCACGTCGGGCCCCGACCAGGTGAGCGAGACGAGGTCGTCTGGCGCGCGCGGCGGCGCCGGGCCGTCGAAGAGCAGCAGGTAGACCCAGCCGCCGCGGTCGCGGTCGGCCGTGGTCACGTGGAGCGCGAGCCGCTCGACCTCGCCCGGCAGCGGCGCCCAGTCACCCAGGCGGCCGCCCACGTGGCGGGCCATGAACACGAGCTCGTCGTTGGGGTCGAGGAGGCCGTCGTCGGTGTCGCTGCGCCGCTCCTCGCCGCCGGTGAAGGCGTAGCCGCCCTCGGGCGTGCGCTCGTCGAGCTGGTAGGGGATCGGCCGCAGGGCGCCGTCGCGCAGGGCGTAGAGGCGGAGCCGGTCGAGCGGCGCGCCGAGCGCGGCCTCGAGCCGCTCGCCCGTGACGACGACCGCCCCCTCGGGCCGGTCGAGCGTGCAGGGCTCGGCCTGCGTGACCTCGCCGCGCGCCGCCGCGGCCAGGCCGAGGAGCGCCGCGGCCAGGGCGGCGGCGCGCCTCACGCCTCCTCGCCCAGCGGCCGGATGTCGAGCGGCTGGCGCAGGGCCACGCGCACCCCGGGCGGGATCGTCCCGCGCACCGACGCCAGCGAGTAGACGCGCGAGCCGCGGCCGACGATCGTCCCCGGGGCGGTGACGGCGTTGCAGCCGACCCCGACGTCGTCGCCCAGGAGCGCGCCCAGCTTCTCGAGCCCCGTGTCGAGCGGCTCGCCGCCGGGGAGGTTCACGCGCACGTTGCCGGGGAACATGCGGAAGTTGGCCAGCTTCGTCCCGGCGCCCAGGTTCACGCGGTTGCCGAGGATCGAGTCGCCGACGTAGGCGAAGTGCCCCGCGCTGGCGCGGTCGAGGAACACCGCGCCCTTGGCCTCGGTGTCGTGGCCGATGATGCAGTCGCGCCCGGCGAGCACGTAGCCGCGCAGGTAGGCGCCGTGGCGCACGACGGTCCCGGGGCCCAGGATCGCCGGCCCGCGCACGTAGGCGCCGGCCTCGATCGTGGCGCCGCGGGCCAGGAGCACCGGGCCCTGGATGAAGGCCCCGGGCTCGACCGCGCCGTCGAGCCGGTGCGCCGCCCGCGCGTCCATGTAGGCGACCAGGCGCGCGCCCAGCGCCTCCCACGCGCGGGTGACGCCGTCGAAGAGCGCGCGGTGCTCGAACTCCGCGAGGTCGAACAGCGCGGCGGGCGCGGCGAAGGTCGCGTCCGGCATGGAGGCCTCCGGGCGGTGAGTCTATCGCCTCGGCCCGCCGCGGAGCACCCAGAGCCGCGCCTCCGGCGCGTGGACCCACGGCCCGTGGCCCTCGGCATCGCCTGCGGGCTCGTGCGTCAGCCCGTGGTCGCCCAGCCAGCGCGCCCGGCAGCGCGCCAGCGCGTCGGGCGTGACGCGGCGGGCGAGCCCCTGGAGCGAGCCGGCGTCGACGAGGCGGTCCCAGGCGGCCTCGGGCGACGGGTGCCGCATCGGCCGGCGCACCGGCCGGTCCTCGAGGAGGTCGAGCCCGAGCGCCGGCAGGCCGGCGCGCGTCGCGGGCTCGTGGTCGTCGCGCCAGGCGCCCGCCTCGGCCTCGATCACCGGGCGCAGGCGCCCCCAGGCCGTGTCGGGCGCCTGGCGCGGCCAGAAGAGCACGACGAGCGGGGCGCCCGGCGCCGCGGCCCGCGCCCAGGCGGCGAGGGCCTCGAGCGGCCGCTCGAGGAGCTGGAGCGTGAAGCAGGAGAGCACGCCGCCGGCCCCGCTCACCCGCGCCGGCAGGTCCTCGGCCGCGCCCTCGAGGACGCGCACGGCCGGGTCGTCGGCCGCGCGCGCGCGCAGGAGCGCGAGCATGGGCGCCGACGGGTCCATGGCCACGACCTCGCGCCCGGGCAGCCGCCGGCGCAGGGCCAGCACCTCCTCGCCCGGGCCGCAGCCGGGCACGGCCAGGGGGCCAAGGTCGAGCGCGCGCGCGGCGAGGGCGTCGACGGCCTCGAGCAGGAAGGGGCGGAAGCGCGGCACCCAGTGCTCGAGGTAGCCCGCTGCGACCGCGCTCCACGCGTCGCTCACAGGCCGTCGGTCCCCGCCCCGCACACGACCGCGACGACGCGCTCGCCGGGCGCCGGCGCGTAGGCGCCGGTCAGCAGCGCCGCGGCGGCGGCCGCGCCGCCGAGCTCGGCGGCGACCCCCAGCTCCGACCAGAGCCAGCGCGCGCCCGCGCGCAGGGCGTCGTCGTCGACGAGCACCACGCGCTCGACGTGGCGCCGGGCCAGCGCCAGGTTGAGCGGGGCGGTGCGGCGCGGCGCGAGCGAGCCGGCGGCGGTCGTGATCCGGGGGAGCGTGACGAGCGCGCCGGCGGCGAGGCTGGCGTGGAGCGTGGGCGCGCCCGTCGGCTCGACGCCCACGACGCGCACGCCCGGCAGGGCCAGGGCGACGCCGCCGATCAGGCCGCCGCCGCCGACGGCCACGAGGACCGTGTCGACGTCCGGCGCGTCGGCCAGGAGCTCGAGCCCGACCGTCCCCTGCCCGGCGACGACCTCGGGGTCGGCGAACGGGTGGACGTAGGTCAGCCCGTCGCGCGCCGCGCGCACCAGCGCCGCGGCGTGCGCGTCGTCCCACACGTCGCCCGCGACCACGACCTCGGCCCCGCGCCGCGCCAGCGCCTCGCGCCGCACGGCCGGCGCGCTGCCCGGGACGAAGACGACGGCCCGCGCGCCCTGGCGCCGCGCGGCCCACGCCACGGCCAGGCCGTGGTTGCCGCCCGAGGCCGTGACCACGCCGCGGCCGACCACGGCCGGGTCGAGCGCCAGGAGCCGGTTGGCGGCGCCGCGCGCCTTGAACGACCCGGTCACCTGCAGGCACTCGAGCTTCAGCCGCAGGTCCCCGGGCGGCGACGGGTCGACGCCGGTCACGGCGAGCAGCGGCGTGCGCCGGACGTGTCGCGCCACGCGGGCCGCGGCGGCGCGCACGTCGTCGAGCGTCGGCAGCGAGGTCGGGTCGTCCACGCCCCGAGGCTAACCCTCGGCCGTCGGCGCGACGAGGCGCGGGGTCGCGCCT
>JAHBXY010000271.1 GCA_019636275.1 Planctomycetota bacterium | reverse complement strand
GCGCCAGCGCCGCCTCGAGCGCCGCGCGCGCCTCGTCGCCCTCGCCCACCTCGTCGAGCGCCCAGCAGAGCGAGCGGGCGGGCCAGCCCGAGCGGTCGCCCAGGCGGGCCTGCCGCGCGCGCAGGAAGGCCAGCGCCTCGGCGGCCCGGTCGAGGGCGCGGGCGGCGGTGAAGTAGCAGCGGGCGAAGTGCTCGCTCGTGTCGGCCTGGCAGCTCGCGAAGCGGTAGCGCTCGAGCGCCTCGTCGCGGCGGCCCTGGTCCCACAGGAGGTCGGCCGTCGTGGCCAGGAGCGCCGGGTCGAGCGGGCGGAAGCGGGCGCAGCGGCGCAGGAGGCGCCAGGCCTCGGCGTGCTGGCGGCCGTCGCGGGCCAGGTCGCTGGCCAGGCGCTGCCAGGCGATCGGGTCGGGCGGGTCGTGGCGCATGGCCTCGAGCGCCGCGCGCCGCTCGTCGGGCCGGCCGAGGTCGTCGAGGAGCGTCAGGCGCCACAGCCGCAGCGGGGCGTCGGCGGGGAAGCGCGCGAGCAGGCGGTCGGCCGCGGCGAGCTGCCCCTCGAGGTCGCCGTCGTAGGAGCACAGGGCGGCGCGCGCGCGCAGGGTGACGACGTGCTCGGGGTCGTCGGCCTCGAGGGCCGCCAGGCAGGCGGCGGCGCGCGGGCGGTCGTGCTCGACGAGCGCCCGCTGGAGGTCGTGGAGGTGGTCGCGGCGCGCCGCGTCGGGGAGGTCGAGGCCGTCGAGGCGCGCGGCCTCGGCGCCCGGCACGAGGGCCATGGCCAGCGGGCCGCTGGCCGCCTGCTGCTCGAGGAGCGGCCCGAGGGCGAACTCGGTCGTGCCCGGGCGGCCCGGGTCGCGGACGAGGAGCGTGCCGCGCCGGCCGTCGAGGCCGGCGACGACCTGGAGGTGGCCCGACGAGGGGTGCTGGGTGGAGAGCGTGAACGGCACGCCGCGGGCGAGGACGGCCCGGGCGGCGGCCTCGGTGAGCGTGAAGGGGCGCACGACCCAGCCGCGCGCCTCGGCCCAGCGGCGCTCGGCGTGGCTGGGCGTGCCGTCGTAGCAGATCTCGGCGGCGAGCTCGAGGTGGTCGACCGGCTGGCGCCAGTAGCCGGCGATCATGGCCAGGCTGGCCGGCGCGCAGGTGTCCTTGTGCTGGCGCACGAAGGGCAGGTCGAGGTCGACGCGGTCGGCCTCGACCCCGGCCTCGAGGCGCTCGACGATCCGCTCGTGGAAGCCGCCGGCCTCGCGCGCGTCGGCCAGGCAGCCCTCGAGGTCGCCCAGGAGGTAGCGCGCGTCCGAGCGCAGCCCGCGCGCCCAGCGGCGGCCGGCGGTCTCGAGGAGGGGCGACCAGCGCTCGAACTCGTCGAGCGCCTCGATCGCCTCGGCCGGGCGGCCGCGCTGCATGAGGAGCCCGGCCGCGTGGGCGGCGAGCGACCCGGCGCGCACGTGGGCGCGCGCGCCGGCGAGCAGGGCCAGGGCCTCGTCGACCTCGTCGCGCAGGACGAGCAGGTGCGCCACCGCCTGCACGCCCGGGCGGAACCACGGGCGCAGGTCGAGGGCGTGGCGCGCCGCGGCGAGCGCCTCGTCGTAGCGGTCGAGCGACTGGAGCACGCTGGAGCGCTCGACGTGCAGCCACGGGTGCGTCGGGTCGAGGTCGAGGGCGCGCGCCAGGCTGGCCTCGGCCGCGTCGGCGTCGCGCAGGGCGGCGAGGACGGCGGCCGCCAGGCCGTGCCACTCGGCGCGCGTCCGGGCCGGGTGGTCGGGCGGCGTGGCGCGCAGGGCCTCCCAGGCGGCGAGCGGCCCGCGGCGCGCGCGGACGGCGCGGAGGCCGTAGGTCAGGGCGATCCCGTCGCCCGGGTGCTCGCGCCAGGCCCGCAGGTGCAGGCGCGTGCCCAGGCGGTCGCCGCCGAGGTTGAAGGCCAGGCGCCCGGCCATGACGCGCCCCGCCGGCCCGCGCCAGGCCTCGAGCGGCCCGATCGCCCGGGCGAGGTCCCAGGCGTGGAGGTAGTCGCCGCGGCCGTAGGCCTCGCGGACGGCCTCCAGGGCCGCGGGGTCGGGGGTCACCGCCTCGGCGAGGTCGGCGACGGGCGAGGTCATCGGGGCTGCGCTCCTCACGGGAGGCCTGGACGGCCGACCGGGCGGCGCCTGTCCTCGCGGGCTCCCGTAGGTGTGTAGCCGGTCCGGGGCCTGGTAGCCAGGTCAGCGGCCGCCGCTGGCGCGGAGGTCGTCGATGCAGCGGGCGTCGAACTGCGTCGGGACGGCGCCGAGGTTCGTGATCAGGGTGCGGATCTCCGACGTCTCGATGCGCCAGTGCATGATGCAGGCCTCGTCGACATCGTGGCCCGGCCGGGCCGCGTCCTCGTGCGGGGCGACCATGGGCGTCCCGTTGTTGACGAGGCCCAGGATGTGCCCGGCCTCGTGCACGAGGACGGCCGTCTCGACCTCGGCCGGGCTGGCGACGAGGTTCGACGAGGCCACGATCGACTCGCGGAAGATCCCCACCGACGACGGCCCGTGGGCCCAGCCGAGGACGCGGGCGCCGCCGGCGTCCTGGTCGGAGCGGCCGTCGAGGTAGAGCAGGTAGAGGACGGCCGTCGTGCCGCTGGCGTGGTGGTCGCGGTGCTGCGCCTCGAGCGCCCGGTTCTCGGCGACCGAGTAGACGCCGCTCCCGGGCGGGATCGCGTCGTCGACGAGGATCGTCACCCCGTCGGGCTTGTGGCAGCGCTCCTCGAGGCGCGCGCGCAGGACCTGCAGGGCGGTGGGCGAGGGCGCGTGCCCCTGGACGTGGTCGATCTCCACGAGCAGGTGGCGGTAGGTGGCGTCGGTGAGGAAGTCGCGCGCGGAGACGGCCGGGGCGACCGGCACGGGGGCGGGGGTGGCGCCGCCGGCCTGCGTCGACCGACCGGACGACCCGCCGCACCCCTGCCAGGCGAGGGCGGCCGCGGCGAAGGCGACGAGCACGGGGACGAGCGTGCGCACGGGCACCTCCTCCCCCCCACGGCGAGAGAGAGGATACGCCAGGGCGCCCTACCCGGGCGAGGGGCGGGCGTTTCGTTCGGTCAACGTCGGGCGCGGGTCGGGGCGGCGGCGGGGCGGGTCGACGCAGAGGGTGCGCAGGACGGTGTCGAGGATCGTCCGGCGGCAGGCCTCGAGGCGCTCGGCGCCGAGGGCGTCCTTCTCGAGGATGAGCGAGATGAAGCGCGCGTCGGCGAAGTAGCCCATGGTCACGGCGTAGATCGACAGGAGCACCTGCGGCGGGTCGACGCGGCGGAAGACGCCCTCCTGGATCCCGGCCTCGATGTAGCGGCAGGCGCGCTCGAACAGGGGGCGGAAGAAGGTCGTGACGATGCTCTCGAAGTAGCGCCCCTCGCTGCCGCTGCCCATGTAGGTGAGGCGGCCGAAGTGCGGGTGGCGGGCGACGTAGTCGAAGAAGCCGGCGACGAACGTCTCGAGGCGCTGCACGCGGTCGGTGCCGACGGCGGTGGCGTCCTGGACGAGGCGGATGAGCTCGAACAGGATCCGGTCGAGGACGGCGCGGTAGAGGCGCTCCTTCGACTCGAAGTAGTAGTGGATCATCGCCTTGGTGATCCCCGCCTGCTCGGAGATCGCCTGGGTGGTGGCGCCGGCGTAGCCGACGCGGGCGAAGACCTGCTCGGCGGCGTCGAGGATGCGCGTCTCGGTCTCCTGGCCGCGCTCGCCGGCCGGCCGCCCGCGCTTCGTGGTCGCCTTGCGCCGCCTGGCCATCGTCGTCACTCCGGCAGGAGGTACTCCGCCGTCAGGTGGTGGTCGTCGCGAGGGCCGTCCTCTCCGGACACGGCGGCCTTCGCCTTGTCGAGGAGCGACGGGTAGACCGAGTTGATCGGGTCCTCGCGCGAGCAGCCCCACAGGGTGCCGGAGGTGGCCACGACCTCCTTGGTCACCGCGTCGTAGACGAACAGCTCCAGCTTGGCCCAGCCCTGCTCCGCCTCGAGGCCGAACGACAGGTCCGGCGAGAGGACGGTCGGCCCGCCGAAGGCCAGGGGCAGCGGCGGCGGCCCGATCAGCCAGCTCCCCTCCCACAGGGCGTGGCTGCCGCAGCGCACCTCGAGGACCAGCTCCGCCTCCTCGCGGTCGACGAGGAGCACGCCCGAGCGGGCCGTCTGCCCGCGCAGGGCGCTGAGGACGTAGGGCTTGTCGATCGAGTCCAGGTAGGTGTCGTCGATGAACACCCGCCGGCCGGCCAGCGGCCTGGGGTCCCACTGCCGGACCGCCCGCTCGGCGGCGAGGCTCATGAGGAGCATCTCCGTCGACGTCCTCGCGGTCGTGCTGTGTCGGATCCCGCCGATGCAGCCCGCGAGGGTCAGGGCGAGGGCGACGGCCAGGGTGCGGGTGGTCATGTGGGGCGGCATTCTAAATCACCGACCACGATCCTCGATGGTCGTGGGCTAACCCGCGCGCCGACGGCCCTTATGCGCCCGCGTGGACGTGGTGTGGCCGGGAATCCCCAGTTGTCGGAGTCTCCGGATAAAGAGGCTCCCGACGATCGCTGAGCTTGGCGGCCACGATCGTCGGGAGCACCCGATGAAGCTTGTTATCGAGCTGCGGCGTCACGAACGACGCCAGCTGCTGAAGGCGATGCGAAAGAGCACGGACCCGCACTACCGCGTCCGGTGCCAGGCGGTCCTCGCTTACGCCCGCGGGCTGGGCTGCAATCAAGTCGCGAGGGCACTTGAGTGCGCGCCGTCCACGGCCGCAAACGCGGCTCGCCGTTACCTACGAGAGGGTATACACGGCCTCTCCGACAAGCGTGCCGACAACGGCGCCCCGAAGATCGACGACGACCTGCTCGCTGCGCTCCTCGAACTCCTCGCCCATGCCCCCGGCGAGTACGGCTGGGAACGCCCAACGTGGACCCGCGAGCTCCTCGCGCTAACCCTTCGGGAGGCTGGGATCGCCGAGGTGAGCGTCTCCACCGTCGCGCGGGCGCTCGAACGCGTCGGTGCTCGCTGGAAAGTGGCCAAGCCCGTCGTCGCGTGCCCCTGGAGCAAGAGGCGCAGGAACAAGCGACTTCGTGAGATCGCCGCGCTGCTCCGCAGACTGCCCAAACACGACGTCGCGGCATTCTCCGACGAGGTCGACATCCACCTGAACCCGAAGATCGGGCGCGACTGGAGCCTTCGTGGTCGTCAACCTCTCGTCATGACGCCGGGAAAGAACGCCAAGCGCTACGTCGCGGGAGCCATGGACGCGAGGACCCGCAAGCTCGTCTGGGTCGCGTCTGACCGCAAGAACAGCGAGCTCTTCATCGCGCTGCTTTGGCGCCTCGAAAGGGCCTACCCCGCGGCCAAGCGTATCCACGTCGTGCTGGACAACTACGTGATCCACTCGTCGAAGAAGACCCAGGCCGCGCTGGCCAAGCTCAGCGGCAGGATCGTCCTCCACTTCTTGCCGCCCTACTGCCCCGACGCGAACAAGATCGAGCGCCTTTGGGGCACCCTGCACGCCAACGTCACCCGCAACCACCGCCACAAGACGATCGAGGCGCTCATGGCGGCGGTCACCCGCTGGCTCCGACTGCCTGTCGGCCAGAGGACGGCCGAGGGCCGTGCGCGTCAGGTCGCCAAGAACATGCGGCGCGCCCACGCGGCCCGGCGCCACCGGCGCTTCGTCGCGGCATAGCGGGCACCATCGCGGAATCGTGGTCGCCCATTTAG
>JAHBXY010000270.1 GCA_019636275.1 Planctomycetota bacterium | reverse complement strand
GTGCAGGTGGTCGCCGGCGGGGTCACCCCGGGCGGCGCGGCCCCCGCGGTGACGACCCAGGGCGAGGCGGCCCCCTCGCGCTCGGCGGGGCGCCGGGTCGCCGCCCCTCGGCGCGGCGGCGCCTCGCGCCGCCTGGACATGGAGCACACGAGCCTCGTCGCCGGCGAGGCCGGGGGCGGGGTCCTGCGCAAGCACGACGCGGTCGACGCCGAGGGCGGGGGCGACGCGGGGGAGCTCCGGCCGTCGCGGGAGTCGTCGTCGGCGCAGGCCGCCGTCCCGGCCCAGCCGGCCGACCTGAGCCTGCTCGTCAACCAGATCTACGCCCAGCTCAAGCGCGAGCTCCTGATCGAGCGTGAGCGGAAGGGCTAGAGGGCCGGACGGACAGCCGCTTCGCGGCCTTCCTGCCGGCTCCCTGGCCTCTTCGCGGATGCCGGGGGATCCGTGTGCTCGGCCGCTGCGGTCTCACGTTTCGAGGACTTACGAGTGGTCGGCGGCCGAGCACAGGGACCCCGGCCGGAGTCGGCCCGGCCCGACCCGTCCCAGGCACCTGCGTGGCGCAGTTCCGGCCGGGCCTCTCGGCGTTCTACAATTCGGGGCGGTCGCGCCGGCGGCCCGCGCTCCGCGCGGGTCCACCCCGGCCGCGAGGTATGATCCGGGCGCGTCGCGCGCCCGGGGGTCGGCCCGGCGGGAGGGCTCATGTCGCTGGTCAAGGCTGAGATCAAGAACCTCGACACGAACGCCTCGCTCACGGTCTGCTTCAACCCGCGCGAGTACGTCTTCTCCAAGACGGCGCCGTGGGCCGAGCACCACATCCAGGGCCTCGACGCGCCGGCCTACGAGTGGACGAGCGGCGCGCCGATGAAGCTCGACGTCGAGCTGTTCTTCGACGCCTACGAGCTCGAGGGCGAGGCGCGCGACGTGCGCCAGTGGACCGACGAGCTCGAGGTCTTCCAGCTCGTCAACGCCGACAAGCACCGCCCGCCGATCCTGCTCTTCGTGTGGGGCAAGAAGCTCAACTTCAAGTGCGTGCTGCGCAACCTGTCGCTGCGCTTCACCATGTTCCTCGACGACGGCACGCCCGTGCGCGCCGTCGCGAGCTGCAGCTTCATGGAGTACTCGACGCCCGAGGAGCAGCTCCAGTCGAAGCCCCGCCACTCGCCCGACCACACGAAGCGGCGCATCGTCAAGCAGGGCGACACGCTCTCGTGGATCGCCGGCAAGGAGTACGGCAACCCCGCCGAGTGGCGGATCATCGCCGACGCCAACGGGATCGACGACCCGATGAACCTCACGGTGGGCCAGGAGCTCCTCATCCCGCCGCTCTACTGACGTGGCCGGGGGCGGCCCGCATCCGGCGGACGCCGCGCTGTTCGCGCCCGCGGAGGGCCCGCGCCTGCGCGCCGCGGCGCACGAGCTCAGGTGGCTGCGCGACCGCGGCTACTCGCTCGACGCCGCGCTGAAGCTCGTCGGCGACCGCCACCAGCTCCGCGACCGGCAGCGCGTGGCGATCTCGCGCGCGACGAGCGAGTCGGCCGGCGCCGCCGCGCGCGCCGCGCGCCGCGTGCCCGAGGGCGCCCCGCCGCCCGGCGCGGTGCTGATCGACGCCTTCAACGTGCTGATCACGGTCGAGACCGCCCTGCGCGGCGGGGTCCTCGTGACGACCGTCGATGGCGGGCTCAAGGACCTGGCCGGGATCCACGGCACCTACCGCGCCGGCGAGGCCACCGACGAGGCGCTCGACCGCGTCGCCCGGCGCCTCGCCGCTCGCGGCTGGGCGGCCGCGCCCGCGCGCTTCTTCATCGACGCGCCCGTGTCGAACTCCGGCCGGCTGGCCGCCCGCCTGCGCGCGCGCGCGGCCGCCGCCGGGCTGCCGTGGACGGCCGAGGTCGTGGCCGATCCCGACCGCGACCTCGCCGCCGCGACGGGCGACGTGGTCGTCGCCACCGGCGACGCCTGCGTCCTCGACCGCTGCGGCCCCTGGCTCGACCTCGGCGCCGAGGTCGTGCGCGCCGAGGTCCCGGGGGCCTGGATCGTGGACCTCGTGGCGTGATCGGCGGCTGCGCGGGCCTGGCTCCAACCGGAGAAGCAACTCGAGCTCGATCGCCCGATCCACGAGGGGAATGGAACGACGAGCGAGGCGAGGCCGCGGAGGCCGAGGCGAGGGGGGTGCGCGCGCGGCCGGTATCGATCGCCGGATCCTAGCGGCCGCGCGCGCCCCCCCTCGCCCCGTCGTGCGAAGCACGACGTCTCAGCCCTCGAACCGGATCGAGCGAGCCGAGTTTGCATCCGCGGCCGCAGCCGTCGATCACACTCAGAACCGCATCATGACCTGGGCGTTGCCGCCGCCGAAGGTGGCCCGGTCGACGCGGAAGGTGAACTGGAAGAATGCGGACCCGAGCCCGTCGCGGAAGAGCAGCTCGAGGCCGAGGCCGATCTTCGAGAGGAAGCGCTGGCTGACCGTGTGCTTGCCCTCGTCCGGCCGCACGTCGCGCAGCGAGAGGAACCCGTTCTGCGTCTGGGCGCGCAGGCCGAGCTGGTAGTCGTCGTTGAAGGTGGGCAGCCCGAGCACGTAGCCCACCTCGGCGTAGACCTCGCCCCGCCGGTGCGTCACGTCCGGCGCCCCCGTCGAGCCGCCGGGCAGGCCGACGGCCAGGCCGGCCGTCTCCTCGTCGAGCACGTGCCCGTGGAGCCCGAAGAGCACGACGTCGTTCGGCCGGCTCGAGCGCTCGCCCAGGAGGGGCGCGACGTCCACCTCGGCCGCCGCGAACACCTGCAGCGCCTCGCGGTCGAGGTCGTCGTTGGCGAGCGGGTCGGGCGAGCGGCGCCGCTTGCGCGTGCGCTCGACCGCCGCCTGCACGTCGGCGCGCACGCCCGGCGACACCTGCCAGCGGGCCGCCACGCCCGCCTCCTGCTTCCTGTAGCGGAAGGTCAGCGAGTCCTGCGGCAGCCGCAGCGTCGTCGGCAGGTCGTCCTGGAACCAGGCCAGGAGCTCGAGGTCGCCCTCGAGCAGCAGCGCCCCGGCCTTGGCGCGGAACGTCAGCGGCTCGCGCTCGTACTCGCCGCCGACCTTGTTCTTCTGGTTGTACCAGTAATCGACCTGCACCAGGTCGAGGCGCAGGCCCAGCCACTCGCCGCGCCAGCCGAGGACCCAGCCGATGTCGGCGTGCTCCTTCTCGGCGTCGAGGAGGCCCTGCCCGCCGAAGAACAGCCCATCGGGCAGCGGCGTGCGGCCGAGCGTGTCGAGGAGCGGCAGCGCGTAGGCGGGCCGGAACAGGCGCACGAGGACCTCGACCTCGTTGCGCCGGTAGCGCGAGTCGTAGTCCTCGTCCTCGACGAAGCGGTACTCGCCGGTCACGTGGTTCGACCAGGGCAGGCGCACGATCGCCTGCTGGCGCAGGTAGAGCTCGTCCGAGCGCAGGCTGCCGGCGGTCACGTCGTAGCCGAGGGCCGTGTCGCCCCAGAACCAGCGCCAGCGCGGGCTGGCCGCGTTCCCCCACGCCCAGCGGTGCGTGAGCCGCTGGCGGTAGGAGAAGACGTTCAGGAAGTACTCGTCGTTGTAGTCGAAGCTCCGCGGCCGGACCTCGTCGCCGCGGAACTCGCCCCGGGCCGCCGGCGCGGCGAAGAGGAGCGTCGCCAGGAAGAAGTAGGTCGAGGTCCTCACGTCGCCCCCCAGGCGCGGGGCGACCTTACCCGCCGCCGGGGCCGCCGGGCAACCGCGAGCAGGGGTTCACCTGGCCTCGTCGTCCACCGTCGCCGGCCCGAGCAGCGGCGCCAGCGCCGGCCACGCGCGCGCGTGCAGCAGGTAGCCCGCGAGCGCCGCGAGGGCCAGCGCGACCAGGGCGCGCGCCGACCGCCCGTCGCCACCCCTGCGGCGGACGAGCACCTGCGCGAGCACCGGCGCGCCGTCGACGAAGCGCTCGAGGTCGCGCGCGACCTCCTCGGCCGACCCGTAGCGGGCGCGCGGGTCCTTCTCCAGGCAGCGGCCGGCGATCGCCGCCAGGGCCGGTGGGATGCCGTCGAGCGGGCGCGGCTGGCCGCGGAGCACCTGCTCGAACAGCTCGAACAGCGTGTCGCCGGCGAACGGCGGCCGCCCCGAGAGGCACTCGTGCAGGACCGCGCCGAGGCCCCAGACGTCGGTGTGCGGGCCCACGGCGGCGCCGGGCTCGAGCTGCTCGGGGGCCATGTAGGCGGGCGTGCCGATGATCTCCCCGTCGAGCGTCAGCCCCTGCCCCGGCGTGGGGCCGGGCGTGGCCACGGACGGCCCCTTGCGGCGCGCCGAGCCGTCGCCGGCGGCGCGCACGAGCTTGGCCAGCCCGAAGTCGGTGAGGAGCGGCTCGCCCGTGGCGCGCTCGACGAGCACGTTGTGGGGCTTGAGGTCGCGGTGTAGGATCCCGTTGCCGTGCGCGTGCGCCACCGCGCGCGCCACCCGGGCCACGAGCGCCGCCGCCCGCCGCGCCCCGAGCGCGCCCTCGCGGGCGATCAGCGTGTGGAGGCTCGGGCCGTCGACGAGGTCCATGACGAGGAAGTCGCGGCCCGCCTCGTCGGTGCCGACGTCGTGCACGGGCACGATCGACGGATGCCGGGAGAGGCGGGCCGCCGCCCGGGCCTCGACCAGGAAGCGCGCCCGGGCGTCCGGGTCGTCAGCCGCGTGCAGGAGCTTGATCGCGACCGGCCGGTCGAGCCCGGCGTGGTGCCCGCGCAGGATCACGCCCATGCCGCCGCGGGCCAGCTCGCCGAGCACCCGGTAGGGGCCGATCGACGACGGGAGCGGGGCGTCGCCCGGCGGGGCGGCTCGCTGATGCACGCGCGTGGGCGCGTCGTCGGTCGCCGGGGGCGACGCGGGCGGCCTCGAGCGGGGCTGGATCAGGCGGCCCGCGGGCCGCGGCGGGTCGGCGTCCTTCACGGGGTCTCCATGGTACCTGGTCGCTCAAGTCCTGGCGGCGTCACGTTTCCACGCCGGCACGCCGGCGGCGCCCGGGGGCGGTGTGGATGCAACAGCGGGTCTGCCGTGTCATCATCGGGACGTCAGTCGGCAGGGGCGCGGGGAGGGGCGATGACGGCCTCGAGCGTCGACGGGCTCGCGAGCGACGAGGAGGTCGAGCGGGCGTGGCGGGCCGGCGCGAGCGCCGGCCTGGGCGAGCTGTTCCGCCGCCACTACCGCGGGCTCGTCACCTACCTGGCGCGGTTCACCCGCGACCTGGGCGCCGCCGAGGACCTGGCGCAGCAGGCCTTCGTCCGCCTCCTCGACCGGCGCGACCGGCGCGACGGCGCCGGCGGCGGCGGGCGCTTCCGGGCGCTGGTCTACACGGCCGCGCGCAACCTCGCCCTCAACGAGCGGCGTCGTCAGGGGCGGCGCTACGTGGCCCGGGCGAGCCTCTCCGCCCTGCCCGAGGAGCCGCCGGCGCGGCCCGTCGAGCCGCTCGACGCCCTCGTCGCCGGGGAGGAGCTCGCCGCCTTCCGCGAGGCGCTCGCCGCCCTGCCGGACGACGAGCGGGCGGCCTTCGAGCTCAAGGAGGTCCACGGGCTGACCTACGCCGAGGCCGGCGGCCGGCTGGGGCTGCACCCCGACGCCGTGCGCCGCCGGGTCGCCCGCGCCTACGCCCATCTGCGCGGCGCGGTGGGCGCGTGAGCTGCGGGCGCGACGAGGGCGACCTCCTCGCCTGGCTCGACGACCCGGCCGCCGGCGCGGAGCACGTCGCGGGCTGCCCCGCGTGCG
>JAHBXY010000027.1 GCA_019636275.1 Planctomycetota bacterium | reverse complement strand
GAGGACGAGCCCCACGTGGGCGGTGAGGGCGCCGGTGAGGAGGGAGGTCGGCGCGGCGGCGCGCAGGGCCACGACGCCGCCGGCCACGAGCGCGACGAGGCCCAGGAGCGCCGAGGGCGCGGCGAGCCGCCCCAGGGCCGCCTCGGGGGCCAGGGCCCAGCCGAGGCGCACGAGCGGGTAGGCGGCGCCGAGCAAGAGCGCCCAGAGGACGACGCCCTGCGTCCAGCCCGGCGCGGCGGCCAGGGCGTCGCGGTGGGCGCGGCCGAGCGGGAGGCGGCACGCGGTCGCCGCCAGGAGGGCCAGGAGGAACCACTCCTGGCGCGGCAGCGGCACCTCGCCCGCGCGCGCCGCCTCGTGCAGGAGGAGCACGCTCCAGCTCGCCGGGGTGCCGGCGCGGGTGACGATCGCCCCGGCGCCGACGAGGGCCACGAGGGCCCCGGCCGCGCCGAGGCCGACGACGCGCGCGGCCGCCTGCGCCGGGGCGTGGCCGCGCGCGGCGACGAGGCCGTAGGCGGGCGCGAGCAGGAGCGACCAGGCGACGAGCAGGAGCGCCACGTCGAGGGCCAGGAGCATGGCCAGCACGAGCGCCTCGAGCGCCAGGACGGCGACGAGCGCGCCGCGCGACCCCTCGGCCGGGCCGCCCGCGCGCAGGGGCCCGGGGCGCGCGGGGGGGCGGGCGTCGGGCGCCACGGCCAGGGCCAGGAGCACGATCAGCGCCGTGGCGAGGGCCAGCGGGAGGCTCAGGCCGTCGGCGCCCAGGGCCCAGCTCACGCCCAGGGCCGGCAGCCAGGGTCGCGTCCAGGGCAGGCGCACGCGCTCGCCCGAGCGCCCGTAGGCCAGGCGCGCGTCCTCGGCCAGATCGGCGCGCGTGGTCTCGAGCGTCGTCGTGAAGCGCGCGGCCTCGGCCTCGGCGGCGCGCAGGGCGGCGCGGGCCTCCTCGGCGCGCGCCGCGTCGGGCGGCGAGATCCCCTCGACCCAGCCCAGCGTGGCGCGCGCCGCGTCGACGTTGGCCAGGCGGGCGAGGAGCGCTGCCTCCTCGGCGGCGGGGCGCGGGGCGCGCACGAGGTCGACGAGCGCCTCGCGCGCGAGCGGGTCCTCGACGCCGGCGCGGTCGAGGGCGCGCGCGAGCGGCCCGCGCTCGAACCACGCGCGCAGGTCGAGGGCGTGGGGGGCGGCGACGGCGGCCCAGGCGGCGAGGAGGAACGTCAGGCCGGCGCCGCCGACGGCGGCGCGCCGGGTCCAGGCCGGCGGCGCGGCGAGGACGGCCGCGGCCGCGAGCAGCGGCAGGAGGACGAGCAGCGGCAGGGCGACGTGGGCCACGCAGGGCTCGTTTGTATCGCGATCGGCCGGGCCTGACACCCCCTCCAGGCCTTCGCGTAACCCGCGGCCGGGCGCCGGCTCGCGGGGGGCGGGCTTGCCGGGGCGTCGCCTCCGGGTGATCGTGGCCAGGAGGGGTTCGGGGTCCGTTCGTGCGAGACGGCGCGTGATCAAGGCCGCCGGCGGTCCACCGAGGTCACCTCGCTCCGAGCCCGGCGTGCCGCCGCTCCCGGTCGACCGCGCGGGCGAGCCGCCGCCGTCGTGGGCCGACCGGCGCCTGTGGGACGTCGTCCCGGTGCGCGACGCCGTCCTGGCGGTCGGCCTCTTCGTCCTGATCGTGGTCGGCTCGCTGGCGGGCTACACGCTCCGCGGCGTGCTCGGGCCGGTGCTCCTGGCGCTGCTGATCGCCTTCCTCTTCAACCCGCTCCTCGAGCGCGCGCGCGGCCGCGGCGTCCCGCGCGCCGTCTCGGCCGGGCTCCTGGCGCTGGCGATCGTGGGCGCCGAGCTGGTCATGGTGCTGTGGGTGGGGCCGCTCGTCATTCGCCAGGGCGTGGCGCTCACCCGCGAGGTGCCTGCGCTGATCGAGCAGCTCTCCGACCGCGTCGAGGCGCAGTACGGCGTCGACACGACGCGGTTCACGCGGCCGATCGAGGACCTCACCGACGGCCCGGCGGCGCTCGACGTCGAGGCCAGCATGCGCCTCCTGCAGTGGGCGCTGGGCGGCACCGACGAGGTCGCGGCGACGATCATCGGCGCGGTCGGCTTCGCCGCCTACGTGGCGGTCACGGCGATCCTCTTCCCGATCTACGTGTTCCTGATCTCCTGGCACCTGCCCGGTCTGGCCGCGGCCGCCAACTACATCCCGCGGCGGCGTCGCGCGGAGGTCCTGCGCGTCCTCGGGCTCATGAACGACGTCGTGGCCGGGTTCTTCCGCGGGCGACTCGTCGTCTCGGCGCTGTTCGGCGTCGTGCTGATCGCGGGCTGGTGGCTCGTCGGCGTGCCCTACGCCTTCGTGCTCGGCGCGGCGACGGCGCTGCTCAACGTCGTCCCCTGGGCCTCGAGCCTCGGGCTGCCGCTGGCGCTCGGCGTGACCTACGGGCACGCCGTCACGGGCGGGGCGTTCGACTGGACCTGGGTGCTCCTCTGGCCGACGGTCGTGTTCTTCGGCGCGCAGGGGATCGACAACTGGGTGCTGACGCCCTACATCCAGAGCCGCGCCGTGAACGTCAGCGCCGTCACGGTGATCATCACGATCTTCGTCGGCGGCGCGCTCGCCGGCCTCCCCGGCATGATCATCGCCGTCCCGCTCGCCGCCTGCGTGAAGATCCTCGGGCGCGAGGTGCTCCTGCCGCGCTGGCGGGCGTGGGCGGAGCGGTACTGACGCTCACGCCCCGACGCGGCCCGCCTCGGTCGGCCGCTCGGCGCCCTCGGCCGTGAGGTGGTCGATCAGGCGGCGCGCGAGCGCCTCCAGGTCCGGTTCGGCGTCGCCGTAGAACCACCCGACCGGCACCCCGGCCGCGCGCGCCAGCGTCGAGAGCAGGTAGGGCGGCGGCCACTGCTCGCCCTGCTCTACCTCGCGCACCCACGAGGGCGAGCGGTCCATCACCCGCGCGAGCGCGCGCTGCGACAGCCCCAGGCGCTCGCGGGCCTGCTGGCAGCGGAGGCCCATCGTTCGGCGCAGGAGGTCCTGCTCACGGGGATCGAGCGGCGTCAGGTCCACGCGCGCAGAGTAGCCGCGACCTCCGACAGCGCAGGGACTTACACTCGGATGAACGACTCTCCCCGGCCGTTCCACGTCCCGCGCGCGGTCTATCCGCCCGGGCCTGTCGGAGGTGGGCGCTAGAACTGCGACGTCGGGCGCGCGGAATCTCCACGCGGCTGAAAAGGCGAGGAGTGCCCGTGGCGAGAGCCGTGGTGACGGACCCTGGGCGGGTGGGGCGGGTGCGGGGTGGGAGTAAGATGGTCGGAATGCCGCGCGCGCCCGCCCGTCCGCTGCACGTGCTCGGGGTCGAGGTGCCTGCTCGAGCCCACACGCTCGGTGGGTTCCGCGCGTGGGTCGCCAGCCTGCCCGAGTCCGGTCCTCGTCCCCGCGCGACGTTCTGCAGCGGGGGCGTGTACGTCGAGATGAGCCCGCAGGACTACGACTCTCATGCGCCGCTGGTCGCGGAGGTGAACCGGGTCCTCGGGACGCTGACCGTCGAGTCCGAGCTGGGCATGTACTTCACGCCCGCGAGCTGGTTCACGCACGCGCGCGCGGGCCTGTCGACCGAGCCGGACGGCATGCTCGTCCGATTCGAGTCGTTCCGCTCCGGGCGCGCGCGGATCAACCCGCGGCGGCGCAGCGAACTGCTCGGCGCGCCCGACATGGTGCTCGAGGTGGTGAGCAGCTCGAACCCGGGCAAGGATCTCGTCGACTTCGTGCGCGACTATGCCCGCGCCGGGGTGGCCGAGTACTGGCTCGTCGACGCGCGCGAAGGTGCGCTCGACTTCCAGCTCCTCGTCCTCGAGGGCCGCCGCTATCGCCCTGCGCGTCGCGATCGGCAGGGCTGGGTCCGTTCGCCCACGTTCGAGCGCCGCTTCCGTCTGCGCCGGGTGACGAACGCGGCCGGGCTCGCCGACTTCCGGATGGACGTCCGCCGCGTCTGAAGCCGCGGTGGCGACCGGGCTTGGGCCTGGTAGTTCCCGGGGTAGTTCCCGGTAGTTCCCTGTGCACGAGCTTCCATTCGACGTGGCCCGTGGTGCACGCTGCGCGGCTGCGCGGAGGCACCCTGGAGTTACGGCGATTGAGCCAAAGAGCGCCGCGCTCCCGTGCGCGACTCTGCGCGATCCGCCCTCGATGCCTCGCCAGTGAAGGGTCGCCGCCCGAGTAGGAGTGCGGCAAGTGACTGCCAGAAGCCTCGTGCAACGGCTACTTGAAAAGCTCAGGAGTGCTGCGGCACGCAGCGCCTAAGACTCAGCAAGCATCGGACTCAAGATCGGAGACCATCCATGCCCAAGTTCTCTCGACTGCTCCAGTTCATCACGGAAGCCACGGCCGTGCGCCGCGTCGCTGTCCTGCAGCCCGCAGGTGGTGACGGCGACAAGGTGTTCCCTCCCACCTATGAGAAGGGCCAGTACGCCATCGAGAAGCGTCGGGTTCACCAAGAGAATGGAGCGCCTCGCGAGGTCGATTGCGTGCTCCTCGACTCGGTGCAGTCGCAGGCGAACCGCATGGAGCTCGCCCTGCTCAGGGCGTGGGACGGGGGCCGCCTGCCTCTTCCGGTGATCGCCGTTGATTTCGGTGGCACCGGGGTCGAAGGAGTCCGTCGCGTCACGAGCCTGGAGGCGCCGCACCGGCTGGTCGACGCGATCCTGCGCGATAGCACGGTCGACGGCAAGAAGTCCTTCCCCGACTACCTCGCCGAGCGAGGCTTCGGCGCATGCGGGCTGGGCAACGCTTCGCTCCTCTACGAGTTGTGCCCTACGGCGCTCGTGTTCGGCATGTGGGACTCCACCGGCCGCCGGGGTGGCCTGGGTGTCAAGTTCCAGCGCGCGCTGGTGTCCGAGATCGTGGGCATCGACGTCGTGATCGGCCGCAAGACGGCGAGCCGCATCGACCCGCTGCAGATCCAGGCCAAGGCCGCCGAGCTCTACGTGGGCAAGGACGGGACGTGGACCTTGGACGAGAAGCTGGCCATCAAGGAGAAGGCCAAGCCGAAGCGGCTGGGAAAGGACGGCAAGCCCTCCGAAGCCAACCACGGCAATGTCACGCCGACGATCGCGGATGGCGGCGCGACGATCGGGCGTGCGCTGCTGACGACCGTCATCTCGGTGCCGGCGCTCCGACGGCTCTCCTTCCCCGACGCGGACGGCCGCATCGATCCCGAGCGTGACGAGGTCGCACAGGCGGCGCTCCTGGCCTTGGGCCTGGCGGGCGCGACGCTCGCGGATGCAGCGGGTCATGACCTCCGCTCGAGGTGCCTGCTGGTGCCGGTCGAGCCGGTGACCTGGGAGGTCCTCGGCCGGCCGGGCACCCCGCCCGAGCGGTTCACGCTCGACACGGAGGCGGCGCTGGAACTGGTTCGAGAGGCCGCAGGCAAGGCCTCGAAGAAGGGCCTCGTCTGGGCGGAGCGGGAGCCAAAGGCGCTCGGGACCCTCGTGCTCCGACCCCAGGACAAGCTGGTCACGCTGGTCAAGGCGAGCCAGGCGCTCGAGGTCGCGGTCGGGGAGGACTCGTAGTGCTCGCCGTCGGTCTTTGCTACCTGACGGGCCGCGTCTATGCGGTCGCACCAGGAACTGACTCCGAGCCGGAGTGGCCTCCACATCCTGGGCGCGTCTTCATGGCCCTCGTGGCAGCGCTGAACGAGGGACGTGGCTCGCCCGACCCTCAAGAACGCGCCGCGCTCGAGTGGCTCGAAAGGCTCCCGCCGCCGAGCATCTGCGCGGCAGCGGCCACGCCGCGCCAGGCGGTGACGGCGTACGTGCCCGTCAATGACACGCCCGACCCGGGGGGGCATCCGCCCTTTGCTCCGCACATTCCGATCGGGCGCAAGCGGCAGGCGCGCTCGTTCGCGTCGGCGTCCCTGGAGGACGACCTGGCCTTCATGGTGTGGCCGGAGGCGGAGCCGACGCCGGAAGTCCGTCGTGCCCTCGAGGCGGTCTGTGGCCGTGTCACGCGCGTGGGCCACAGCGCCTCGCTCGTTCAGGCCTGGATCGAGCCGTCCCCCCCGCCTGTGACGCTCATCCCCGGCTCGTCGCGGGTCACGCATCGACTGCGGGTTGCGGGCCCCGGGCGGCTCGCCGAGCTGGACGCGAGGTTCGCCGCGGGCCTTCGGCCTAGCCCCGGGCGGTTCGTCGGGTATGGGTCCGTGGCGAGGGAAGAAGCCATTGCGGTCGCCGAGTCGGAGTTCCAGGACGACCTGACTGTCCTGCGCCGTGTCGCGGGGCTGACGCCGGCGCTCGAATCAAGCGCCGTTCTGGCCGGCGCCCTGCGGGACGCGCTCATGTGTTGGTCCCCGGCGCAGCCGGCGCCGGAGATCCTCACGGGACACTCCGTCGGGGGTGGACCGAGCACGCAGACTCACGCCGCCTTTCTGCCCCTGGCGAACGTTGGTCATGGGCATGCCGACGGCCGCGTCATCGGACTCGCGATCGCCCTCCCGCGGGCCGCGACTCCCGACTCGCGGACGACCGTCGCGAGGGCGCTGTCCCGTTGGCTCGCACCCGCGGGCGAGGGTGGCGGCGGGGGGGAGCTGCGACTCCGCCCGGGACTGGTGACCTTCGCCCTCGAGGACCGCTCCGTGCCTCCCCGGAGCCTCGACCCGCGGACGTGGACCCGACCACGGGATCCCGCCGCTCGTTGGAGCAGCGTCACCCCTGTGGTGCTCGACCGCTACCCCAAGCGCCCTGGCGACGAGGAGGCGATCGTTCGCGCCGCGTGCCTCCGCATTGGGCTCCCCGAGCCACTGGACGTCATCGTGTCGGACGTGTCGTTGATTGCGGGGGCGCCGCCCGGGCGGCGCTTCCCGCCGTTCCCCTCGAAGCGGGGGCCTCGGCCGATGCGCCATGTGGTCTTGACCTTCGATCGGCCCGTCGTCGGGCCGATTCTCCTGGGAGCAGGACGCTACCAGGGCTATGGGCTGTGCTGCCCGCTTCAGGGCTGAGGAGCGCGCATGACCGACCTGTCTGCGAATGACTTCAGCGGGTGGTTCCGCGAGCTTCATGGGCATGAGCCTTTCCCATGGCAGCGGCGTCTGCTCGACGACCTGGTACGGACAGAGGGGAAGGCGCGGCGGTCGTGGCCCGACACGATTTCCCTCCCGACAGCAACTGGGAAGACGTCGATCATCGACATCGCGCTGTTTCATCTGGCGCTCGAGGCCGATGCCCCGGCCCGGGAACGACGAGCGCCGCTGCGGATCTTCTTCGTCGTCGACCGTCGAGTGGTCGTCGACGAGGCGTACGAGCGTGCCAAGAAGCTCGTGGTTGCCCACCGTCAGGCTACGGGTGGGCTGGTCGGGGCCGTGGCAGGCCGGCTCCGCAGACTGGCCGCGGGGGAGGCGCCGATCGCGTGCGCGCTCCTTCGGGGCGGCATCTATCGCGACGACGCCTGGGCACGAACCCCGACCCAACCGACGATCGTCGTGAGCACCGTCGACCAGGTCGGCTCGAGGCTCGTGTTCAGGGGGTATGGCCTACGATCTGGGTATGCGTGGCCGATCCACGCCGGGCTCGTGGGGAATGACGCGCTGATCGTCGTCGACGAGGCCCACACCTCCGAGCCCTTCGTGGAGACGGCCGAGGCGATCTCGCTCTATCGCACCTGGGCCGAGATCCCTCTGGAGGCGCCGTATGCGCTGGTCCGGATGTCGGCGACGACGCGGTCGCCGGTTCGCCTCGCAGGCGACGAGGTCGACGAGCCCAGTCCTTTCCGGCTCAACGACGGAGATCGGACACACCCGGTCCTAGGGAGACGCCTCGTGGCCCGGAAGCATGCCCGCCTGCTCAAGGCCAAGGGGAAGGGGAAGCTTGGACCAGTACGCGCCCTGGTCCAGGAGGCGCGGCGGCTCGCCAGTGTTGCGCGAGGGCCCGGGGACGGGCCTCCGGCGATCGGCATCATCGTCAACCGCGTGGCGACGGCGCGCGCCTGCCTCGAGGAGCTCTCAGGCGAGTCGACGATCTTGCTGACGGGGCGGGTTAGGCCGCTCGACCGAGACCTGCTCCTGCGGGAGTGGGGTCCGCGCCTCGCGGCCAGCGAGGAGCGCCCGCCGCTCGCGAACCCGGTGTTCGTCGTTGCAACCCAGTGCATCGAGGTCGGGGCAAACCTCGACTTCGACGGCCTGGTCACGGAGTGTGCGAGCCTCGATGCGCTGCGTCAGCGCTTCGGGCGCCTGGATCGCCTCGGGATCCACGGGCAGACGGAGGCCGCGATCGTCCTCGACGAGCAGTCGGCTGACGACGACCCGGTTTACGGACCATCGCTGGGCGCGACCTGGTCGTGGCTCGAGCAGGTCGCGACCGATGGCGTCGTCGACTTCGGTCTCGCCGGGCTCGAGGCGACGTACCGGCATACTCCTCCGCCTACAGGTTGCGTCCCCCCTCCGGCGCACGCACCCGTGCTTCTCCCGGCTCACGTCGACCTCTGGGCACAGACGAGCCCGGCGCCAGCGGTAACTCCTGAGCCGGGGATCTTCCTTCATGGGATCGTGCCTTCGCGCCCGGAGGTCCAGGTCGTCTGGCGCGCGGATCTCACCTGGAGCCCGGAGGCGACCGAGGTCGAGCTCAATTGGGCGGAGGTCGTGGCCCAGCTTCCTCCGACCACGGGCGAGGCGATGCCGGTGCCGCTGGCCGCTGTAAGACGTTGGCTCGAGGGTCAGGTCGAGGTCGACGCGGCCGACGCCGACATCGAGACGACGGCCGCAGCGCCACAGGAATTGCCGCCCGCTCAGAGCGTCCCGCGACCCGCGCTGCGCTGGCGTGGCCCTGAGGAGAGCGAGATCGTCGCCGCCCGGGACCTGCGCCCAGGAGACCTCCTGGTTCTGCCCGCGACCTTTCATGGCTGTGACCGGTTCGGGTGGTGTCCGTCTTCGACGACTCCCGTTGTTGACAGGGCCGAGCTCGCGTTGGTTCGCGGGCGGGCGCGGGCCGCGCTGCGGATTCACACCGCGACACGTCCCTCGGGGCTCGACCATGACCTTGGAGACCTCTTCGATCGCGTTGCGGCATGGTCGGAGCCACCGGTCGAGTCTGACGACGAGGAAGCCTTGTTGGAGCTGCTCGAGGGGCTAGCGGAGCGCGAGCCGAGCGTCGAGGGCGAGGCCGAGGTGCAAGCGGCCATCCGCGTGCTCGCGAGTGGTCTTGGTCGGTCGAGTGGGACCCGGTTGGTCGTCCACGCCTCGGGCAAGGGACTGGTGCTTTCACGCCGCGACGTGCGGCTTGACGTCGGCAGCGAGACCGGCGACTCCCTGGCTCACGCAGGCAGCGACTTCACCGACGAGGACGGGACGAGCGGGGCGACGGTGAGGGTGCCGCTCACCGAGCACTGCGCCGGGGTCGGAGCTCGGGCGCGACGCTTCGCCGAGGCGCTTGGGCTGACCTCGGCGCTGGTCGACGACCTGACGCTCGCCGGGGAGCTCCACGATCTGGGCAAGGCGGACCCGCGCTTCCAGTCCTGGCTCAGAGGGGGGGACCGGTTCGCTTCGCTCATCGACCCCGAGCTCCTGGCGAAGTCGGAGCGCATTGGCGAGACCCGGCGCGAGCTGCGAGAGGCGCGGGAGCGGAGCGGCTATCCGGAGGGCGGTCGCCACGAGCTCCTGTCGGTTCGCCTGGCCGAGCAGTTGCCGGGCGCACGGGCTCGGGCGCGAGATTGGGATCTCGTCCTCCACCTCGTCGCCTCTCACCACGGCCGGTGCAGGCCCTTCGCGCCGGTGGTCGTCGACAAGGATCCGCCCGTCGAGGAGGTCGCGGTCGACTTCGGCGGGGAGAGGGCGACCGCGGCGTTGGTCACGGGTCTCGAGCATCTGGGCGCGGGACTCGCCGATCGCTTCTGGCGCCTCAATCGCCGCTATGGCTGGTGGGGCCTCGCTTATCTCGAGGCGATCCTGCGCCTCGCGGATCATCGGCAGAGCGAGTCCGAGGTGGGCGAGAACGCCAAGGGAGGCCGCCGTGGGCGCGTCGCAGCTGTCCGGGCTTGACGGGTCGAACCTGCTCGCCTTTCTCGCGGCCTTGGGGACGCTTCGCGTGCTTGATGGCGTCTGGCCGGAGCGTGACGTTCGGCTCTGTTGGGAGGAGCGTGGCTTCTGGACGCCCGTACTCACCTTCAATGGGGAGGCGACTCGCGAGGAGCTCGTTGTGGCGTTGGACGAGGCCCTCCGGGTCAGTCGCCCAGGCGCTGAAACACCGAAGGGGCGCAAACGCTCGTCCAAGGAGGGAGCGAGTAACCCTGACCCGGATCGCATCCGGCGGGACGCCAAGGCGATCCTGAAGAAGGCGAAGAAGGAGGCGAAGGACGAGGCGGGGCGCCTCGGCCTGCGAGGGCAGGCGCGCAAGGACTTCGAGGAAGCGCGGATCGCCGAAGTCCGGGAGGCCGCCGACCGTGCGGACGCGGCGGCACGCGAGGCCCTGACCGCGTCGGGCGGCCTCCCCCAGTACTCGCTGGACGACGTGATCGGAGTTCCGGGGCCGCTCTTCCGTCGGTTTGCGCTGCGTGCCCGCTTCGCGGCACAGGACGGATGGGCGAAAGGGCCACCTCGTCTGGCTGACTGGTCGGGCTTCGTCGTCGCGTTCGGGTCCGAAGCGGTGCTCGACAAGGACTGCCGCGTGCAGCCCACTCCGCTATCGTTCTTGAACGGTGCGGGCGGCAAGTGCCTTCTGAAGACCTGTCGAGAGCTCGCGGCCGTGACGACCGCGGAGCACCTGTCTCGCTCGCTGTTCGAGACGTGGTCTTACCAGGACGAGCAGCTCGCCCTTCGCTGGGACCCAGCCGACGACCGACGCTATGCGCTGCGCTGGGGCGATCCTGGCAAGGACACCGCCGGAACGGAGTGGGGCGCGAGCCGCCTCGCCATCGAGGCGCTGCCGCTCCTTCCCACGGCACCAGCAGGCCCGAAGGAGCTCAAGGCGCTCGGTTGGCGGCGGGGGAGTGATGGTTTCGAGCTCACCTGGCCGATCTGGGACTCTCCTCTGGCGCTCCCGACGGTGGCCTCGTTGCTCGGCCTGGCGACGCTCGGGAGGGAGCGCCCCGACCGCTCGACGCTGCGCGCCATGGGGGTGGTCGAGATCCTGCGCGCGCGCCGCACTCTCGTGGGAAAGAACGTGTTCGTCTCGGTGGCCGTCCCGGCGCCCGGAAGGTGAGCAGCATGGCGGCTGAGACCCCGCAGGAGGTGCCCGACCTCATTCCCGTGCGCATGGTGAACGAGGTCATCTACTGTCCTCGGCGCTTCTACCTCGAGTGGGTGGATGGGGAGTGGGTCGCCAACGCGTACATGGAGGACGGAATCCATGTGCACCGGAGGGCAGACCGCGAGACTGCGGGACCCCCGCCGGCCGGTGACTCCGAGGCTCCACCGTTCGTCGCTCGATCTGTCTCGGCGAGCTCCCCACGTCTGGGTCTCTCGATGCGTGCCGACGTGGTCGAAGGCACCGGCGGTGATGTCGAGCCGGTCGAGTACAAGCGTGGCAAGCCGCCGAAGAACCTGTTGCGCGCCTATGACCCTGAGCGGGTCCAGGTCTGCGCCCAGGCCTTGATCCTGCGGGACCACGGGTACCGCCTCGAGCGAGGCTTCATTTACTACGCGGCGAGTCGGGAGCGCGTCGAGGTTGCTCTCGACGACGACCTCGTCCAGTTGACGCTCGATGCGATCGCAAGGGCACGCGAGATCGCCGCTCGACGCGAACCTCCACCGCCACTCGTGTCGAGTCCCAAGTGTGACGGCTGCTCGCTCGTCGGGGTCTGCCTTCCTGACGAAGTGAACCAGCTCCGCGCACGGCCGACCGCCGACGTTTCTCCCTCCTCGCCTTCGGCAGAGGCTCTGGCGGGCACGGGGAGCGCAATCGGCGAACTCGTGAGTGACGCCGAGGCCGCGGCATTCCCGCGAATTCGGGGTCTCACGCCCGCGCGTGACGATGCCGTGCCGCTCTACGTGCAGCGGGGTGGATACCGAGTGGGCCTACGAGGCGACGTCCTCGAGGTGCGCGATCGCGAGCACAAGACCATCGGAGAGGCGCGGCTCGAGCACACGTCGCACGTCGCCGTGTTCGGAGGCGTGCAAGTAACGACACAGGCGCTCCGCGCTCTCCTGGAGCGCGATGTCCCCTTGGCCGTTTACAGCGCCGGCGGTTGGTTCTATGGGTGGGCGCGGGGCCTGAGCGGCACCAATGTCGAGCTGCGACGCGTGCAGTTCCGTGCCGCAGACGACCCGGCCCGGAGCCTGGCGATCGCCCGCGGGATCGTCGCGGGCAAGATCTCGAACCAGCGGACGATCCTTCGACGCAATCACCCGGAGAAACCGGCGGAGCTGGAGCGCCTCGCCGACCTCGCCAGGCAGGCGGGCTCTGCCGGCGACCTCGGATCCCTCCTTGGAATCGAAGGTACAGCCGCGCGCTTGTACTTCGGGCGGTTTCCCGAGCTCCTGAAGGTCGCCCTGGGACCTTCCTTCGATTTCGAGGGCCGATCGCGGCGGCCTCCGCAGGACCCTATCAATGCGCTCCTGTCCTTCGTGTACGCCCTCCTCACCAAGGACTGGACGATCACGTGTGCCCTGGTTGGCTTCGACCCGTACGTCGGGTTCCTGCATCAGCCGCGCTTCGGGCGCCCGTCGCTGGCGCTCGACCTGATGGAGGAGTTCCGGCCCATCATCGCTGATTCCGTGGTGCTCGGAGCGGTGAACGGCGGAGTCGTCGGACCTTCAGACTTCGTCCGGCGTGGGCTTGGGGTGTCGCTCACCGACGCAGCCCGCCGCCGCATGATCTCGGCCTACGAACGGCGCATGGACGAGTTGGTTACTCATCCGACGTTCGGATACCGCATCAGCTATCGACGGGTTCTCGAGGTGCAGGCTCGCCTCTTCGCCCGCCACCTCATGGGAGAGCTGCCCGAGCTTCCCACGTTTCGGAGGCGTTGATGCGCAAGGTCTACGTCGTTACGTATGACATCTCGGACGACCGGCGTCGCGACCGCGTCTTTCGAATACTCAGAGGATTCGGAGATCATCTTCAGTTCTCCGTCTTCCGGTGCGAGCTCTCCGAGACCGAGCTCGTGAGGCTCCGAGGCCGACTGCTGGAGGCCATCCATTCGCATGAGGACCAGGTCCTGGTCGCCGATCTTGGACCGGGTCGAGGGCGCGGGCGGCGTGCGATCACCGCGCTCGGCAGGCACTACACCCACCCCGAGCGCCACGCCCTGGTTTTCTGATCCGATGTGGACCGAACGGACGGGACGACCACCTGACTGTTCCTTGACAAATCGCATTCGCGAGCGGTCTCGTGCTGAGGAGCCGCCGGGCACCGCTCGCTCCTTGTCGTGTCGCGACTTGCCCTCGGAAGTGAGGTGCCACGAGCCGTTGCTCCTCTGTAGGCCCCTGACCTGCTCGCAAAGGAGGACAGAAGTTCTTGTGGTTCAGCGCCTTGCTCTGCCCTCTCCGTCCGCGCACCAACGTGCGCGGCCCCGTTGAAGCGGCGATCAAGGCCGCCGAGGCGTGGCTGGAGTGCCTCTGCGAGCCGTCCGCGCACCAACGTGCGCGGCCCCGTTGAAGCCCCATGACGGCCCACGAGTCGGCGACGACCTCGATCGCCCGTCCGCGCACCAACGTGCGCGGCCCCGTTGAAGCCTCGGGCCGAGGCTCGCCGCGCGCCTCCTCGGGGGCCGTCCGCGCACCAACGTGCGCGGCCCCGTTGAAGCATCACCTCGCCCAACACGATCTTGCGGAGGTGGTCCGGCCGTCCGCGCACCAACGTGCGCGGCCCCGTTGAAGCATCGGGGGTGCGCCGTGATCCTCGCCTGGGTGTGTGACGCCGTCCGCGCACCAACGTGCGCGGCCCCGTTGAAGCCCCGGCGACCCCAGCCGGCGCCACGTCGACCGCTACAACCGTCCGCGCACCAACGTGCGCGGCCCCGTTGAAGCCCGCCGCACGGGTCCCCGCGGCCCTCCCAGCCATGCACCGTCCGCGCACCAACGTGCGCGGCCCCGTTGAAGCAACGTGACCTTCGCGTCGTCGGGCACGTCCAGGCCGGCCGTCCGCGCACCAACGTGCGCGGCCCCGTTGAAGCACGGACATGGCGCGCGAGGAGCGGCTGGCGAAGTACGCGGCCGTCCGCGCACCAACGTGCGCGGCCCCGTTGAAGCGTCAGGTGCTTGGCGCTGTCGTCGACCAGGAGCCCGGCGTCCGTCCGCGCACCAACGTGCGCGGCCCCGTTGAAGCCGGCGGCCGCGTGCGGGACTACCCGTTCCGAGGCTTCGGCCGTCCGCGCACCAACGTGCGGGGCCCCGTTGAAGCACCTACCGGGGCGAGGCGCCCACGGTCACGGCGGCGGCCGTCCGCGCACCAACGTGCGCGGCCCCGTTGAAGCCCTGCGAGGCGTGCGTGATGGCCCGCCTGCTCTACGCGCCGTCCGCGCACCAACGTGCGCGGCCCCGTTGAAGCACGAAACGTGGGGGGGCACCACTCGACGACGAGGACGACCCCCGTCCGCGCACCAACGTGCGCGGCCCCGTTGAAGCTCCCAGAGGACCTCGTTGCCGTTGTCCTCGGCGTTCTCGCCGTCCGCGCACCAACGTGCGCGGCCCCGTTGAAGCATCGAGCAGACGTGCGGCCAGCGCGAGGCCGCGCCGCCGTCCGCGCACCAACGTGCGCGGCCCCGTTGAAGCACGGAGAAGCCGCCGCCTATTCCGGCACCACTTGAGGCCGTCCGCGCACCAACGTGCGCGGCCCCGTTGAAGCCTCCGTGGACTGTCCCGCGAGACTCGGGCTCGGGGGATCCGTCCGCGCACCAACGTGCGCGGCCCCGTTGAAGCACGACGCCGACCGAGCCGACCTCGCCGCTCTGCGGAACCCGCCGTCCGCGCACCAACGTGCGCGGCCCCGTTGAAGCGTGCCAGCCGTCGAGCGCGAGCGGCTCGGCCTCGGAGCCGTCCGCGCACCAACGTGCGCGGCCCCGTTGAAGCACGATCCAGTCCGCGACGATCCGCGCCGTGACCGTCGAGCCGTCCGCGCACCAACGTGCGCGGCCCCGTTGAAGCTTCCCGCGGCTGTTCCCGCTCATGGAGCAGGCGCTGAACCGTCCGCGCACCAACGTGCGCGGCCCCGTTGAAGCCCCTGCTTCTTCGGGTCGCCGATCTCGTTCAGCAGCCGTCCGCGCACCAACGTGCGCGGCCCCGTTGAAGCATCTCGCCACGGTTGCCCCACCAGCGGCGGATGTCGGCGCCGTCCGCGCACCAACGTGCGCGGCCCCGTTGAAGCACCTCGTGGACGGTTACCCCGGGCACGACCTGGCGGACCGTCCGCGCACCAACGTGCGCGGCCCCGTTGAAGCACGGTGAACAGGCGCTCGACGGGCGCGGAGCCGCTCCCGTCCGCGCACCAACGTGCGCGGCCCCGTTGAAGCTATCAAGTAAAGCGGCCGGGGCGGCCGCGAGGAGCTCCGCCCGTCCGCGCACCAACGTGCGCGGCCCCGTTGAAGCAGGGCCGCCCAGTCGTCGAGCGACGGGGCCCCGCCGCCGTCCGCGCACCAACGTGCGCGGCCCCGTTGAAGCGTGATCGGCAGCGCGGACGTCGCGCGGTCCTGCGGCGCCCGTCCGCGCACCAACGTGCGCGGCCCCGTTGAAGCGCCTGCCAGCGGCGCAGCGGCTCGGCCGTCTGCCAGACCGTCCGCGCACCAACGTGCGCGGCCCCGTTGAAGCCGCTCCTCGGCCGCCGGCTCGCCCTCCCGCCGCGCCGCGCCGTCCGCGCACCAACGTGCGCGGCCCCGTTGAAGCCCGTGGGGGCCGCCGGGCTCCCGGTCGTCGGCCCGGCGACCGTCCGCGCACCAACGTGCGCGGCCCCGTTGAAGCAACTACGAGACCGGCGCCTACGCGCCCGCGACCGTCCCGTCCGCGCACCAACGTGCGCGGCCCCGTTGAAGCCTGAGCCTCCCTGAGGCCCAGCGCCTCGCCGACGTCCGTCCGCGCACCAACGTGCGCGGCCCCGTTGAAGCCGGGCTGAACCAGATCGTCTCGACCATGACGCAGCACGGGCCGTCCGCGCACCAACGTGCGCGGCCCCGTTGAAGCGGCCGGACGCTCCCGCTCTGAGAGAGTGCGTTGATCCCCCGTCCGCGCACCAACGTGCGCGGCCCCGTTGAAGCCCGCAGCTGCCGCATGAGCTCGCCGCCGCGCGGGCGCCCGTCCGCGCACCAACGTGCGCGGCCCCGTTGAAGCGCCGCGATGGGCCTCTCGGACGACAACCGCTGGACGGGCCGTCCGCGCACCAACGTGCGCGGCCCCGTTGAAGCAGGTCCACGACCAGATCGCTGAGGTCTGGGCCCTGCGCCGTCCGCGCACCAACGTGCGCGGCCCCGTTGAAGCGACGCGTCCCTGACGACGGAGCAGGCCCGGAGGCTCTACCCGTCCGCGCACCAACGTGCGCGGCCCCGTTGAAGCACGGGCGGGGAGCGGGCGGCGTGGATCGCCGCCGAGCCGTCCGCGCACCAACGTGCGCGGCCCCGTTGAAGCATCTTGAGCTTGTCGGCCGTGGTCTTGTTAACGGCGGCCGTCCGCGCACCAACGTGCGCGGCCCCGTTGAAGCCAGTCGCTGGTGAAGCCGGACGCCGCCTGGAAGGACGCGCCGTCCGCGCACCAACGTGCGCGGCCCCGTTGAAGCATCTCGACCCTCCCTCCCGGCGCCGAGTCCCAGGACCACCGTCCGCGCACCAACGTGCGCGGCCCCGTTGAAGCCAGTAGAGCCCGCGGGGGTTGCGCGCGCGGAACTCCCCGTCCGCGCACCAACGTGCGCGGCCCCGTTGAAGCGGCGCTCCGCTGGCTCGCCTGCCACATGCTCCCCGCCGTCCGCGCACCAACGTGCGCGGCCCCGTTGAAGCACCGAGTTCGAGACGCCCTCCGGCCGCTGCTCGGGCCGTCCGCGCACCAACGTGCGCGGCCCCGTTGAAGCCCGCCCGTGCGCGGGCGGGTCTTCGTCCCCTCCGGCCGTCCGCGCACCAACGTGCGCGGCCCCGTTGAAGCCAGCGATACCGGGCGCCGCTGACCGACGCGTGTTCCTTCCGTCCGCGCACCAACGTGCGCGGCCCCGTTGAAGCAGCGCCCGCGAGGTGGCGGAGCGCCACCGCGCCGGCCGTCCGCGCACCAACGTGCGCGGCCCCGTTGAAGCCTCGTAGAGCCGCGCCGCGAGCGTGTTCTCGCGCTCCCGTCCGCGCACCAACGTGCGCGGCCCCGTTGAAGCGACGCTGAGCTGATCATGGCCCTTCGCGAGGTCGGGGCCGTCCGCGCACCAACGTGCGCGGCCCCGTTGAAGCGTCCAGCATGGAAGGTGTCAGCGGGTCAGGTCAACGTCCGTCCGCGCACCAACGTGCGCGGCCCCGTTGAAGCCGCTCGCGCGCCGCCACCACCCCCTCGCGCACGCGCCGCCGTCCGCGCACCAACGTGCGCGGCCCCGTTGAAGCTCCGTGACCTGGGCCAGGCGGCTGCTCTCGGGGTCGCCGTCCGCGCACCAACGTGCGCGGCCCCGTTGAAGCCGCGGGAAGCCCATGGCCGCGGCCAGCTCGTGCGGCTGCCGTCCGCGCACCAACGTGCGCGGCCCCGTTGAAGCATCGCGAGCGCGTGACGCCGCGGGTTGGCGGGCGCCAGCCGTCCGCGCACCAACGTGCGCGGCCCCGTTGAAGCCTCCAGGAGGACGGGACCCCCGGGCGGGAGAGGTCCGAGCCGTCCGCGCACCAACGTGCGCGGCCCCGTTGAAGCACGGCAGCCCAGGCGGGCGTCGAGGTCGCGCTGGCGCCCGTCCGCGCACCAACGTGCGCGGCCCCGTTGAAGCCGCGAGCGCCGCCCGCCGCGCCGGCGCGTCTTGGGCGCCGTCCGCGCACCAACGTGCGCGGCCCCGTTGAAGCACGTTGCTCCTGGCGGCTGACGAGGTCGCCTGGCTCAACCGTCCGCGCACCAACGTGCGCGGCCCCGTTGAAGCCGAGCAGGAGCGCGCCGACCGGGCGCCCGTCGACGCGACCGTCCGCGCACCAACGTGCGCGGCCCCGTTGAAGCCACCTCCGCTGCGCCCAGGCGCACCTGGCGTGCGTCGTCCGCCGTCCGCGCACCAACGTGCGCGGCCCCGTTGAAGCACCCTGACCGGCGGTGAGCCGCCCGCCGGCGTCGAGCCGTCCGCGCACCAACGTGCGCGGCCCCGTTGAAGCCGCGCGGTCGACCCGCAGCGCCTGCTCACGTGGGTCGGCCGTCCGCGCACCAACGTGTGCGGCCCCGTTGAAGCCTCACGTCACACCCGTGAGGCCCGGCCCTCCGGCTATCGGCGAGCCTGCGAAACGTGTCGTCGTGCGCGTCCATGACCCGCTCCGCGGCCTCGCCGATCCGCTCACGCTCGCGGCGGCCGCGGACCGGTTCGATGATCAGCCGGAGCCCGTCCGTCGTGACCTCGAGCTCGGTGTCCTGGTCGATCCTCAGGCGCTCGAGGAGCGATCGGTCGAGGACCAGCCCGAGGCCGTCGCCAATCGTGGAGAGCTTGATCCTCATCACGGCCTCCTGCCCAGTGTTACGGCCGCAAGCGGTAGTGCGCTCGATGATCATGCCCATGTCCGGCCCCTTCCAGCAGGGCTCGACCAGCGCAGGCGCTGGTCCGAGTACCCGCACTCGCCATGGTCGAAGCGTATCCGCCGTCGCCGGCCCGCCCTCCGCGCCGGAGGTAGGATCGGACCATGGCCAAGCGCGCCCCCCCCGAGCGACCCCCGCACACGCTGCCGGCGGACCTGCGCCGGGCGATCGCGTCCGATCCGACCGTGCAGGCCGTGTGGGACGACATCACGCCGCTCGCGCGCAACGAGTGGATCTGCTGGGTCACCTCGGCCAAGAAGGAAGAGACCCGGATCAAGCGGATCGCCGTGGGCCTGGACAAGATGCGCAAGGGCATGCGGCGGCCCTGCTGCTGGCCGGGCTGTCCCCATCGGTGAAGGCGAGCGTGCAGGCGTGACCCTCCTCCGCCGCTGGTGCTCGTCTCCCGAGGGCGTCCGCGACTGGCCCGCGTTCTACGGGCTGGCCGGGCTCCTGTGCGTGGCCTACGGCGGCCACGGCGTCCTGCGCGGCGCGATCCACGTGGGCCGGAGCAGCTCGGGCGGGCTCGTCCACCGCGCCAGCGACCCGGGGTTCTTCTGGTTCGTGACGCTGAGCCTCTGCGCCCTGGGCGCCGGGCTCGTCACCTACGCCTGGCGGCGCGCCCGCGCGGCGCCCTGATCAGCGCCCGCCGGACCGCTCGCGCCGCCGCGCCTCCTGCGTCTCGCCGAGCGCCTGCTGCGCCTCCTCGTTGTGCGGGTCGACGGCGAGCGCGCGGCCGAAGCTCTCGACGGCGTCGGAGAGCTTGCAGAGCGCGACCTGCGCGCGCCCGGCGGCGATCAGGAGCGGAACGGAGCGAGGGCGCTCGGTGAGGCCGTCCTGGGCCACCTTGAGGGCGCGCTCCCACTTGTTGCCGGCCGAGGCGAGGCGGATCGCCGAGAGGCGCGCGCTGGTCTCGGGCCCGGGCTCGCCCGTCTCGGTCTCGCTGGCGCGGTCGATCTCGGCCTGCACCTGGCGCTTCTTGCGCTTGCGGCGCACCTGCGCCAGGAGCTCGACCACCTGCGGGGCGTCCTTGCGCCAGGCGGCCACCTCCTCGAGCACCGCCTCGGCCTCGGAGAGCCGGTCGAGCTGCTCGAGGGCGAGCGCGAGCTGCTGGCGGAGCTGCCAGCGGTTCGGCGCCAGCTCGATCGCGCGCTCGTAGGCCGGCACGGCCGCGGCCGCGTCGCGCTTGACCACGAACAGCGCCTCGGCCAGGCGCGTCGCCGCCTGCACCGACGTCGGGTGCCAGCGGTTGGCCTCCTGCAGGGTCTGCACCGCCTCGTCGACCCGCTCGAGCCGCACGAGGACCTTGGCCAGGTGCAGGCGCGCCGGCAGGTGGTCGGGCGCGAGCACGGCCGCGAGCGCCAGCTTGGCGCGCGCGCCCTCGAGCTTGCCCTTGCGCTCGTGCGCCAGGCCGAGGAAGAAGGCCACGGCGGCCGACGTGGGCAGGGCCCGGTCGAGGTCGCGCTCGAGGGCGAGCAGCTCGTCGATGTGCCCGCCCTCGAGCAGGCCCAGGAGCAGCTCGGGGATCACCTTGTCGCCCGAGCCGTCGGCGGCGGCGCGCTCGATCCGGTCGCGCGCCCGGCGCAGGACGCTCGACGTGACCTCGGTGCCGGCGAAGGTCTCCTCGATCGCGGCCCGCCGCCCGGGGCTCGGCTCGGGCGCCGGCTCGGCGGCGGCCGGCTGGCCGCCGTCCTCCTCGAAGGCCACGAACTGGCGGCTGGCGCGCAGCCGCCGCTTGAGCTCGTCGAGCGCCGCCTCGCTGACGATCGGCGGCGCCTCGAGGTTGCGCGACGGGTCGGCCGCCGCCCCCTCGGCCAGGCCGCCGACGACGAGCCGCCGCGTCGTGTCGCGCTCCGGCGTGCGCAGCGCCTGCAGCGCCTGCAGCGCCGCGTCGGCCGTGGGGAAGCGCTCGCACGGGTCCTTGGCCGCCAGCGTGGCGACGAAGCGCTGCAGCTCCTCGCTCGCCTCGGGCACGAGCTCGCGCAGGTCGGGCAGCGGCTCCATGATCTGCCGCTCGAGCACCTCGACCGTCGTGTCGCCCGTGAACGGCGGGCGCCCGGCGATCAGCTCGAACAGCGACACGCCGAGCGAGTAGAGGTCGGTCCGCCCGTCGACGTCGTCGCACGTCGCCTGCTCGGGCGCCATGTACTGCGGCGTGCCCAGGATCTCGCCGAACACCGAGATCTTCTCGTTGGTCGACAGCGAGAGGATCCGCACCAGGCCGAAGTCGGCGATCTTGATGCGCGGCTCGCGCGTGATGAGCAGGTTCGCCGGCTTGATGTCGCGGTGGACGATCCCCTTGTGGTGCGCGTGCGACAGCCCCTCGAGCACACGCGCCGCCACCCACAGCCCGCGCCGCGCGCCCAGCGCGCCGCGCGTCGAGAGCACCTGGCGCAGGTTCTGCCCGTCCACGTGCTGCATGACGATGAAGTTGTAGCCCTGGTCGGCGTCGAAGTCGTAGATCGACACGATCGCCGGGTGCTCCAGCGCCGCCGCCGCGCGCGCCTCGCGCGCGAAGCGCTCCAGGTTGCCCGGGATCGCCACCAGCCGCGGGTGCAGCACCTTGACCACCACGTCGCGGTCGAGGCGCAGGTGGTGGGCCCGGTAGGCCGTGCCCATGCTGCCGGTGCCGAGCCGGTCGAGGACCAGGCAGCCGCCGAGCGTCAGCCCCGTCAGCGGCGGGTCGTCCTCGGCGGGTGCGTCGGCGTCGTCCGCCGCCGCCTCGCGCTGGCGCTGCTTGACCGCCTTGAGCTTGTCGATCGCCGTGGCCTGCGGCTGCGTGATCAGCCCGGCCTCGACCAGGACGCTCCCGAGCGGGCGCGGCTCCGCGCGCCCGCGGCAGGCCTCGAGCGCCCCGTGGAGCTGGTCGCGCGTGATGAACCCGTGGGCGACGGCCGTCTCTCCGAAGAGCAGGGCCTCATCACCTTGCATGAGAGGAACATAGCCGGTCCGACCGGCCCGCGCACGGGTCCCCCCCGACCCCCGCCCGGGGTGACCCGGTGTCTGGTTGCAAACGTGCGCGGACCTCGCCAGAGTCGTCACCATGACCACGTGCGAGGCCTGCGGGGCGGAGCGGCGGACGAAGGTCGGGCGCTGCCCGGCCTGCGGGGCGGGGGCGTCGGGATCAGGCGCCTCGCCCGCGGCGAAGCCCGCGGCCAAGCCGACGTCCGCGCCGGCCCCTGCCGCGCCGGGGTCGGCGTTGGTGGTGTGGGAGGTCACCACCGACGCCGCGCACACGGTCGAGCTCGAGCTGGCGCCCACCGGCCGGGAGACGGTCCGGGTCGACGGCCAGACCGTCGCCGACGTGACGAAGTGGACCCTGCGGAGCGAGCACCAGCTCTCGGTCGGGTCCACGCCGGCGACGCTCACGGTCAGCGCAGGGCTCTCGCTGCAGCCGAAGGTCGAGCTGCGCCTGGGCGGCCGCGTCGTCCCCCCGACCCGGCGCGTGGCACCCAAGGCGGTGAGCTCCCCGAACCTGGCCCTGGGCCTCCTGGCCGGGCTCGGCGGGGCCGCGCTGGGCAAGTACGCGGGGGTGAGCCTCCTGGTCGTGGGGCTGGCCGGCCTGGCGTGCGCCGGGCTGACGCGCGCGCTCCTGCCCGCGGACCGCAAGGCGTTCGCGATCCCGCTGGGCGTCCTCGGGGGTCACGCCGGCTGGTTGGCGCTGGGGCTGCTCGTGGTCGGCCCGTCCGACGTGCTGCTCGACCTCGCGGTCATGGGGGTCGCGGCCCTGTGGCTCGCCCTGGCGCCGGGCCTGGCGCCGGTGCTCCTGCTCACGGCCTTCGAGGTGTTCGGCCTGGCGGTCAACGGCCACGCGATCCTCGGCGTCCCCTTCGGGGCGCCCGAGCACCGCGCGCTGTCGCTCCACCTCGGCCTGCGGCTCGGGGCGGTCGTCGCCGCCTGGGCCGCGTGGGCGCAGTGGCGCCGCGCGCCGTAGCTACCGCTTGCCGGGGCCGGGCGCGGCGTCGTCCTTGGCCGGCAGGGGCTTCAGCTCGCGCACGAAGGGCAGGTGCTCGCGGTCGATCAGGAGCAGCATGGTCACCTTGCCGCGGCCCAGGCGCGCGTGCTTCTCGGGGTCGCGCTCCCTGTCGATCTGCCACACCGAGGCGTTCGGGTCGTCCTGCACCGGGCGGCCGTTGCTGCGCCCGAGGGGGCCGGGGAGCTTCACGCGCGCGCGGAAGCGCACGGCGTCGCGCGCGCGGACCGTCACCTCGCGGATCTTCTTCTCCACCGCGTCGGCCTCGCCGGCCGGGTCGCCCATCTCCTCGATCGGGATCAGGTCGGTCGTGTCGACGCTGTAGACGACGCGCACCTTGCCGCCGCCCTCGTCGAAGAACTCGATCTTGCGGTCGTCGCCGAAGCCCTCGACGCGCGAGAGCGCCTCGAGGTTGGCGAAGTTGATCGTCATGCGCACGCGGGTCTTGGTGCCGCGCGTGTCGACCTCGAGGTCGGGGACCGTGATCCCGTCGACGTTGAGGCCCTCCATGATCTCCTCGCGCGTGGGCCCGCGCAGCTCCTCGGGGCTGGGCTCCTCGCCCATGGCCTTGGAGACCTCGGCCATGTAGGACATGTCGACCGTGAAGTCGAGCTTGAGGCGGCCGCTGCCGTCCTTGTTGAGCGTCAGCTCCTCGTTGTAGTCGAGGCAGCCGGCGAGCAGGACGAGCGGCAGGAGGACGACGAGACCGCGGCGCGACGTGGCGTGTAGCATGGGCGGGGCCCCTCCGGGCGCGCACGGCGCCCGCGGGCGTTGTCGCACAGGTGGCGCGTGGAATCAACGACACCGGGCGCCGAGGCGCCGCCCGACACGCCCGGCCCGGGCAGGCTCGCGACCGCCTTCGCCGCGGCGTGCCTGGCGCAGGTGGCCCTCGCCTGGCTGGCGCTCCTGGTGGCCGAGGGGGCCCAGACCTGCCCCGACCTCGGCCCCGGCCTCGGCTGCGCGGCCGTCTTCCGCCCCCGCCTCTCGCGCCTCCTGGGGCCGGTCACCGTGACCCAGGTCGCCTTCGTCGGGTCCATGGCCGCCCTGGGCCTGGCCCTCATGCTCCACGCCCGCCGCGCGCCGCCGCGCCCCCTCCTGGTCGTGGGCCTCGTCGGCCTGGGCGCCGGGGCGGGGTTCGCCCTGGGCCTCCAGCCGCTGCCCTGGCGGGCCACCGGGGCCGCCTGCGCGCTGTGCCTGGCCCTCCTCGGCTGCGTCCTGGTCGCGTTCGCCCTGCTCCTGGCGATCGCCTGGCGCGCCGGGGTCCGCGCGCGCCTGGGCCTGGCGCCCCTGCTCCTGGCGGCCGCCGTGGTCGCGCCGCTGGCGGTCCGCCACGGCGACCGCGTCGCGGCGGACGACCTCGAGCGCGTCGCGCGCGCGCGGGCCAGCGGCGGCGACGCGGGCCCGAGCCTCGTGCTCGTGACGCAGGAGACCTGCCCCTACTGCCACGCCCTCCTGGCCGACGTCCTCGGCGACGAGCGGGTGGTCCGCGTCCTCCAGCGCACCCGCGGCCTGGTCGAGGTCCGGCGGGGCGACGCGAGGGCGACCGACGACCCCGAGGGCCGCCCGGCGCGCGCGCCCACCCTGATCGTCGTCGGCCCCGACGGGCGCGAGCGGGGGCGGCTCGTCGGCTACCGCCACGACCCCGCCGCCTACGCCACGCGCCTCCTCACGCTGATCGAGGTCCCGCCGGGCCGCTGACGTCCCGGGGCGCGCGCCGCGCGCGCCCCGGCGGGACGCGCGCGCCCGGGGCGGTCCCCACGTGGCGACTGGGGTTCCTGCGGACCGCGCCCGCCGCGTCGAGCCCGGCGCCGTCCGGCCCCGGGCTTGCAACGCCCGGCGCCCGGAGGTCGCCCGCCATGCGCCTGCGCGCGCGTCGCATCCTGATCGCCACCCTGGCGCTGGTCGCGCTCCCAGGGTGTCCCGACCGCGACGACCCCGTCGTCATGACGACGGCGGCGGGCGAGGTGCGCACGGACGGCGAGGTCCTCGAGGCCACGCGCGCGCTCGCGCAGGCGGTCATGGAGTCCGTGCTCGCCGTGCGGCCGAAGCTGCAGGACCCGGCGGTGCGCGAGCTGGCGACGGAGCTGCTCGAGGACCACCGCGACGCGCGCGAGCGCGCCATGGTCCTCGCGCGGCGGCTCGGCCTGGAGCTCGAGCCGACGCCGCTGAGCCGCCAGGTCGAGCGCGACGCCGAGGAGCGGCGCGCCTGGTACGTCGAGCGCCGCGGCGTGCTGCTCGACGTCGAGTGGCTGGGCGGGATCCGCGAGCGGCTCGAGCAGGCGCGCGACGTGCTCGAGCGCCACCTCGTCCCGACGGCGCGGGCGCCGGAGGTGCGCGAGCTGACGCAGGACCTGCGCCGGCTCGTCGCCGACCAGCTCGCGCGCGTGGACGCCGTCCCGAGGGCGGGGCGCTGAGCCTGAGGTTTCCGCGGGGGCGAACGCGTTTGAGGAGGACTTGCTCATGGTTCGTGATCGTGCGCGCGCCGGCGTCGCCGCGTGCGTCTCGGCGGCCGCCCTGGTGCTGGTGGGTTGCCCCGACGACCGCCGCGGGGTCGGCAACGGTGAGAGGCTCACGCATCCGCAGGTGATCGGCGCCGCTCGCGCGATCAACGTGGGCGAGATCGACTACGTGGTCGCCTCGCAGGGGCGCCTCGTCGACCCGCAGATCTCGTCGATGGCCGACCGGGTGCTCCAGGATCACCGCACGGCGCTGCAGGCGCTGGAGCAGGTGACCGTGCAGATGGGCCTCGTGCCCGAGGAGAGCGACATCTCGCGCGACCTGCGCGACGACGTCAACGACCGCATCCAGAACCTCGCCGGCCAGGAGGGCGAGGACCTGCGCGACGAGTTCCTCGACGCCATGGTCGAGAAGCACGAGCGCTCGCTGCAGGTGATCGACGACGACCTCCTGCCGTCGACGACCGACCCGACGCTCCAGCAGTACCTGGCCGACCTGCGCGGCCTGATCGCCACCCACCTCGAGGAGGCGCGCATGTACCGCGAGCGTCGTGACGACCGCGGCACGGGCCAGGGTATGAACGACCGCTGGGGCACCGAGCAGGACCCGATGGCGCCGGGCACTCCGCAGCGCGACCCCAACCGGACGGGCAACAACCAGCAGTGGGGCACCGAGCCCGACCGCACCGGCACCGGCACGGGCACCGGGATCGACCAGGACCGGATGGGCACCGGCACGGGCACCGGGACCGGCACCGGTCGCACCAACGGCGCGGGCGGCCCCGGCGGGCGGTGAGCGCGCGCCGCCTCGAGCGAGGCGACGGCGCAGCGGCGACACGCGGAGGGCGCCCCCGGGCGTCCTCCGCGTGCGTCCGTACGCTCGGCGCGCCTGAAGGAATCGGCCCAACTTGCCAGTCTCTGGCGCCCCGCTCGGCATCCGCGGCCGCAGCCGTCGAGCACACCTCAGCGCCGGCGGGTCTCCTTGGGGATCGCCTTGACGTCGATCGTCCGCACGCCGCCGACGTCGCCCTGGGCGACCGCCTTGACGACGACCTGATCGGCGTGGTCCTCGAGCACGATCCCGAGCAGGCTGGCGTCGATCCACAGCGCCACGCGCAGCACGCGCAGGGGCGTGCGGTAGGTGTCGTGGATGGCGAAGATCCCGGCCTTGATCGTCGTCAGCGGCCCGAACTCGAGCCGCCAGATGTTCCCCTCGCGGATGATGTGGATCGTGAAGTCGTCCGCGTACCAGAAGTTGACCTTCTCCCCCGGCTTCTCGCCCGGGATCGTGAAGCGGCGCCCGTCCTCGTCGCGGCTGCGCTTGATGCGCAGGGCGAGGTTGCCGCGCCCGTCGGAGCGGATCGAGTCGATCTGCTCGAAGAAGGGCAGGATGAACGGCCGCGCGTCGGGCGGGAGGAGCAGCTCGAGCGTGCGGCACAGGCCCTCGCCCGAGACGGTCACCTCGCCCAGGCGCATGAGCATCTCGCACGCGAGGATCACGCCCGCCTTCTCGCCCTCGGCGGCCTTCACGCGGGCCGCGTGGGCGCGCAGGGCGTCCTCGTTGAGCACCGCCTTGTCGAGCGTGCGCCGGTAGTAGAGGCCGGCCCCCTGCCCCTCGCGCCAGGCGGTCTTCAGCGCCACCGCGAACTGCGCCGTCTGCACCTCGCTCGGGCGAACGGCCGAGAGGGCGATGAGCCCGGCCAGCCCCAGGGCGCCTCCGACGCGGGCGACGTTGCCCAGGAACGCGAGGCCGAGCGCGGCGAGGAGCGCCCCGCACAGGTAGGCGTGCAGCCACACGTCGACCTCGTCGGCGCGCAGCAGCGACGGCCCCGAGAGCGCGATCCCGGTGATCCCGCCGAGCGAGGTCAGGCCCATGAGGCGCAGGGCGCCCTTGCCGTGGTCGCCGGCCTGCCCGTCGCCGGCGCGCGCGCGCAGCTCGCTCGGCGCGATCGCGGCGATCAGGGCGCCCGGCAGGAGCGTCGTCAGGGCGATCGCCAGGGCCGGGGCGAAGGTCCACTCGGGGTCGCTCGCCAGGGCCCAGCGGCACACCGCGGGCGAGGCCCAGGCCGCGACCCACGCGAGCAGCCCGCCCGCCACGGCCACCCGCGGCGCCGAGCGCTCGACGTTCGTCCGGCCGGCCGCGATCGCGATCAGGTCCCCCAGCCCGAACCCGGCCGCCAGCGCCAGCAAGAAGCAGGCGAACACGTTGGCCCACAGGAACGCGCCCGAGCCGAAGAACGGGGTCGCGAGCAGGCCGACGTGGACGAAGAACGCCGACAGCGCGGCGCCGCCCGCGAAGCATAGGAGCCGAGGGCCCATGTCGGACCACTATGACGGCGAGGGTGGGTCCGGGCCAGGCGCGGCTGCAGGACGAGGTGCCGCTCAAGGTTGCCTCGGCTGCCGTTGCTTTCCTGAACACCGTCCCGCCCGAATCGGGGAATCGGGGGGACCGGTTTACGAGGTGGCTGGTCGCGTAGTTGCGCCAGCGATTCCCGGAGCCACGGCGGGAACAATCCTTGTCGGCCGACGGTTGACGGCCGTTCGCATCTGCCGCTTCTGCGGCTCGACCGCACAAGTTCGGCGCGAGATGGCCCTCATCGCACCCGCGGGGGCTCGGCTTGACGATCTTCGCCGTTGCAAGTGCTCGCTTTACGCCCGCGTCGCTGACGGGGGCGTCTCAGGGCCGCCAGGGCGACGGGCGATCTTGAGCAGGCGGCGTGCGATGCCGCGAAACGCCTGATGTTCCCCTGCTGGAGGGGGATCCGGAACCCGTAAGAATACGCTCAAGGTCCGACAGGCAATGGCCTTGCGTCGCAAGATGGCTCTGGGTGGGAACTTGCGCTCCCAGGATGATTGACATGCCCATCACGGGCGGCTACCTTGAGGTCATTCCTGCCCGCCATCCCTTGTCCTCCGTGGCATTGGATTGGCGGGTTTTCCTTTGGTTCATGACACAGTCGGCGACTAGCCTGTGGACGTGGACCCGAGGCGAGTCGTCGTCTTCATTGACGCCAGAAACGTCTACCACAGAGCTCGCGGGGCATTCTTCACGGAGGTTGCCCATGGAACCTGTGGCAACGTTCATCCGGTCAAGCTCGCAGAGCTGTTAGTCAGCCGCCCGCCTCCTGGCAGCCCAAAAGACCGCAGGCTGGAAGAGGTCCGCGTGTACACGGGCAGGCCAAGCGCTGTCCAGGATCCCGACAGCCACGCGGCTCATATGAGGCAGTGCGTTGCGTGGGAGCGAGAGGGGGCAGACGTCATCTACCGACCGCTGCGCTACAGGCCAGGCGCTCCGCCCCGCGAGAAGGGCATCGACGTACAGCTCGCTATCGACTTCGTGGCCTATGCGTCTGACGACAGGCTTGATGTGGGCGTCATTGTTTCAGCCGACAGCGATCTCGCGCCAGCTGTTGAGTTCGTGAAGGATCGCCCCCAACTTGGCAAGACCGTGGAGGTTGCTGCGTGGTTCTGTCCGCCGCACGCTAAGGCGAAGATTCCAGGGGCGTATTGCCATTTGCTGGACTGGTTCGCCTTCAGCGGCGTCCGGGACCGCCGAGACTACACGACGGGCAGGCTACACTACGACGACCCGACCGAACTTCAGGCTGAGGTTCTTCGCGTCGACCCCCCGGCTCCTCCGGCGCCTCCAGCAGCACATAGGAGGTGACGCTGTCCCGCCACCCGTCCCGCTGGTGCTAGCCAGCCGATTCCAGCTCCGTCTGCCGGTCCGGCGGCTCCCCCTGCGAGTGGACCGGCTTCTTCGCCGTCCGGCGCAGCACCTGGAGGCGAGATGAGCAGCGCGGACGCCGCGCGGCGCAAGCAGCTGGGAGGCGACGAGCAGGGCGGATAGCCACGGCGCGCGCGCCCCCAGCAGCCGGCGCTTGACGGCGCGGCAGCCAGCGTTGGTGCGGACCTCGGCGAGCTCGAGCAGAACCTAGGCTTGGAGCTTGGCTCGGGTTTACCTGCCGCGCTGCGCGAGCTCGGCCGCGGCAGAGTCCAGCGTGCGACCCTCACCACTGGCCGCGACCCGCCGACCCCGCGCGAGCACACCACTCCGGGCGTTCGCAGCCAGAGCCTCAGCCGAGACGAACGAGGCCGAGGCGATGCCGCGCGAGGGCGACCGATGGCGGCCTCCTGGCCGCCGAGGGAGCCCGAGCGGTCGGGGCCGACGAAGTCGGGCCCGACGAACGGCAGCGCCCGGCATCGTTCGTCGTAGGCGCGTAGTACTTAGAAGCAGGTGACGGCTTCGTCGCGCGTGTCGGCGAACTGGAAGATGGCCGAGAGGCCGAGGAGGTCGAAGACCTCCTTCACGTTGGGCGACGGCTTGAGGAACACGATGTCGCCGCGGTTCTCCTTGGCGCGGCCGATCGCGCCGACGAACACGCCGGCGCCGGCCGAGGAGATGTAGTCGAGCTTCTCGAGCTTCACGATGAGCTTGTAGACGTTCTGCCGGAAGACGGAGGAGATCAGGTTCTCCATCTCCTCGAACGTGTGGGCGTCGAGGAAGCCCTCGGCCTCGATGTAAGCGATCCCGCCGGGGAGGCGCTCCTGGTGCAGCTTGAGGTCGGGCACTGCCGTCCGCTCCTTCGGGCCCTCGCGGGCCGCGAGTCAACTTAAACGATGCGCCGCCGCGGGCTAGGGCGCCCCGGCGCCGTCGCGGGCGCCGAAGCGCTTGGTCATGACGAGCTCGTTCGTCCACGGCGTCTCGTGGAGGTACTGGACCTCGTCCATGATCTGGCGCATGAGGAACATGCCCAGGCCTCCCTTGAGGCCGAGCTTGATGTGGTGCTGGATGTCGATCGAGGTCTTCAAGGCGCCGCCGGCCGGCTCGAAGCGCACGCCGTTGTCGCGGATGATCACCTGCAGGCGGTCGACGTCGACGTCGAACACCAGCTCGATGTTCCCCTGCCCGCCCTGGTAGGCGTGCTCCACGACGTTGGCGAGCGCCTCGTCGACCGCGACGACGATCTTGCTGCGCGTCTTGGTGTCGAACGGGGTGAGCTCCAGCACCTCCATGGCCGTCTGCCGGACCGTGGCCAGGTGCTTGGTCTCGTTGGGGATCGTCATCTCTCGGCGGAGCGTCGTCACGCCTGCGCGTCCCCCCCGTCACCCTCGTCCTGCATCGGCGCGGCGCCGCCCTGGGGCGCCTCGACCACGGCGAGGGTCGTGATCGTGATGTCGTCGGACTGCTCCGCGTCGCCGCGGTGATCGTCGAGGGCGCCCACCAGCGCGTCGACGAAGTCCTTGGAGGACTTCCTCGCGTGCGCCTTGACCAGGTCGTGGAAGCGGTCGTCCCCGAACTCCTCCGACTCGTTGTTCATGGCCTCGTTCACGCCGTCGGTGTAGGTCACGATCCGGTCGCCGGTCTCGAGCTGGACCTCGACCTCCTTCACGTGGTTGTCGAAGATCGTGCCCTTGTCGAACCCGAGCGCGATGCCGGCCGGCTTGAGCAGCTCGATCTCGCTCGACGCGGCGCGGTAGAGGACCACCGGGTTGTGGCCGGCGCTGGCCACGCGCAGCTTGCGCGTCTTCACGTTCAGGACCATGTAGGCCGCCGTCACGAACATGCCGCGGCGGATGTCCTTGGCCAGGATCCGGTTGACCTTCTTGAACGTGTCGGCCGGCGAGACGTTGCGCACCGAGGCCAGGCGCACGAGGGAGCGCGCCATGGTCATGACCATGGCGCCCGGCACGCCCTTGCCGGCGACGTCGGCGACGATGATCCCCAGGTGCGTCTGGTCGATCACGATGAAGTCGTAGTAGTCGCCGCCGACCTCCTTGGCCGAGCGGTAGTGGCTGTGGATGTCGAAGCCCGGGATCTGCGGGATCCGCTCGGGGAGCAGCTTCTCCTGGATCTCCTTGCAGATGTTCAGCTCGCGCTCGAACGACTTGCGCTCGGCCGCGTTGTTCTGCGCGATCTGCAGGTTGCGGATCATGATGTTGAACACGTGCGTGAGCGCGCCGATCTCGTCGCGCGACGCGACGGGCGTCTGGTGGCCGAGGTCGCCCGAGGCCACCGCCTTGACGTCCTGCTCGAGCTGCCGCACGGGCGCGGTGAGCAGGGTCGCGATCACGACCGTGAGCAGGATCCCGGCCACGGCGCCGCAGGCGGTCACCAGCGCGATCCGCTTCCACAGGGCGCTCTTGAGCTCGTCGAGGCGCGACGCCTGCACGTAGATCGACACCGACGGCGGGGCGCCGCTCACGACCGTGGGCCGCGGGTGCTCCTCGCGCCAGGCGCGGAACTCCTCGGTGCCCTTGAGCGCGCGCGCGCCGGTGAGCGTCCGCAGGCGGCTGACGACCTCGAGCTGCTTCTGCGCGTCGGCGCCGCGGCCCTCGAGCGCCTCGAGCTCGGCGATCTTCTTGTCGATCTCCTCCTCGCGCTCGAGCCCGAGGCGGATCGGCTTGTCGAAGCGGCGGACGCGCGAGTCGGCGAGCGACCCCTCGTAGATGCTGATGTCCCCGACCGTGCGCTTCGTCCCGGGAAAGTAGCTCGGCGTGGCGCGCGGGTAGAGGGCGATCGCCTGGTTGCCCTCCATGATGTTGACCGAGACGATCTTGCCGTTGCTCTCCACGAGCTCGCGCAGGCGCTCCTCCCAGTCGGAGATGAGCAGCTCGCGCGGCTTCTGCGCCTCGGGGTCGCTCGGCTGGACCCAGAAGCCGCGGTCGACCGTCTTCTCGAGCGTCGAGACGATCTGGACGCCCTGGTCCATGATCTGCTCGTCCATCTCGCGGGCCGTGATCGTGAAGGTCAGGAAGCCCTGCAGGCCCATGAACAGGCCGACGACGACGGCGGTGAAGGCGGCCAGCTTGACGCCGATCCCCACGCCGCGGGCGAAGGGCGTGATCGGCTCGAGCTCCTGCAGCTCCTCCTTGCGGACCGGCTTGTTCTTCTGCGTCTTCTTGCCGCCCGCGGGCCGCTTCATGCGGCCGGTCTTGCCGGGGGACGGCGGCCTGACCTTGGCGGCCGACTCGGTCCCGGCGGGCTTGGCTTGGCGCTTCGACACGGGCGGCCGCTCGCTCACGGGCTCAGGTGGCCCCGGGGCGCGACGGGTCCCCGGGCGAGGTCAGGGTGGCCAGCGCCTCCGACGAGAGGACGCGCCGCGCGTGAAAGACGTACTGCAGCCCCGAGAAGACGGTGACCGCGAGCGCGGACCAGACCAGCGTGAGCGTGACCCAGCGCGCCCACGGCTCGCCGCTCAGGTTGGCCAGGGCGAACAGGATCCAGGAGATGCACGCGCTCTGCAGGGTCATCTTCAGCTTGCCGCTGGCCATGGCCGGAAAGGCCACGCCGCGCGACTCCGCGAAGCCGCGGAGGCCGTCGACCAGGAGCTCGCGTGCCAGGATCACGACGACCATCCACGACGCGATCTGGGCCTCCCGGAACGGCACGAGCTGAACGAACGCCCCGCAGACGATCACCTTGTCCGCGAACGGGTCGACGATCCGGCCGAAGTCGGTCTGGAGACCCCACCTTCGAGCGATGTGACCGTCGAGGATGTCGGAAATTGCTGCGGTTACGAAAATAGCAAGGCACACGTTCAGGAGCAAGCGGTCGTGAGCCCCGAAGCCCTTGACGACGCGGTGCAGCGGGTCGGCGACGTCGGCGTGCCGGAGGGCGGCGTCGATCCCGCCCAGGATCACGAACAGCGCCACGGCCAGGACCAGCCGCGAGCCCGTGATCAGGTTGGGGAGGTTCCGCGGGAGCGTCATCGTGTCCCCCGCGCTCGCCCTACCGGGCGAGGAGCTCCGCGACGACGTCGTAACCGTCTGCCTTGGTGACCTTTGCGCGGACGAGGCGCCCGGGCTCGGCCTTGCGGCGGCCGCCGATCCGCACGTGGGGGTCGATCTCCGGGGCGTCGTAGGGGGTGCGGCCGACGAGCTTGCCCGTCTCGGCGTCGACCCCCTCGACCAGGACGTCGACCTCGCGGCCGACCAGGCCCCGGGCGTGCTCGAAGGCGATCGGCTGCTGGGCCTCCATGAGGCGGGCCACGCGCTCGGCCTTGACCTCGGCGGGGACGTCGTCCTCGAAGTGCTCGCCGGCCGGCGTGTCGGGCTCGTGCGAGTAGGGGAAGGCGCCGACGCGCTCGAAGCGGAACTCGTCGACGAAGTCGACGAGCTGCTGGAACTGGGCCTCGGTCTCGCCGGGGAAGCCGACGATGAACGTGGTCCGCAGGACGAGCCCCGGGACCTCGGCGCGCAGCTTCTCCAGGAGCGCCCGCGTCTGCTCGCGCGTGTGGCGCCGCCCCATGCGCTTGAGCATCTGCGTGTCGATGTGCTGGATCGGCATGTCCAGGTAGGGCACGACCTTGGGCTGCAGGTCGCGCAGGGCGCGGATCAGCCCGTCGCTCACGTGGCCGGGGTAGGCGTAGAGGAGGCGCAGCCAGCGCACGCCGTCGACCGCCGCCAGGTCGGGGAGGAGCCCGGCCAGGCCGGCCTGCTCGCCCGGGAGGTCCTTGCCCCAGTCGGTCGTGTCCTGGCTGATCAGGTTCAGCTCGAGGGCGCCCGATGCGGCGAGCTCCTCGGCCTCGGCCAGGACGGCCGCCCGCGGCTTGCTGCGGAACAGCCCGCGGAAGGTCGGGATCGAGCAGAAGGTGCAGGCGTTGTCGCAGCCCTCGCTCACCTGCAGGTAGGCGTAGTGCGGCGGCGTGACGCGCAGGCGGCCGGTCTGCGCCTCGACGGCGAAGGTCGGGTCGTCGGCCACCAGCGTGCGCCAGGGCGCGCGCGCCCGCTCGGCGAGGTCGCGGGCGGTGAGGACCTTCTTCAGGACCGTGTTGATCTGCCCGTACTCGGCCATGCCGAGGACCGAGTCGATCCCCGGCGCCTCCTCGCGCAGCTTGTCGCCCCAGCGCTGGGCCAGGCAGCCGGCGACGACGAGGCCCTGGAGCTTGCCCGCGGCCTTGAGCTCGGCCATCTCGCGGATCACCGCCAGCGACTCGTCGCGCGCCTGGTCGATGAACCCGCACGTGTTGACGATCACGACGTCGGCGTCGGCCGGGTCGGCGCAGATCACGTGCTCTTCGGCCACGCGCCCGAGGAGGACCTCGGTGTCGACCATGTTCTTGGGGCAGCCGAGGCTGATCACGCCCACGCGCGCCGGTCGGGCGCGGGGCGCCTTCTTCGGGGCCGGGGGCTTCTTCTTCTGGGCTGTCGGGAGCTTGCGCGGCATGGGGATCGAACCAGTCTAGGGGGTCACACAGGCGGCGACAAGCGGCAGGCCGCTCAAGTCAGGCGGCCGAGGTGCCGAAGGGGGGGGTATGAGCACCTCGAGCCTGCAGCTGATCGTCGCGTTCACCCTGGTCCTCGCCGTCGCGGGCGTCACGTTCGGCGCCCTGCACGCGCTGCTCGCGGCCGACATGGAGGTGTGATGCTCCTCGGGGCCGGCGAGGCCTGCGACGTCGAGTGGCTGCCTGGCCTGGCGCTCCTCTCGGTGACGTTGGGCTTCGCGCTCGTGGGCCCGTGGCTCGTCTCGCCTCGCGCCTGAGCCCCTCTAGGAGTGAAGAGTTTGGCGCGGCAGGCGCACGGCGAAGGTGGTCTCGCCCCCTGCCGAGCGCACCTGGACCTCGCCGCCGTGGGCCTTCACGATCTCGCGCACGATGAACAGCCCCAGCCCCAGCCCGCGCCGGGGGTCGTGACCGTCGCCCTGCCCGGGGCCCCGCCGGAGCGGCTCGAAGATCTGGTCGAGCGCCGACGGCGCGATCTCGGGCCCGCGGTTGGTGACCTCGAGGTGCACGTCGGCCTCCTCGCCGCGGAGCGCCACGCGCACCGGCTGGTCGGGGGACCCGTGCTGGATCGCGTTCGAGACGAGGTTGCGCACGAGCTGCTGCACGCGCGCGGCGTCCCACCGGCCGCGGCCGTCGCCGTTCGCGGCCAGCTCGATCCGCCGGCCCGGGTGCGCCCCGCGGAGCTGCTCCAGCTCGTCGGTCACCGCCGCGCCGAGGTCGCCGTCGGCCGGCGTGACCTTCAGGCTCCGGCCGAGGGTCGCCCGGTTGAACTCCGTCAGGTCGTCCAGCAAGGCCCGGAGCGACGCGCCGCTGCGGAGCAGGCGGGCGGCCGCGACCGACACGCGCTCCCCGGCGTTCAGGGCCGACAGATACGAGGCGGTCATCAGCATGGTGTTGAGCGGGCTGCGCATGTCGTGACCGAGCATGGCGAGCAAGAGGTTTCGGGCCCGCTCCACCTCGGCGTGGAAGTGGCTGACCGACTCGGCGACGGCCTGGTCGATCGCCTCGTTGAACCGGACGACCTCGTACACCCCCGGCTGGTCGAGCGGGGCGGCGTCGATCCACAGCCTGAGGACGCTGGCGCGCAGCGCCCGGTACTCGGCGACGAGCTGGATGATGTCGAAGCCGCTCTGCGCGCGCAGGACGGCGTGCGTCTGGGCGGCCGTCTCCGGCGCGCCCGCCAGGACGGGGGCCCGCCCCAGGGACTTCTCGTGCTGCTCCGCCCGGGTCTGGGGCTGCGAGAGGTCCTTGGCCACGGCCGCCAGGATCTGGGGGGCGTGGTCGCGGAGGGAGAGCCGCGTCATGCCCTGCGCCGCGGGGAGCAGGGTGGCGGCGAAGGTCTCCCAGTCGGCCAGGATCGCCTCACGGTGGCTCAGGATGAACTCTGCCAGCCTCACGCGGGCTCCTGTGCAGGGCGGAGGTAGGAGCAGGGCGACGCTGTGGCCCTGCACGTCTTCGTGGTCAACGTCTTACGCATCCACTGCCCGGGCCATCTTCGCATGCCCCCGGAAGGGGAGGGAGTGCGTCGCGCGAGGGGGACGCGCGCTGGCCGCACGCTCCGGGCGGACCCGCGGCGAGAGCCTCTACCTCCCGTGAGGAATGTCCGATAAGCCCTTCATGACCCCCCGCGATCTCCTCCGCGAGCTCCAGGGCGTGGCCCTCCTCGGGCTCGGCGCCTTCAGCCTGGTCTCGGTGGCGAGCTTCGACCCGGCCGACCTGCCGGGCCGCGTGGCCCCGGCGCGGGGGGCGGCGCAGAACCTCGGCGGCTCGCTCGGCGCGTGGCTGTCGGCCGAGCTGATCGGCTGGGTGGGGACGCTCGGCGCCTACGGCGCGGCGGGCATGGTGTTCCTGTTCGCCGCGGCGTCGCTCAGGCGGGCGCAGCCGGCCGAGGAGCGGCGCTCGGAGCCGCTGCGCCGCGTCGTCGGGGCGCTGGTGATCGTGCTGACGCTGGCCGTGGTCGAGCGCGTGCTCGCCGGGTCGCCCTGGGGCTGGCTGCTCGACCGCGGCCTGCCGCCCGGGGGGATCTGGGGGCTGTTCCTCGAGCACGAGGCCACGCGCCTCATGGGCGGCCTCGGCGCGCCGCTGGCGGCCGGGCTCGTCCTGGGCGTCGGGCTCATGCTCCTCACGGACCGCCCGCTGCGCGAGCTCGTGCACGGGTCGGTCGAGCAGGCGCAGGGCCTGGCCGGGGCGGCCTCGTCCATGGCGGCCGACGCCGCGGCCCGCGCCGAGGACGCGCTGGCCGTCGTGGCCCCGCCCGCGACCACCGGCTCGGCCGGCGCGCCCGGAGGCGCCCGGCCCCGCGCCCGGCCGCGCCGCCGAGCCGGTGGTCGTGGGCGACGAGGCCGACGAGGAGGCCGAGGCGACCGCGCAGGCGGTCGACGTGGCCGGCCGCCAAGGCGACGACGACGACGGCGACGACGACCTCGTCGTCCCGGTGGCGGCCGCGCCGCGCGCGCCCGAGCCGGTCCGGGCGGCCCTGCCGCCGGTCGAGCTGCTGGCCCCGGCCGAGGCGCCGAAGGAGGCGGCGCGCGCGGGCCGCGACGACCGCGGCCGTCAGATCGAGGACACGCTCCAGCAGTTCAAGGTGCAGGCGAAGGTCGTGTCGGTCGAGAACGGGCCGTCGGTGACGCTCTTCGCCCTCGAGCTCGGCCGCGGCGTGAAGGTCCAGCGCGTGGCCAGCCTCCTCGACAACCTGGCGCTGACCCTGCGCGTCCCGGGGATCCGCCTCCAGGCGCCGATCCCGGGCACGAGCTGGGTGGGCCTCGAGGTCCCGAACGAGGAGCAGGAGGTCGTGCGCCTGCGCGAGCTGGTCGAGAACCCGGCCTGGCGCAAGAAGGACCCGGCGCTGCCGATCTTCCTCGGCAAGGACTCGGCCGGCCGCCCGCTGATCGCCGACCTGGCCAAGATGCCGCACCTCCTGATCGCCGGCGCCACGGGCTCGGGCAAGAGCGTGTGCATAAACTCCATCATCGTCTCGCTCCTGCTCACGAAGACGCCGCGCGACGTGCAGCTGATCCTGATCGACCCCAAGCAGGTCGAGATGACCCAGTTCGCCAAGGTCCCGCACCTCGCCGCGCCCGTCGTCACCGACATGCGCAAGGCGGGCGCCGTCCTCGAGTGGGCCGTGAAGAAGATGGAGGAGCGCTACGGCTGGCTGGCGCGCGCCGGGGTGCGGCACATCCGCGAGTACAACGAGCTGGGCAAGCTGGCCCTGGCCGACCGCCACGGCGTGACGCCGGCGGAGCTCGAGCGCAAGAAGGTGCCCTGGAAGCTGCCGTACCTGGTGCTGGTCGTCGACGAGCTGAACGACCTGATGATGATCGCGCAGAAGGAGGTCGAGGCCTCGATCACGCGCCTGGCGCAGAAGTCGCGCGCGGTCGGGATCCACGTGGTGCTCGCCACGCAGCGGCCGTCGGTCGACGTGATCACGGGCGTGATCAAGTCGAACCTGCCGGCGCGGATCGCCTTCCGCGTGACGGCCAAGGTCGACTCGCGCACGATCCTCGACGCCAGCGGCGCCGACAAGCTCCTGGGCATGGGCGACATGCTCTTCCTCCCGCCCGGGCGCGGGCAGCCCATGCGCGCGCTCGGCGCGCTCGTCACCGACGAGGAGGTGGCCGCGGTCGTCAAGTCGTGGTCGAAGCAGGGCAAGGCCGAGTACGCCGAGGACCTGCTGCAGCACGCCGAGGCCGCCACCCGCAAGGGCGGCAAGGGCGCGCCCGCGGCGGCCGACGACGCGGGCGACGGCGAGGACGAGCGGCGCGACCCGGTCTACGACGACGCCGTGCGCGTCGTGCTCGCCGAGGGCCGCGGCTCGGTGTCGCTGATCCAGCGCAAGCTCGAGCTGGGCTACGGGCGCGCCGCGCGCCTCCTCGACCTCATGGCCGAGGACGGCCTCGTCGGCCCGGCGAACGGGTCGAAGCCGCGCGAGGTGAAGCTCTCGCTCGACCAGTGGGAGACGCGGCGGCGGGCGGCCGCGTAGACGGCGCCGATCAGCCCACGCCCCCCTCTCGCGGGATCCAGATCCTCAGGCCGTCACCGGAAGTAGCGCGCGATGACGTAGAGCCAGATGCATGACGTGACGACGGCGACGATCGCCGCGACCGCACCGGCGTCGAGCTGCGCGGGCGGCGACGCGTCGGTCCGGGGTCGCGACGACGCCCGGGGGTCGGGGCGGACGGGGTACCCGGCCCGGAGCCCTGCGAGCCGGACCACGCTGTCGTGCGCGGGGTAGGCCTGGCCCGGGGAGAGGATCGGGCGGTCGGGCGCGGGCACGGCGGCCACCACGCACGCGCTGCGGTCGAGCGCCGCCGCGGAGCCGGCCGAGCGGAGCCACGACTCGGCGTCGGGGTCGAGGTGCTAGGTGACGTAGAGGAGCGTGGCGTCGCCGCGGGCCAGCGGGTCGCGCGAGAGGTGGAGGAGGTCCTCCTGGGCGCGCGCCTGCGTGAGGCGGTCGACAGCGACGAGGCGCACGAGGTGGGCGCGGTGCTCGGCGCTGACGGGGTGGCGCCAGGCGGGATGCAGCAGCGACGCCTCCCCGGCGCCCGCGCGGATGACGGCGAACCCCAGCTCCTCCAGGACGGCGCGCAGGCGGGCGAGCCGCGGCGACGTGGAGGCCGGGTCCGCCGCGACCTGCGTCGACGTCCCGCACGTGGCGCAGGCGCCGTGGCCCGCGAGGCAGTCGGCGTGGTGCGCGGCCGCGCAGCCCGGGCACAGCCACACGTGCCCGCCCGCGACCTCGTCCTTGCAGTAGGGGCAGACGGGGCGCGCCCGGCCCTCGACCTTGATCCGCGGCGCCTCGCTCACGGGGGCGGCGGCAGGTCGAGCGCCCAGGGGAACACCTCGATCCGGCAGCCCGACCCGGCCAGCGGCGAGCGCCGGGCGCGCTCGAGGGCCTCGTCGAGGCTGCGCGCGCGGTGGACGTGCGCGCGGCGGCGCTCGCCCAGGCTGCCGGACGAGACCAGCGTCCCGGCGCGCAGGAGGTCGGCGCGGTAGGCGCGCTCCTTGTCCTGCGCCTCGGGCGGGGGCGGCGCGTCGTAGACGACGAGCTCGAGGAACGTCGCCAGGGGCGGCTCGGGCGCGGGGCGCGAGCCCAGGAGGACCTCGGCCGCCGAGAGGATGTCCGCCGGCTCGGGCAGCCGCCCCGGCCCGACGTGGCCGCAGGCGAGGTGGCCGGCGCCCGGCTCGAGCACGTGATAGCCGGGCAGCGCGCGCACCAGGGCGAGGTTTCGCTGGACGACCGGGTGGGCCCACATGCGCGTGTTCATCGCCGGGCACACGAGCACGGGGGAGCGCACGGCCAGGAGCGTCGTCGAGACCATGTCGTCGCCGAGGCCGTGGGCGATCTTGGCCAGCGTGTTGGCCGTCGCCGGGGCGACGATCACGAGGTCGGCGCGGTCGGTGAGCGCGATGTGCTCGGTCTGGCCCTGCGGGTCCCACAGGTCCGTGTAGACGCGGCGGCCGGTCAGGTTGAGGAAGGTGTTCGGCGAGACGAGCTGCCGCGCCGCCTCGGTCATGAGCGCCGTGACCTCGTGGCCCGCCTGCGCCAGCTTCGAGGCCAGGTCGGCGGCCTTGTACGCCGCGATCGAGCCGGTGACGCACAGGAGGACGGTCGCGCCCATGCGCTGACTCTACCCGCTTGGCTCGCCCCCGGGCGAGCTGGCATCCTCCGGGGGTGCAGCGGATCGGCCCCTACGAGGTCACCTCAACCTCGGCGACGACGCCGCGGCGCTCGCCGACTGCGAGCGGGCCCTCGCGCTCGACCCGGGCGACGCCCTCGCCCGGCGCAACCTCGGGATCGCGCGGCTGCGCCTGGGCGACGTCGCCGGCGCGGTCGCCGACTGGGAGGCCGCGCTGCGGCTCGCGCCGGACGCGCCCTGGGCCGACCGCGTGCGGGGGATGCTCGCCGGGGCGCGGTCGCGGCTCGAGGGCCGCTGACCGGGGAGGCTCCAGCGCGGCCCTGCCCGCGGCTATCATGCGCCCCCGCCGCCCGGGCAGGGCGGCGAGGAGGCGGACGCGATGCGCGACGGTCGACGTGGCTGGGCCCTGGTGCTCCTCGGCGGGCTGTTCCTGATCGCCCTGGCCCCCTGGACCCCCGTCCAGGGCGACGCCGGCAGCGACGAGAAGGCCGTGAAGAAGAAGATGCAGGGCTGGTCCCGCGAGCTCGGCGTCAAGTGCACCTACTGCCACGTGCAGCAGGGGCGTGAGTTCGACTACAAGGCGAGCACGCCGAAGAAGCTGATCGCCGACCACTGCGAGGAGCAGTTCGTCAAGCGCCTCGAGCTCAAGGGCAAGCCCGTGAGCTGCATGGACTGCCACCAGCGCAAGCCCCGCTTCTTCCCGCGCGACGGCGAGGACGCGTCGGCGCCGCCGGCCGGCCCCGACGACGGCGAGTAGTCACAGCGGCCGTCGCTCGTCGTTGCTCCGATCCGCAGTGACGCACCTGCGCTTCCTCGCTCCGGCCGCTTCGCGGCCTACGCTCGGGGACGCGCGCTCACCGGTCGATCTGCTCGCTTCGCTCTCGGATCGACCGGCGAGCGCGGTCAGCGCCCCGAGAGGGCCGCGCGCGCCAGCGGCAGGGCGGCCTCGGCCCAGCGCGCGTACATTTCGCCCGACGGGTGCAGGCCGTCGGGCGCCAGCAGCGCCGGCTCCTCGGCCGCGCGGCGCGAGGTCGCCGTGACGTCGAGCCAGCGGGCGCCGGCGCGCTCGGCCTCCTCGCGCGCCGCGGCGTTGAGGGCGTCGATCTCGCGGGCGATCGCGGCCCGGTCGCGGCCGGCGGCGAACGGGGTCACGCCCCAGTCGGGCACGGAGAGGACGAGCACGCGCCCCGGCCGGTCGCCCGCGAGGCCCACGGCGCGCGCGACCAGCGCGGCGAGGCGCGGGCGCGTCTCGTCGAGCGGCCGGCCGCGGAACTGGTCGTTGACGCCCACGCACAGGGTCACGAGGGCGTAGGGCCCGGCAGGCCGGGCGCGCTCGAGCGCGCGGGCGAGCTCGTCCGTGGTCCAGCCGGTGCGCGCAATCAGCTCGGGGTCGGCCAGGCGCAGCCCCTCGGCGCGCAGCCGGTCGACGAGCTGGACCGACCAGCGCTCGGCCGCGCCGACCCCCTCGCCGATCGTGTAGGAGTCGCCGAGGGAGAGCACGCGCGGCGCCGGCGCGCCCGGCTCGCCCTCGCAGCCGAGGGCGCAGGCGCAGAGGAGCGTCACGGCCAGCCGCCAGACCTTCACGGCGTCCACCGTCGCACGCGGGGGCGGTCGTGGACGGCGCCGGGCGCGCCTGCTACGTTCGTGTCCGAGGGACACGATCATGTCAGGCCCCTGGCGGCTGACCAACCGCGTCCAGGCGGCGCGGACGGCGCGCGGCTGGACGCAGGCGGAGCTCGCCCGGCGGGCGGGCGTCTCGCGCGCGGAGGTCTCGGCGATCGAGACCGGCCGCTCGGCCTCGCCCTCGACCGGCGCCGCCCTGGCGCTCGGCGCCGCGCTGGGCCTGGCCGTCGAGGAGCTGTTCGTGCCGGCGGGCGCGCCCGCCCCGGCGTGGGCCTGGCCGCCGCGCCTCGAGGCTGGCGCGCGCTTCTGGCGCGCCGACGTCGGCGGGTGCGACCTGCTCTTCCCCGTCGAGCCGACGCCGCTGGGGACGCTGGCGCACGACGGCGTCGCGCCGGCGCCGCCGCGCGCGGGCGGCCCACGGACGGTGGTCGTCGCCGGCTGCGACCCGGCCGTGGGCGTGCTCGCCGCCGCCGTCGCGCGCGCCGCCGGCGTGCGGGTGCTCGCCTTGACGCGCCCGAGCGGCCGCGCGCTCGAGCTCCTCGCCCAGGGCCGCGTCCACCTCGCCGGCGTGCACCTGGGCGACAACGCGCGCGCGGCGCGGCGCGCGCGGCGCCGGGCAGGCGCTGGTCCTTGGCCCGCCGATGTCGCCCGCTGGGAGGCGCGGGCCTGCCGTGGCGCCCGGCGAGCGGGTGCGGACGGTCCGCGCGGCGCTGCGCGCGCGGCTGCGCTGGGTCGGCCGCGAGGAGGCTCGGGCGCGCGCCGCCTGGTCGAGCGCCTGTCGCGGCCGAGGGCGCGTGCGCTGACCGGCGGCCTGGGGCGCGCCGCGCGCGACCACGCGGGCGTGGCCGAGGCGATCCGCTGCGGCTGGGCGCAGCTCGGCCCGTGCGTGCGCCTGGCCGCCGAGCAGGCGGGTCTCGACTTCCTGCCCGTCGAGCGGCAGGCCTACGACCTGTGCACGACCGCGGCGCTGCGCGACGACCCGGCCGTGGCCGCCGTGCTCGAGGCGCTGGCCGCCGCGCCGCTGCGCCGGCTCCTGGGCGAGCTGCCTGGCTACGACGCGGCCGACGCCGGGCGCGTCGAGGAGGTCGCGTGAGGGCGGTCGTCGTCGGCCTGGCCCCTGTCGTCGCGCTGACGCTCGTGCTGCTCGCCGGCTGCGAGCGCCCGCCGGCCGCCGCGCCGGCGCGCGTGCGGGTCGCCGCGGCCTCGGACCTGAAGTTCGCCCTCGACGACCTGCTCGTGGCCTTCCGCGCCGCGCGCCCGGGCGTCGAGGTCGAGGCGGTCTACGGCTCGTCGGGCAACTTCTACGCCCAGCTCTCGCAGCGGGCGCCGTTCGACCTGTTCCTGTCGGCCGACGTCGACCTCGCGCGGCGCCTCGCCGACGCGGGCCTGAGCGACGGGCCGCCGTTCCCCTACGCCTACGGCCGGCTCGCGGTGTGGGCGCCGCGCGCGTCGCCGCTCGACGTCGAGGCGCTGGGGCTGCGCGCCGCGGCCGCGCCGGGCGTGCGGGCGGTGGCGATCGCCAACCCGCAGCACGCCCCCTACGGGCGGGCGGCCGAGGAGGCCCTGCGCGCGGCCGGGCTGCTCGAGGCGGTCGCGCCGCGGCTGGTCCTCGGCGACAACGTCGCCCAGACCGCCCAGTTCGTCGACTCCGGCAGCGCCGACGTGGGCATCATCGCCCTCTCGCTGGCCCTCGCCCCGGGCCTGCGCGAGCGCGGCAAGCACGCCGTCGTCCCCGAGGACGCGCACGCCCCGCTGGCGCAGGGGGGCGTCGTGCTCCGCTGGGCGCAGGACCCGGCCGCGGCGCGCGACCTCGTGGCCTTCCTCACCGGCGCGGCGGGCCGCGACCTGCTCGCCCGCTACGGCTTCGGGCTCCCGCCGCCATGAGCCTCGACTGGCAGGCGCTCCGCCTGAGCCTCGAGCTGGCCGCGGCGACGACGGCGATCCTCACCGCGCTGGGCCTGCCGCTGGCCTACTGGCTGGCGACGACGACCTGGCGCGGGCGCGTGGCGGTCGAGGCGCTCACCGCGCTGCCGCTGGTGCTCCCGCCCACGGTCCTCGGCTTCTACGTCCTCTTCGCCCTCGGCCCGCGCAGCCCGCTCGGCCGCGCGTGGGAGGCCGTGACCGGCGCGCCGCTGGCCTTCTCCTTCGAGGGGATCCTCCTGGCGTCGGTGCTCTCCAGCCTGCCCTTCGCCGTGCAGCCGTTCGCCGCGGCCTTCGCGAGGGTCGACCGGCGGCTGGTCGAGGCCTCGTGGTCGCTCGGCGCCTCGCGCGTGGCGACCTTCTTCCGCGTCGTCCTGCCGCTGTCGCGCGCCGGGGTCGTGAGCGGCATGGTGCTGACCTTCGCGCACACCGTCGGCGAGTTCGGCGTGATCCTCATGGTCGGCGGCAACGTCCCGGGCCGCACGCGCACCGTCTCGATCGCGATCTACGACCACGTCCAGGCGCTCGACTACGAGGCCGCCGCGCGCACGTCGGCGCTGTTGCTCTCCTTCTCCTTCGCCGTCCTCGTCGTCACCTACGCGCTGCAGCCGCGCGCGCGGGCGGCGCGGGCGTGAGCCTGTTCGTCGACGTCGAGCGGCGCTTCCCCGGTGGGCCGACGATCGCCGCGCGGCTCGACCTCGCCCTGGCGGGGCCGCAGGTGGTCGTGGTCTTCGGCCCGAGCGGCGCGGGCAAGTCGACGCTCCTGCGCTGCGTCGCCGGCCTGGAGCGGCCCGACCGGGGCGAGGTCCGCTTCGGCGGCGAGACCTGGTCCGGCGACGGCCGCTGGGTGCCGATCCAGGCGCGCGGCGTCGGGCTCCTGTTCCAGGACTTCGCCCTGTTCCCGCACCTGAGCGTGGCCGACAACGTGGGCTACGGCGCGCCGCGGGCCGGCCGCGCGGCCCGCGTCGACGCGCTCCTGCGGCGCTTCGGGGTCGAGGCGCTGGCGGGGCGGCGGCCGGCGGCGCTCTCCGGCGGCGAGCAGCAGCGCGTGGCGCTGGCGCGGGCGCTGGCCCCCGGGCCGCGGCTCCTGCTCCTCGACGAGCCGCTCTCGGCGCTGGACCTGCCGACGCGGGCGCGGCTGCGCGGCGAGTTGAAGGCCCTGCTGGCGCAGGCGGCGGTGCCCGCGCTCGTCGTCACGCACGACCTCGCCGAGGCGCAGGCGCTGGCCGATCACGTGGTCGTCATGATCGACGGCCGCGTGCGCCAGGTGGGCGCGCCCGACGACGTCTTCGACCGGCCCGCCGACGCGGCCGTCGCGCGCGCCGTCGGCGTCGACAACGTCCTGCCCGCGAGCGTCCTGGGCGTCGAGGCGGGGCGCGCGACGCTCGAGGTGGGCGCCCTGCGCCTGGTGGCCGCCGGGACGCCGGACGTCGGCGGACCGGCGGCGCTGGCCGTCCGCGCCGAGGACGTCGTGCTCGGGCCGGCGGGCGACGGGGCGAACGCCCTCGCCGGGCGCGTCGCGGGCGTCGCGCGCGAGGGGCCGCTGGCGCGCGTGACGCTCGATTGCGACGGCCTGGCGCTGGTGGCCGTCGTGGCGCGCCGCGCGGCGCAGGCGCTCGAGCCCGGCGCCGTGGTCGGCGCCTCGATCGACCCGGCCGCCGCGCGCGCGGTGCCCATGAACGACGGAGGACCCCCGTGAGACTGCTCGCCCTGCTGGCCGTCGTCCTGACCGCGACGGCCGCGGCCCAGGAGCACGCCGCGCCGCCGGCCGGCCCGCCGCGCCCGCTGGCGTTCGACGCGCCGCCGGCCGGCTGGCGGGCGCGGCCCGCCGAGGAGAAGCCGTTCGTCCTCGACTTCGACCTGCCCGCGGTCGAGGGCGCCGCGGAGGCGGCGCGGGTCAACGTCCTCCTCTACCCCATGGGCTTCGACGACTACCGCGCGCGCCTCCTGGGCCGCTGGCGGCGCGCGGACGGCGCGCCGCTGTCGGCGTCCGACCAGGTGGTCGTCGAGGCGCTCGACCGGGGGGACCTGCGGGTGCGGGTCGTGGAGCAGGCCGGCACCTACGAGCCGCGCGAGGGGCCGCCGCGTCCCGGGTGGCGCCTGGTCGCGGCGCACGTGCGCGCTCCGGACGGGAAGTGGTCGGTCTGGCTGGCCGGGCCGGACGCCGCGGTGCGGGCGCACCGTGCGGCGTACCTCGGCTGGCTCGCCACGGCGCGGCTGGCGGCGGCGCACGCCGAGGTCCACGGCCCGGCGTGCTCGCCCGCCTGCCCGCCCGGCGGGGCGCCCGCCGACGACGAGGTCGTGCGCGCCGTGCGCGAGGTCCACGGCGCGCCGCCGCACGGGACGCCGCGGCCCTGGGCGCTCCTCGGTCACCGGCTCGGCGCGCACGCGCTGGCGCGCCTGGGGGCGGACCGCGCGGACGGGTGGCAGCTCGTCGTGACGCTGCGCGCGCCCGCGAGCGCCCCGGCGGTCGCGGCGCTCGACGGGCTGCTCGTCGCCACCGGCGCCTCGCCCGGCAAGGGGAACCTGCGCCTGGAGGGGGCGCCCGACGGGGCCGCCGTCGAGGTCGTCGTCGTGCACCGCCCGAGCGGCCGCGCGCTCACCTACCGCGTCGCGCCGGCGCTCGCCGCGCGGCTCGACGAGGCGCCCGCCGCCGAGTTCCCCGCCGTCTGGCGGGCGGTCGGGGCCACCCCGGACGGCGAGGCCTTCACCTGCGCCGAGGCGCGGTAGCGCGCGCTCAGGGCAGCCCGGCGAGGACGCTCCGGGCGGCGGCGCGCTGCTCGTCGGTCGCCCGCGAGCCGGCGAGGAGCGCCTCGCCGTCGGCGCGGGCGCCCGCCGCGTCGCCGAGGGCGGCGCGGGCGCGGGCGCGGGTGAGGCGCGGCTGGACGTCGTCGGGCGCGACCCGCAGGGCCACGGACGCGTCCGCCGCGGCGCCGGCGGGGTCGTCGAGGCGCAGGCGCAGGAGGGCCCGGTTGTTCAGCGCCGTCAGGTGCGTGGGGTGCACCGCGAGCGCGAGGTCCAGGTCGGCGCGGGCGTCGGCCAGCCGCCCCTCGAGGGCCAGGGCGTTGGCGCGCGTGACGCGGGCCTCGACGTGCTTCGGGTCGAGGGTCAGGGCCTGGTCGCAGGTGCGGACGGCCTCGTCGAGGTCGCCGGCGCGGGTGAGGGCCAGCGCCAGGTTGGCCAGGGTCCCGGCGGCCGCGGGGTCGAGGGCCAGGGCCGCGCGGAGCGTGCGGACCGCGTCGTCGGCGCCGCCCTGCTCGAGGTGGCGCTCGGCGTCCCGGGTCAGCCGGTCGACGCGCGCGCGCACGCCGCGGCGGGTCTCCTCGCGGGCCCGCTCCTCGGCCTCGGCGGCGCGCCGGGCGCGGTCGCGCTCCTCCCAGGAGCGGTCCTCGGCCGCCTCCTGCGCCAGGCACTCGCGGGCGGCGAGGCGCTCGGCGCGGGCGCGCGACGTCGCGCACGGCCTCGGCGGCGGCGTCGGCGGCGCGGGAATGCTCGGCGGCGGCCTGCGGCGGCGGCCCGGGCCCGGGCCGAGGTCTGGTGGTTCACGCCCAGGCCGGCGGCGGGGACCAGGCGCCATCAGCCCGACGCCCGCCGCGAGCACGCGGCGCCGCGCCCGGGCCGGCCGCGGCGGCGTGGCGGCGGGCGCGGCGCGAACCGACGCCGCAGGCGCCGCAGCGCCGCGCCTCGTCCCAGCACGCCTCGTGGTGCCGGGCGAGGCAGCGCTCGCAGGCCACGCAGGCGACGTCGCCGGCGTCGGGATGCACGTCGTCGTGGCAGAACGGGCAGCGCGCCGCCGCGAGGCGCACGTCCTCGCGGCGGGCGGCGAGCCGGGCCGGGGTGATCGTCTTCTTGCCTGCGCTCATGCCCCTGCCACGACGGGTGGCGGGTTCCGGTTCCGCGGCGATGCATCGAGCCCTGGTGCGCCGCGCCGCCGGGCACACGACAGCTTGTGGGTAGGCGTCGAAGCCGCGCGCGAGGCCGTCCTGGGCGTGGTCGGGCGCGCCGGAGACGTCGGACCCCCTGGCTAGACTCCGCGATGTGGCTGGCCCCACGGCGGGGCGCGAGCACCGAGACCCGAGCGGAGGCGAGAGTGACCCTTCCCCCCAAGTTCAACGTGATCGAGGACGCGGACGACATGGTGGCCCGGCGCATCGTGATGCGCCGCGAGGTGTGGGACCAGCTCGTCCACCTCGCCGAGGCCCTGCAGGAGACGCGCGAGCTCGAGGTCACGCCGACCGACGTCGCGCTGATCGCGCTCGAGGCCGGTCTGGCCGAGGTGCGCAAGAGCTCGGGCAAGCACGCCCGCCCGGCCACGCCGGCGCAGGCGGCCAAGACGGCCTCGCAGGCGGCCTCCCGCGCCAAGGCGACCTCGCAGGCGGCGTCGCGGTCGCAGGCGGCGTCGCGGTCGCAGGCGGCGTCGCGGTCGCAGGCGGCGTCGCGCTCGCAGGCGGTCTCGCGCTCGCAGGCGGTCTCGCGCGGGGTCAAGCGGCCGCTCGGCCTCGACCTCACGGCGGACGAGCTGGCCGAGATCCAGGCGCTGGTCGGCGGGGTCGCCTCGGCGCGCGGCCGGCAGCGGACGCTCGGCCTGTGGCTGGGCCTGCGCAAGAAGCGCGTCGCGCTCGAGGCGCTGCGCGAGCTGTGCGTGGCGCACGACGCCTACAACGTGGCGAACTTCGCCCAGAACATGAAGAAGGACGGGGCGCTGTTCGAGGAGGTCAAGGGCGACGACGGCGACCGCCTGGGCTGGCGCCTGACGAAGCAGGGCGCGGCCGAGGCCAAGGTGGTCGTCGAGTCGGCGCTGCAGCCCGCGTAGGGAGCAAGGCCTCGTGCGCGCCTCCGCGCTCCGGCGGCGCGTGGGCGGGCGAGGCCGCGAGTGAGTGGGTGTCACCCGGCCCGGGGAGCCATGAGGCTCTCCGGGTCGCGGTGCGTACGGGCGGCTTGCCGGGCGGACCGCGGCGGGGTCCGATGGCGCGCCGCCGCGCCGGCGCGGAGCCGGCGGGCGGCGGGCGGAGGGCGGGATGGACGTCTCGGGGCGGGCGGTGATCACGGGGGCGTCGGCCGGGATCGGCGAGGCGGTCGCGCGGCGGCTGGCGGCGGCCGGGTTCGACCTGCTGCTCGTCGCGCGGCGCGCCGAGCGCCTGGAGGCGCTGGCGGCCGACCTGCGGACGAAGCACGGGCGCGACGTGAAGGTCCTGGGCCTGGACGTGGCCCGCGAGGACGCCGCCCAGGAGATGCTCGCCGCGGCGCCTGACGCGACCGTGCTCGTCAACAACGCGGGCGTGGGGCGGTTCGGGCCGGCGCTGTCGATCCCGGCCGAGGAGCAGGCGCAGGAGGTGCGCCTCAACTGCGAGTCGCTGACGCGGTTGACGCTGGCGTTCCTGCCGGGCTTCGTCGCGCGCCGCCGGGGCGTGGTCCTCAACCTGGCGTCGATCGCCGCCTTCCAGCCCGTGCCCTACTTCGCCGTCTACGCGGCGACGAAGGCCTACGTGCTCTCGCTCTCCGAGGCGCTCGACGTCGAGGTCCGCGGCCAGGGCGTGCGCGTCGTGGCCGTGTGCCCGGGGCCGGTGCCGACCGAGTTCCAGTCGATCGCCGGCTCGCCCGACGCCCACCACACGCCGCGCCTGGCGCGCCGGACGCCCGAGGAGGTGGCCGAGGTGTGCCTGAAGGCGATCCGCCGCCCGCGGCCGGTGGCGATCCCGGCGCCCTTCCACACGATCATGTGGTGGTTCCAGCGCTTCCTGCCGCGGCGCACGGTCGCGCGCATGGCGGGCGACGCGATGAAGAAGCGCCTCGCCGGGCAGGGGGCCGCGCCCGGCTAGAGGCAATGCCGAATGGTTAGCGGCCAACTCTCGGTCGAGTCTCCGTTCCCGTTCCCGTTCCCGTTCCCGTTCCCGCACCTCCGAGGTAGTTGATCATGCGAGTGAGCATGGAGACCACGCGAGGAGGAGGTTTCGACCAGCGCTCGTGGTCGAAGTTCATGTGGCCCCAACAACCGGGAACGGGAACGGGAACGGGAACGGGTCGACGCAGCAGTTGACGCGCTGACCATTTGGCATTGAGAGGCCCGGTCGGAGATACGCCTGGCAGGCTGCCTCGGCCGGGCCGGGCCGGGCCTCTCGCCCGCTCAGGCCCCCAGGGCGCGGGCGAGGGCGACCAGGCGGTCGAGCGTCGGCATGACCTCCTCCGGGTCCTTCACGAAGCGCGGCTCCTCGATCCGGGCCAGGGCGCGCTCGACCGTGAAGCTCCGGTGGTGCGTCCCGAGCGCGCGCAGGGCGTCGAGGACGGCCGGCCGGTGCAGGAAGGTCTGGATCGCCTCGGGGTCGTCGCCGCGCACGCGCAGGAGGGCGTCGACCTCGCGGTCGCCGACCTGCACGTCCTGGCCGCCGAGCGCCTTCATGAGCCGGTCGCCGAACCCCTCGACCGAGAGGCGCAGGTCGGCGGGGGTGCGCTCGGGGAGCGTGACCTGCACGATCGTGGCCGTGCGACTCGAGTCGCCCTGGCCGCGCCGGACGGTCCGCACGGCGACGGGGACGCCGTGCATGTCGCCCGAGAGCCGCCAGTCGCTGCTCGTGAACGGGACCGTGGTCGCCTCGAGGCCGCGCGCCCGGGCGACCTCGTCCCAGCGCGCGGCGACGGCGCGCAGCCGGCGCATGTGGCCGAGCGGGAGGGCGAGGAGCAGGAGCACGCCGGCCACCGGCAGGACGCATCCCAGCATCAGCCACAGCCCCGCGACCTGTTGCCCGTAGGGCACGGAGGCCAGCACCCCGATCAGGCCGAGGACGACGAGCAGGACGAACGCGGCCACGAGCCCCTGCTCGAGCCGCCGCACGGCGGGGGACGCGAGCAGGCTCCGGAGCCGCTCGAGCTGCTCCTGATGCTCGGGGGTCATCGGCCCTCGAAGCGCGGCTCGCGGCGCTCGCGGTTGGCGGCCATCCCCTCCTGCGCGTCGTGCGACAAGAAGAGCTGCTGCTGCAGCTCGCGCTCGAGCGCGAGCCCCTCGGCCAGGCCCACCTCGGGGCCGGTCTGCACGGCGCGCTTGATCAGGCCGACGGCGCGCGAGGCGGCGTGCGGCGGGCAGAACTGCCGGGCGCGCGCGTGGACCTGCGCCAGGAACGCGGCCGTCGTGTCGCCCTCGAGGACCTCGTGCACGAGCCCCGCCGCGGCGGCCTCGTCCATGTCGAGGACGCGGCCCGTGACCATGAGCTCCATGGCCCTCGCCCGCCCGACGAGGCGCACGAGGCGCTGCGTGCCGCCGGTGCCCGGGAGCACGCCCAGCTTGACCTCGGGCAGGCCGACCTTCGCCGGGCCGCGGCGGCCCCAGCGCAGGTCGCAGGCCAGCGCCACCTCGAGGCCGCCGCCGACGGTGTGGCCGTTGAGCGCGGCGATCACCAGCTTGGGCGTCTGCTCGAGGCGCTGCAGCGTCTCGTTGGCGTGCAGGCAGAAGGCGTACTTGAACGTCGGCGTCATCTCGCGCAAGGCGCCGATGTCGGCGCCGGCGCAGAAGAACTTCTCGCCCGCGCCCGTGAGCACGAGCACGTGCACGTCCTCGCGCATGCGCGCCTCGAGCACGCAGGCGTCGAGCTGGCGCATCATGTCGTAGCTGTAGCCGTTGGCGGGCGGGTTGCTGAGCGTGATCGTGGCGATCCCGTCGGCGCAGGTCAGCGTGGCCAGGTCGGCGGTCGTCATGGGGGCCCTCCGGGGCGGCGAGGATACTCGCCGGTGACCCGCCCGCGGAGCCGGGTGGCGGTCACGGGCGCGCCGTGCTGGCATCTCCCCCCGCCCACCTGGAGGAGCAGACGTGACCCGACCGATCCCCGAGGGCTACGGCACCGTGACGCCCGTCCTGAGCTGCGCCTCCTTGCTCAGGGAGGCGCGACCACGAGCCGCAGCGGCGTCGCGGCGCCGTCGGGCGCGTGGACCTGCGCCGTGAACTCGCCCGGGGCGCGGCAGCGGAGGGCCGCGGTCGCGCCCGGGGCCAGCGGCGTCGGGGTGAACACCGCGTCGTCGTCGGCGGCGAAGCCGGCGAGGTCGTCCGGGTCGCGCGCCGGGCGGCCGTCGAAGACGACTGCCAGCGGCGCGTCGGGGCGCTCGGCGACGAACACGAGCCAGTCGCCGGGCGCGAGCGTCACCTCGGCCGGTACGGGCCCGGCCGGCGTGAGGCGCACCAGCCGGGCGCCGGCCTCGAGCGGCGGCAGGGCCACGTCGCGGGCCACGAGCTGCGGCGAGTCGCAGCCGAGCGCCAGGGCGAGGACGAGCAGGAGCGCGCGCGCGGGCGAGCGCCCCTGCGAGCGACGACCGGCGGGGGCTCGCGCCCCCGCGCCCCCCCGCGGCGCTCGCGCGCCGGGGTCCAGCGCGGCCTCGTCGGAGCAGCCGGTGACGGCGGTCACTCGACCTCCTGGGCGCTCGTGACGGTCGGCCGGGCGAGGGCCCGCGTCGCGCCGCGCCCCGCCGGGCCGACGAGGCGCACCTCGACGGGCTCGCCCAGCCAGCGGTGCCCGGGCGAGACGACCAGGGCGCCGCGGTAGCTGCCCGGCGCGGTCTCGGTCATGGGCGACCAGCGGCCGCGGCCCACGCGGAAGCTCGCCCGCGCCCCCGGCTCGCCCCGGGCCACGACGACCAGGTCGTCGCCCGCCCGCAGGGGGCCGGCCGCGGAGTGGGCCACGAGGTCGAGGCGCGGCGGCGCCGCCTCGGTGAGCTGGTCGATCGTCGGGGCCAGCGCGTCGAGCGCCGCCGCGGCGACGTCGTCCGAGAGGCGGTTGAAGTTCGCCGCCGAGAGGCCGCGCACGAGCTCGATCAGGATCCACACCGGGACCTCGAGGAACTCCGTCGCCAGCGGCAGCGGCACCTGCGACAGGCCCGAGTGCGCCGTGTCCTCGGCGCCGCCCGTGTAGACGACCTCGCCCGTGGCCGCGTCGCGCACCTCGAGCGAGAAGGCCACGGTCGCGTGCGACTGCACCAGCCAGAACTCGCGGCTCCACTCGGTCACGTCGCCGAACACGACCAGGTCGGCGCCGACGCGCCGCCCGAGCGCGCGCGCGGCGGCCGCGCGGTCGCCGGGGGCCAGCGCGACCGGATCGAACCCCGCCCCGTCGAGGGCGGCGTCGACCGCCGGCAGGGGGAGGAGGTCGAAGCGGGTGCGGCGGCGCAGCTCCCCCTGCACCTTCTCGCGCATGACCGCCGCGGCGCGCGAGGCGGCCAGGGCCTCGTCGGCGAGGAAGGGCAGGCCGTCGGCGACCCAGGCCAGCGCGTAGGCCGTGGGGTGGTCGCCCGTGTGGCGGTCGGCGAACGGGAGCAGGGCCACGCGCCGGTCGGCGCGCGGGTCGAGCGCGGGGGCGCGCTCGCCGTGGGACGAGGCGCAGCCCGCGAGGGCGACGACGAGCGCCAGCCAGCGCCTCACGGGCCGGCCTCCACGAGCGGCCCGACCTGCCCGCGGGCGTCGACCGCGGCGACGGCCACCCGCGGCGCGTCGGCGGGCACGGCGGCGAAGAGGTCCGTCGTCTCGGCGACGAGCGTCGGCCGGCCGCGCGCGTCGAGCGCGTAGACGCGGTAGCCGACGGCGCCCTGGGCCGCGCGCCAGGCCATGCTGCGTCCGCGGCGCGCGCCGGCGCGCGGCGCGAGGGGCCCCCGGCCGGCGAGGACGAGCGGCTCGTCGGCCAGGGCCCAGGCCCCCTCGCCGAAGCGGTCGCGCAGGCGCGCGGCCGGACGGCCCGTCCCGACCTCGCCCACCCCCACCCGGTGGGTCCCGCGGTAGACGCCGGGCGCCACCTCGGGCAAGGGGACGCCGCGCAGGTCCGGGCCCAGGTCGACCGCGGCGTCGAGCCCGGGCGCGCCGCGGACCTCGACCGTGACCAGGTCGCCGGGCGCGAGCGACCCCGCGGGCGCCTCGACGACGACCGCGTCGAGCCCGCCGGCGCCGCGGCGCGGCGGCGTGGGCGGCGGCGGGAGGGCGCGGACGACGCCCTCGGCGAAGCGCTCGGCGAGGCGCAGGAAGCCCGGGACCGTGGAGTTCTCGACCGTGGTGACGATCGCCCGCACGGCCTGCGTCGACTCGGGCAGGAAGCCGCCGATCGCCCGCTCGGTGTGCTCGACCTCGCACAGCACCTCGCCGCGCGCGAGGTCGACGAGGCGCACGTCGCCGGCGATCGTGTGCACGAAGAGCACCGCGCCCTCGATGTTCTGCAGCGACGTCACGCGCCCGCGCACGACGGCGTCGACGCCCAGGGCCGCGGCGAGGGCCTGGTAGGAGGCGCGGTGCGCGTGAGGGGTCAGCCCGGCGCGCGCCAGCGCCTCGTCGACGACGTCGGGGTCGAGCGTGCGGTAGCTCAGGAGCTGGAGGCGGCGGGTGACGGCGGCGCGCACGGCGTCGGCGCGCCGGGCGAGCTGGCCGTCGGCGTCGCGGTCGCCCGGCGCGAGGACGACCTCGAAGGGCAGGACGGCGAGCGTGCGCGGGCCGGCGCGCTGGAGGGCGACCTCGTCGAGGCGCACCGTCGGCGCGCACGCGGCGAGCGCGACCGAGGCGGCCAGGACGACGACGAGGCGGCGCATGTCGGCGAAACTGTAAACGAACTCGCCGGTCCGGCGGGGCCGGCGGCCTCAGGACGTGGTGCGAGCGCACCACCCGTCGCCGGCGCGCGCCACGCGCCCCTCGGCCTCGAGCTTCAGCAGGTGCGCCAGGAGCGAGCGCGCGGCGAACGGGTAGAGCGCCGGCGCGACCTCGGGGTAGGCGCGCGGCACGAGGACCTCGACGGGAGCGGCCCCCGCCTCGACGGCGGCCAGGACCTTGCGCTCGCGCGCGAGGCGGTGGGCCACGTACTCGTCGACGAGGCCCCCGGGGTCGCCGATCGGCGGGCCGTGCGCCGGGTAGAGCACCGGCGCGCCGAGGCCCTTCAGGCGGGCGAGGCTCTCCAGGTACAGGGCCATCTTGCCCTCGGGCGGGTCGACGATGATCGTCCCGGTGCCCGCGACCATGTCGCCCGCGATCACGTGCCCCGTGACCTCCTCGTGGAACACGAGGTGCCCGTCGGCGTGGCCCTCGAGCAGGTGCGCGCGCAGGCGGCGCGGGCGCGGGCCCGGCAGGTCGATCGCCTCGCCGTCCTCGACGAGGCGGTCGACGCTGGTCCCGCGGCCGAGCAGGAGCTCGGCCGTCCGCGCGTGCGCGGCGATCGGCGCGCCCAGGCGCCGCGCCAGGCGCTCGGCGCCGCCCACGTGGTCGGGGTGGTGGTGGGTGAGGAGCACCTCCCGCACGCGGCGCCCGAGGCCGTCGACCAGGCGGTCGAGGCGGGCCTGCTCGTCCTCGAACGGAGAGGCGGGGTCGATCACGACGACCTCCGGCCCGTCGCCCACGACGAAGCAGTTCGTGTGCGTCGCCGGCGGCAGGGTCGGCGTGCGCACGGGGACGACGCGCAGGCCGGGGACGAGGTCCACGACCTCCACCCCGCGCCCCGCCGGGCAGGCGTCTTCGAGGGGCCGGCCGTCGACGAGGGCCGCCAGCGCCGCGCGCGTCCAGGGGGCGACGAGCGCCTCGTCGTTCGCCCAGCGGTCGAGCAGGTCACGGGCGAGGACCCACTCGGCGCCTGGCGCTTCGCCGCCGAGGACGAAGCGGCCGTCGTCGCGCACGGGCGAGAACGGCGGCGCGCGCCAGCCGGCGCCCGTCGCCTCGCCCTCGCCGGGCGGGAAGGCCCACACGTCGCCGTCGACCCGCTGCCCGGCCGGGTGGTGGACGAGCGCCACCTCGACCCCGGCCGGCGTGCGGCGCGTCGCGATGAGGGCGGAGACCGGCCGTTCGTGCTCTCCCATGAGCGGGCTCCTCTACTCGGTCGTAGAAGGTGCGCTTGGGTCGTGTCCGGCGGCTCCAGCGGGCCAGCCAGGGGGCCTGGAAGGACCGCGCATCTCGAAGTCGCCGTAGACCCAGACCCCCACCGCGTCGTAGAGCCGCGCGACCTCCTCCCTCCGCGTCCCTCCCTTGGTCCAGGGTTGAAGGTCAGAGTCGAGCTCGCAGAAGACCAGCTCGACGGCACCAACCTCCTGGAGCTCTCTCGCGCGTTCGAGGACGGCCGCGAGGATCGCTTCGTCGAAGGGCTGCAAGTCCGACGAGACCTCGGTCCGCAAGGACAGGGCCCGCTCCAGCATGGCTTGCGTGAGCGGGTAGACGTCCACGCCGGGAGAGGCTTCGAGCCCGTTCAGTCGGGCTCGAACTCCGGAGAGGCCTGCTCGGACGGTCTCCTCGTAACGATCGAGGAACTTGATCGCATGCTCGTTCTCTTCCGTCGGGACCAGGCCGAGCTTGCGCGCCCATCGCCTGAACTCACGCAGGTGGTCCGCGGCCTTCGGCTGGAACTTCCGGTAGATCGTGTTCTCGCCCTCGCGCAGGCAGATCGCAGGGATCTGCAGCCGGAACTCCCCCGCCCCCGCCCGGATCAGCAACGCCTCCGCGATCGCGGAGCGCAGGTGAGCTGGTGCGGCGAACTCGACGACCCAGTTCGTCTCGACGAAGACGTGCGAGGGCACCGGGAGGGGCCTAGACGGGGCCCGTGGTCTGGACTCGCCCCTCCGCCATCGCGGGGAGCAGATGACGAGCGAGCCGGTTTCGAACGGACGCGGCGGACGGAAGTGCGGCGGGCGAGCCCGTGGTCAGGCGCCGTAGCCAGTGGACCAGGCTCCTGACGAGCTCCCGCTCGGATGCTGGGGGCTCGGTGAGGCCGAGCAGCAGGGCCGTGGGGAACTCGTCGACGAGCTCGATGGGCTCGTCCGAGTCGGCGTAGGTGTCGTGATAGACCCACGTCCTGTCGGGGGTGACCATCAGCCCGACCGCTGCCTTGTTCCTGAGCATCCGGGCCCGGAGATCCTGCCGCTCCTCGGACAGTTCGCCGCGGTCATCAGGGGGCGTTCGCACCTCTGCGATGAGGGCGACCTTGGGGAGGTCGGGCGCGAGGACGAGGACGTCAGCTTCGGCGCTCATGGCGTCAACCTGCGGCATCGTATCACCTTGGCGGCCAGGAGGCATCGGAAGGACATGGGGGAGCGAGCGCCCCCCGATCAGGCGGAGGTTCCCCAGCCGTCGTAGGTCCCGCCGTGGGCCGCCGCGAGCGTCGCCAGGTCCCGGACGAAGACGGGGTCCATGACGGCGTCGGGCGAGAGGACGGTCGTCGCCTCGACGGACCACTCCGGGTCGTCACCTCGGGGGCTCGAGCGCGCGGCGAGGCCCCGGTCGGCCGGGGCGCGCTCCAGGCGCCGGGCCTCCTCCTCGCCGCGCGCCCAGAAGTGCAGATCGACGGGACGAGGGGCGCCCGGGTCGACGCCGCGCTCGATCAGGGTGGCCCGGAGGGCCGAGTCGCGGCGCAGGTGCCCGGCGACGGTCTCCGCGAGCTCGTCCTCCGTCACCACGCCCCCCCCCCTCAGCCGCGTCCCCTGCGGCGCGCCGCCCGGGGCGGTCCAGGTGCCTCGCGCCGTCGGGCCGTCGGCGGGTGGCGCCGAGCATGGCCACGAGCGCGCCGAGCAGGCCCACCGCGACGGTCACGAGCGCCCACGCCTCCGTCTTCATGCTGCTCAGCGCGTTGTCGCGCGGGTCGGTCGGCTCGTAGAACACGGTGCACTGGCGGGTGGTGGGCTTCTTGCTGACGGTGTCCGCCCCGCGGTAGGTCCGGCCCTCGACGCTGAAGGAGTACTGGACCTTGTGGCGCGTGCGCCGCCGCCGGACCTGGCGCTCGGTGCGCTCGGGGTCGAGCAGGCCGACGGTGGAGGCGGGGTAGCGCGGGCCGTTCAGCACCCCGTGGACGCCGACGCCCGTCACGACGATGGACGCGACGAGGAGGACCGTCCAGGGGGTCCGGCTGACGCGCCTCACCGCTCAGAACCGGTAGCGCAGCGCCGACCCGAGCAGGAACGCCTCGCCCCGCTCGCCCTTGGCGCTCCGCACCTCGACCTCGGCGAAGTTGCGCAGCCCGAAGCCGCGGCCGAGCTCGATGTCGACCGACGCGCGCACGCCGAAGCGGCGGTCGCCCTCGTCCACGGGGATCGTCGCCCGGTAGAAGACGGCGAGCTGCCAGATCACGCGCTCGCCGTAGTAGGCGTAGGACAGGTTCAGGTAGGGGTCGGTGCTGTGCTTCGTCGCGCCCGAGCCCTTGAGGCGGTGGTGGACCATGAGGTCGAGGGCGATGCGGTCGCGGCCGAAGGTGTCGTTCTTGCCGAGCGAGATCGTGCCGCCGGTCGCGTTGCGCGCGCCGTCGCCGAGGTACATGACGCCGCGGAGCATCATGTCGAACAGGCCCAGGCGGTAGAGGGCCATGGCGTCGATCGCGCGCCGCTCGCGGTCGTTGAGGAGCGCGGCGAACGGCCCCAGCTCGCGCAGGAGCTGCGTCTGGTAGAGCGGGCGGCGCTCGGAGTAGCCGGCCTCGAGGCGCAGGGCGCCGGTCACCTGCCAGCCGAGGCGCAGGATCCCCGTCGTCAGCCGCACGTGCTCGTCGTCCTCGAGCGTGTCGAACAGGTCGACGACGAGCGAGCCGCGCAGGCTGAAGCGGGCGTAGCGCGCGTCGAGCTGCGCCTCGAGGAAGTCGCGCTCGCCCTCGCCGCGGAAGCGCTGCTGACCCATGGCGACGCTCAGGCGGACGGCGCCGTCGTGGCCGAAGGTCTTGGCGATGCGCGCGCCGCCGCCGTAGACGAACGTGTCGTAGTCGCTCGTCCGCGGGTCCGGCGACGCCCCGACGCCGGTGTAGCCGAAGAGCGTGAGCGCGCCGAAGCGGATGCCGATCTGCGCGCCGTCGATCACGCCGGCCTCGACGACCCACGGGACGGCGGCCCGGCCGACGCGGAGCTCGATCCGGTCGGTGAACGAGTGCACCTGCTCCTCGGGCTTGGCGTCGACCTCGAGCGCGAGTAGGGTCAGCTCGGTGATCAGGTGGTCCTCGCCGCGCCCGGTCCAGTCGCGCTCGCCGTTGAGCGGCTGGCGCAGCGACCCGTAGAAGCGCAGGCGCATGCGGTCGCTGCCGCCCAGGCGGTCGACCTCGAGCGCCAGGCGGCCGAACGGCGTCACGCGGCGGATGTCCGCCGCGCTGTCGACCGCCGCGTCGACCCCCACCTCGACCTCGCCCGAGACCACGTTCGCCGCTGACGGCGGGGGCGGGCCGTCCGGGTCCCCGTCGTCGCCGCCCTCGCCGTCGTCGCCCGGCGGGCGCGGCGTGGCCCCCGTCCGTGCCCCCGGCCGCCCGGGCCGGGGAGCCGGCGGCGCGGCGCCGGCGGCGCCCGGACGGCGCCGGAAGGGCACCGGCTCGATCGCCGGCGGCGGGCGCTGCGCGTAGTCCTCCTGCGTGAGGACGGGCTTGCCCGGCCGCGCGCCGGCGTCGACGGGCGGGTCCGGCGCCCGGCCGCCCGGCTGGGTCGAGGCGACGTCGAACACGAGCCGCACGACGTCGCCCACCTGCAGCCCCTCGAGCCCGGGCGCCTCGAGGACGAGGAACCGCGACGACAGGGCCAGGACCGCCGAGCGCACCTCGGCCTCGCCGCTGCGCGGCTGGACGACGAGGCGCGCGCCCAGGCGCACCTCGAGCGGCTCGCGCAGCTCCAGGTAGACCTTCCCCGGCCGCACCGACGCGACCCGCGCCTCCGCCTCGGCGGCGGCGGCGGGCGCCGCCAGCAGCGTGGCGGCGAGCAGGGCCAGGGCCAGGGTCCGAGCGGTGGTCAGTTGGTGCGCCATCGATCGCGCGTGTCCACGTGGCAGGCGAGGCAGGTCGTGGGGAAGTTGTTGGCCGGGTGGTTCGGCACCGCGCCCCCGATCGTCGCCGTGCGGTTGTAGTCGGCCTGGTGGCACGAGAAGCAGTCGTTGCCGCCCTGCGCCAGCCCGGCGAACACGGCGCCCGTGTGGCACGCCGTGCAGCGCTGGAAGGCGTGGCGGCCGTCGAGCACGTAGGCGCGGTGCGTGTAGCTCGCGCCGCGGAAGCCGTTGGGCGTGTGGCACTGGCCGCAGGCCACGAACCCGGCCCCCTGGTGGTCGGGCCGCGCGCGGCGGAAGTCGCGCAGGTGGCACACCCGGCACTCGGTCGGCGTCGCCGAGAGCGGCTCGGCGCGGCGCGGCCGGTGGCACGCCTCGCACTGCACCGCCGCGTGCGCGCCGATCAGCGGGAAGCGCGTGCCCTCGTGCGCCTGGAGGTTGCGCGCCAGCGCCCAGCTGCGCTCGTCGTGGCAGCGGTCGCACGACATGCCGTTGAGCCCGCCGTGCGGGTCGTGGTGGCACGCGCTGCAGCTCGACGTCAGCCCGTCGAGGCCGCGCCGGTGGCACCCCTCGCACGTGACCGTCCCGTGCGCCCCGCGCAGGGGGAAGCCCGTCGTGCCGTGGTCGAACGCGTCGGGCGGCGGCGGCCGGAGCCGCTCCCAGCCCTCGTCGACGTGGCAGTCCTCGCAGCGGCCCTTCTGCGCGAACAGGTCGCCCCCGGGCGCCGGCCCGCCGCCGGCGCCGGCCGGCCGCCCCGCCCGCTCCTGCGCGCGGAGCCCGAGCCCCGCGGCCGTGCAGGCGGCGACGACGAGCCCTCCGATGAGCAGGCGGCGCGTGAGCATCAGCGTGCAGTAAGCCCTTTGGCTGTCACGGCGCGGTCATGGTAGCGGGGGGCGCCGGGGCGGGCCAGCGAGGGCCTGTTCACCGCCGGTGCGGGTTCTGGTGGCAGTCGTCGCAGGCGCGCTTGTCGATCGGGAAGTAGTGCGTGACCTTCTGCGTCCCGCCGCCCGGCGCCTGCCGCTGCGCCGAGACGTGGCAGGCGGCGCACTCGACCTGGCGGTGCTTGCCCGTGAGCGGGAAGCGCGTCGGCGCCTCGTCGTGCTCGAACCGCGACGGCTTCCAGTCGAGGAGGCCGTGGCAGCGGAAGCAGCCGTCCTTGCCGCCGCGGCCGGCGAACTGGCCCATGTGCGGGTCGAGGTGGCAGGCGGCGCACTCGCGCGGCGTGCCCTTGTAGGTGACGACGTCGGCCGGCAGGCCGGGGTCCGTGCCCTTGACGTGGCAGGCCGCGCAGGGCTGGTCGTGCGTCGCGTTGAGCGGGAAGCCCGTCTGCGCGTGCGCCGACTTGCCGAACGTCGAGGGCGACCAGCGGTCCTGCGAGTGGCACGACGCGCAGTCCTGCCCGCGGAACTGGCCGCGGTGCGGGTCGTCGGTCGTGTGGCAGGCGTCGCAGCGCATGGCCCGCCCCTCCCAGTGGAAGCGCTGCTGCAGCGGCGGCGGCTGCACGTCGCGCACGTGGCAGGCCTCGCACGGCACGGCGCGGTGCGCTCCCTGCAGCGGCAGGCGCGCGCGCTGGTGGCGCACCTCGTCGTAGGTCGAGGGGACGAACTTGACCTCGGTGTGGCAGCTCTTGCAGTCCTTCGACAGCTGGCCGCGGTGCGGGTCGTCGCCCGTGTGGCAGGCGACGCAGCCCTGCGTGCGCACGTCGGCCAGCGCGAGCTGCCGCAGGCCGCCCGACGGCGTGCGCGCGCCGTGGCAGCCGTCGCAGGTGGCCTTGAGGTGCGCGTCGCGGATCGGGAAGCCCAGCTCCGCGTGGCCCTCGACCGAGAGCTCGGCCAGGTGGAACGACTTGAAGCCGTGGCACGAGGCGCAGTCCTGCCCGAGCTTGCCCTGGTGCGCGTCGGTGTGGCAGGCGACGCAGCTCTGGTCGAGCGGGCCGATCGACGCCGGCGCGCGCGCCGGCAGGCGCGGGAAGCGGTGCTTGTCGGTGCCGTGGCAGTCCTCGCAGCGGACGGCGTGCGCCTCGATCAGCGGCAAGGGGTGCTTGCTCGCCTGGTAGGTCGATGGCTTCCACGCGTCGACCGAGTGGCAGGCGTCGCACGTCTTGCGCGCGACGAGCATCTCGCGGTCGAACGCGCCCTTGTGCGGGTCGTCCTTCGTGTGGCAGTCCTGGCACGACGTGCGCGCCGCGAGGTCGAGCTTCGGCCCGTGGCAGGCCACGCACGTGACCTTCGCGTGCGCGCCCGCGAGCGGGAAGCCGGTCGTCGCGTGGTCGAAGCCGGCGCCCCGCGCGACCTCGCCCGAGTTCTTCCAGTCGTGCGGCGTGTGGCAGTCCTCGCAGCGGCCGAAGGCGCCGGCGCCGGTCCGGTGCGGGTTGTCGTGGCAGGCGCGGCACGAGGGCAGGGCGTCGCCGCGCGACGGCTCGACCTTGCCGAAGCCCGCCCCGCGGAACGGCGGCGGCCGCGAGGCCGGCACGAGCGCCTGGAACGTCGGCACGGGCGGCGGCGGCGGTGTGAGCGGCGCGCCGGGGACCGCGCCCACGTGGCAGTCGTCGCACTTGACCTGCGCGTGCTTGCCGACGAGCGGGAAGCGGGTCTTCTCGTGCTCGAAGCGCTCGACGGGCTTCCAGGCCGTCACGCCGTGGCAGGAGGCGCAGTCGGGCCCGAGCGTGGGCGTGTGCGCGTCGACGTGGCAGCCGGCGCAGTCGGTCGGCGCGCCGAGGAACGTCTCGTGCCCCTTGACGAACTCGATCACCTTGGCGTCGGCGATCAGCGACGGCCGGTGGCAGCCGTCGCACTGGAGCTTGCCGTGCGCGCCCTCGAGGGCGAAGCCGGTCGTCGCCTGGTGAGGGAAGTCCTCCTTGCGCGCCTTGCCCTGCTGGATCGGCCTGTAGGGGTCGTCGGGCGCCGGCCAGCGCACCAGGCGCGCCTCGAGGCCGAGGTGCTCGGCGTGGCAGGTGTCGCAGGCGGTCTTCACGCCGGCGTGGAAGCCGGTCCCCTGGTCGATGCGCTTCTTGAGCGTCTCGTGGCAGGCCAGGCACAGCTTGTCGTCGAGGCCGGCGTTGGCGACGTGGCAGTCGGCGCAGTGCGCCTCGCCCTCGAGCGAGGCGTGCGCCTTCGACAGCTTGCCCGGCGAGAGGATCGAGCCCCCGCCCGGGCGCAGGACGACCGCCCCCGCCACGCCGAAGGCGAGCAGGACCAGCACCGTGTAGACGACGAGGCGGCGGCGGCGCTTGAGGCTCATGGTCCCAGCCAGGCGAGGCGACCATACGTGAGGACGATCTTCACGTGAAGCACCATCGTGCTGATCACGATCAGCGCCACGATGAAGTGCACCCCGCGCCAGGTGTCCATGAGGTCCTGCACGGCCTCGATCTGGGCCATGCGCTGCTCGAGCCGCTGCACCTTGGCCAGGGCCAGCGTCTCGTTGAGGACCTTGCGCAGCTGCGGGTCGTCGCTGCGCCTGAGGAGCCCCCGGACCTTCATGGACAGCGCCACCCAGCGCGCGGCGGCGGCCAGGTCGCCCAGGATCAGGGGGCCTATGTAGAGGATCCCGCGCGGCCGGGCGCGGACGGGGGCGTCGTCGTCGTCGCCCACGCCGCTGACCTGGCTCACGGCGTCGGTCGCGAGCGCCGACAGCGCCGCGTCGCGCAGGGCCGGCTGGTTCGAGAGCCGCGTGCGGAGCTGGCGGCGCAGCTCGACCAGGCGCGCGGCCACGTGCTCGCGCTCGGCCAGCTCGGGCCCCTCGCCGTCCTTGCGCCGCGGCAGGTGCGAGAGCACGTAGCGGCCGAAGATCCCCGATGCGATCGCCACGGCGATCGCCAGCGAGCTGATGCGCGCCACGTCGTTGTTGGCCAGGAGCGCGCTGTGCGCCAGGATGAAGCTGCCGCCGGTGAGCCCGCAGATGAAGTGGGCGTTGAGCCACACGCGCAGGCTGATCCAGCGCCGGAGGAGGCCCAGGCGGCGGCGCAGGACGTAGGTCAGGTTGAGCAGGAACAGCCCCGCCCCGAGGAGGCCGAAGACGAGGCCGACCGAGCCGCCGGGGCGCAGCACGTGGTCGAGCGGGTGGCCCTTGCGCAGCTCGAGCGGCAGCCCGTAGTACTCCCAGCCGAAGGCGAGGAAGATCGGCCCGAGGACCGCGCCGCCGAGGCTGAAGAGCACCCAGGCGGCGTCGCCCTCCCACAGGCCGACGGCCTTCTCCACCGAGACCTGCACGAGGCGCAGCGACGGGCTGGGCGCGCCGTCGGGCGGCGCCGGGCCGGCGCCGAGCGGCGCGCCCTCCTGGCTCTCGAGGAGCCCGGTGACCGGGCCCTCGGTCGAGCCGACGAGGTCGGCGAAGTCGGGGATCGGCGTGATGTCGCTGTCCTCGAACAGCCGGCGCTTCGGCGCGGCCGGGAGGCCCAGGTCGGAGGCGTCCAGCTCCGCCGTGCGGCGGCCGAAGACCTCCATGCTCGAGTCGTCGTCGGCCTCGGACCCGCGCGGGAGGCCGCGCGCTTGCGACCCCGAGGCGTCGTCGCCCAGACGCGGCGCCTCGTCGGAGACGACCCCGCGCAGGAGGGGCGCCCCCGCCAGCGACGAGCCCTCGCCCGCGCCCGACTCGAGCGCCTCGAGCGAGGGCGAGGAGCCCGACGGCCAGCCGAACTCGTCGGCGCTGGCCGTGAGGCCGGTCGAGGCGGTCGTGTCGAGCGACCCGGGGAGGTCGGGCTCGCTGTGCGGGTGCGTGCGCTCGAGGTCCGACGGGCCGGCCGGGGGCCGCGGGCCGCCCTCGTCCGAGGCGGAGAGGGGGATCACGATCGGCGAGGCGTGCTCGAGCGACGCGTCGTCGCTCTCGAACGGGCTGCGCTGCGCGTAGGCCGGCGCCCGCGTGGGGACGTCTTCGGCGTCCCCGCGGGCGTCGACGCGCGGCGGCGGGGCCGGCGCGCGGCCAGCCGGGACGTGGGTGCGGAGGGTGGCCGGGTCGTCGGGGGCCAGCGGGGCGGCGGGAGGGTGCCAGCCCGACGGCGTCGCCGGCGGGCGCGGCCCGAGCGGCCGGGCGGGCGGGGGCGCCTGGGCGCTCGGGACGTGGGTGAGGAGGGTGGCCGGATCGTCGGGGGCCAGCGGGGTGGCGGGGGGGTGCCAGCCCGTCGGGGTCGCCGGCGGGCGGGGCCCGAGCGGCCGGGCGCGGCGGGGGCGCCTGGGCGCTCGGGACGTGAGGAGGGTGCCGGTCATCCGGGGGCCAGCGGGGTGGCCGGGGCTGCCAGCCCGTCAGGGGTCGCCGGCGGGCGCGGCCCGAGCGGTGACGTGACGGCCGGACGGCGTCGGGCCCGCGCGGGCCGGGGCCGCCGCCTGGTTAACGTCGGCGGGCCGGCGGCGGCGTCGACCTGCGCGGGGTCGGATCCGCTGCGTGGGGACCCTCGAGCGACCGACCTCGGCGTCGGCGGCGGCGGCGCGAACGGCGGGGGCGGGCCCGGCGGCCGGGGGCTGCGCCGGCGTGCCCGCCGACGGGCGCGCCGACGGCTCGCGCCCGGCGGCGGCGCGAAGGGCGGGGGCGGCCGGCGGCCGGGGGCTGCGCCGGCGTGCCCGCCGACGGGCGCGCCGACGGTCGCGCCGGCGGCGCGGCGATCGGGTCGAACAGGCGCCGCGACGGCCGACGGTCGGCCTCGAGGTCGATCAGGCGGCCGACCTCGCTGGCCGAGAGCGCCTCGGGGTCGTCGTCGTCGGCGTCGTCGCCGGAGTCGTCGGCGTCGGGGTCACCGATCACGGTGGGGAAGTCGGGGGCCCAGGGGACGGGGCCCTCGGCCGACTCGTAGATCACCTCGTCCACGCGCCGCGAGGGCCGCAGCGGGCCGGCGTCGGAGGTGACCGGCCCGGCGTCGGACGCGGCCGGGGGCAAGGGGACCGGTCCCAGGTCCGAGTCCGAGCCGAGCAGGCCCTCGTCCGAGTCGAGCGGGCCGACGTCCGAGTCGAGCAGGCCCTCGTCCGAGTCGAGCGGGCCGCTGTCGAGGAGCTCGTCGAGCGGACCCTCGACCGAGTGCCCGAAGGGGAACTTGATCCGGTCGTCGTCGGGGTCGCGGTCGCGCCGGCTCACGGGCGCCTCAGCCGCCCGACGACGAGCCGGTCTCCGACCGGTCGTCCGTCTCGAGCAGCGGCCGCAGCTCGTCGTTCGTGGTCTCGGCGGCGGGCTTCCCCGAGCGCCGGGCCGCCGGCAGCGCCTTGTCGTCCGAGTCCTCGAACGGCGTCAGGTCCTCCGTCGTCGTCAGGGGGTCGGGCCGCGGCGCCTTGCCCGTCGGCCGGCGGCGCGGCCCCGACGCCTTGCCCGCCTTGCCCGTCGGCCGCTGCGCGGCGCCGCCGGAGAGGCGCGTCGAGGCGTTGGCGAGCCGCGCCGTGATCCGCTCGGCGATCCGCTTGGCGTTCGACTCGCCCAGGTCGACCTTCTCGCCCCGCTTCGTCTCGACCTTCACGCCCATGGCCTCGAGGAACGCCGTGGGCAGGACGCCGCCGATGTTCACGATCACGTCGTCGATCGCCAGCCGCTCGGGCCGGCCGCCCTTGCCGCGCAGGACGACGAAGTCGCGCCCGACCTCCGTGACCGAGGTCTCGAGGTGCAGGGTCACGCGCCCGCGCTCGACCGCCTCGTCGAGGTCGGCGCGGTTGCGCTTCTTGACCCGGTAGAAGGCGTCGCCGCGGTAGGACAGGTGCACCTCGGTCCCGGCGACCTGCGCCAGCGACACGGCCGCCTCGACGGCCGAGTCGCCGCCGCCGACGACGAGGACCTTGCGGCGGCGGTACTGCTCCGCGTCCTGCAGGCGGTAGACGACGTGCGGCAGGTCCTCGCCCTTGCACTCGAGCTTGCGCGGCGTGCCGCGCCGGCCGACGGCCAGGACGACCGCGCGGGCGCGGTAGACCTTCGCCTCGCCGCCGACGTCGGCCTCGACCGTGAAGCGGCCGGCCGCCCCGCGCACGGCGGTCACCCGGTGCCCCTCGCGCAGCTCGATCTTCGCCGCCAGGACGACGCGCTCGAACTCGGCGACCAGCTCCTCCTTGAGCATCTCGGTCTTGCCGAAGCGGCCCACGACCGGGAGCTTCATCACCTCGGTGAAGACGAGCTTGCGCCGCGGGTAGTGCATGACGCTGCCGCCCAGCGCGTACTGCTCGAGGAGCTCGAACGAGAGCCCCAGCTCGACGCACTTGACCGCGCAGGCGATCCCCGCCGGCCCGCCGCCGACGATCACCACGTCGACCGCCTCGTCGTCGTGCTCGACGTCGGGCCGCTCGAGGAGGGCCTGGATCGAGGTGACCACCTGCATGCCCTGGCGCATGGCGTTGCGGATCAGGCCCATGCCGCCCAGCTCGCCGATGATGTAGATGCCGTCGACGTTCGTCTCGTAGCCGGGGCGCAGGAGCGGGATGTCGACGCCGCGCTCGGCCGTGCCGAACACGAGCGAGATCGCGCGCGTCGGGCAGGCGTCGTGGCAGCGGCCGTGGCCGATGCACTCGCCGGCCTTCACCAGGCGGGTGACGCCGTCGATGATCCCGAGCACGCGCTCCGGGCAGGCGTCGACGCAGGCGCCGGAGCTCATGCACACGTCGTGGTTCACGACCGGGTGCAGGCTCGCCGGCTGGTTCAGGCCGGTCTGGATCGACTCCTCGAGCGCCTCGCGGTGCTGGTCCTCGCGGGCGAAGAAGAGGAGCGCCCCACACGCGGACACGGCGAGCACGAGGAGGCCCGTGAGGACGACGAGCAAGGTGAGCGACACGTAGCCGAACCTACCCCACGGCCCTGGCTTGCGCCAACGGCCGCGGCGGGTCACCAGCCGGCGCGGCGGCGCTGGCGCCGGGCCTCCTGCAGGAGGAGGACCAGGCTCCGCGGCACGACGAAGCGCGCGCGGATGTCGCGGCCGAAGCGCAGCTCCGCCCCGTCCTCGATGGCGCGCTTCTCGCCGGGCGGCAGGCGCAGGCCGTCGAGGAACGTGCCGTTGCTCGAGCGCGAGTCGCTGATCGTCCAGCCGCCGGCGCCGTGGTTGAAGATCGCGTGGACCTTGGAGACGGTCGCCTGCGGGAGCACGATGTCGTTGTTGGGCGTGCGGCCGACGGTGATCAGCGCGCCGAACGGGTTGCGCGGCGACTTCACCAGCCACTCGACCTGCGTGTCGGGGCGCAGGGCCTCGGCGGCCAGGCCCGTCGCCTGCGCCACGTGGACGGCCGTCATGACGTCCGTGGCGGAGCCGACGTCGTCGAGGTCCGGCAGGAGGGTGGCGGTCCCGTCGCGCGTGAAGAAGGGCTGGTCCGGCGTATCGATCCGCGTGCCCTCCACGGCCAGGCCAGGCGGGTCGATGACCAGGGCCGGGTGCACGTGTCGGCGCAGGAACAGGTCTTCTGTCAGGTCGTCCTGCAGCAACTCGCGCACGGTCGGCATGGTCTCTCCCTCTTCAGCCCAAAGGCTTACAGCACCCGCCCCGACATTCCTAGTAGGGGAAACCCTGAAACCAGGGATCAGGCGTGCGGGAGGGGAACCAGCCGTCTACTCGAGCGCAGCCAGCGTCTCGCGGAGGATCGCGCCGGCGCCGCTGACGATCGGCGCGCCGTCGCCGACGAGCACGGCGTCGACGTCGAGGCCGCCGAGGCGCTGGAGCCCGGCGCGGGCGGCGGCCGGGTCGGCGTACTTGGCGTCGGGCAGCATGGTGAGCCGCCCCGCCGGCTTGCCCCACAGCGCGTCGCCGAGGACGAGCAGGCGCCGCGCCTGCCAGTGCAGCGCCATCTCGCCCGGCGACTTCTGACCCGACAGGTGCACGACGCGGAGGGCGCCGGCCACGAGGTCGCCGTCGTCGAGGGCGCGGTCGGCCGCGAGGTCGAGGAGCGGCCGGTCGAGCGCGTGGACGAGGACGGCCGCGCCGAAGCGCTCGCGGGCGCGGGCGGCGGCGCGGCGGTGGTCCTTGTTGGTGAGGACCACCTCCGTGGGCGGCCCCAGCCGCTCGAGCGCCGCCTCGACCTCGGGCGTCCAGGCCACCGGGTCGACGAGGAGGCGCCCGGCGCCGGTGTCGACGAAGTAGCCGTTGAAGTCGACCTGCCGCGCCTCGTCGAACACCGACCAGGTCCACACGCCGTCGAGCACCTGCTTCATGCCACCTCCGGTGAGTCGAGCCGTCGAGCGCGTCAGCGCGAGCGATGGGGACGGGCGGCACGGGGCGACCCGCGCAGCCCGGTTCGTGCTCGAGCGCCCGCCCCTCGCGAGCGCATCACTCGGCGGCGATGCTACCCGCGACGGTCCGCCGCCGCCCTGGCGTCCCGGCGGTAGGATCCCTGCCGCAGGAGGCGACGACGGTGAACCTGTTCCAGGAGCTCGAGGCCCGCGGGCTGATCCACCAGGTGTCGGCGCACGAGGAGCCGCTGGCCAAGGCCCTCGAGCGGCCGCAGGTGGTCTACGCCGGGTTCGACCCGTCGGCGCCGAGCCTCCACGTCGGCAACCTCGTCCCGCTGCTCGGGCTCCGGCGCTTCCAGCAGGCGGGCCACACCGTGATCGCCCTCGCCGGCGGCGCGACGGGGCTGATCGGCGACCCGAGCGGCAAGAACGAGGAGCGCAACCTCCTCGGCCGCGACGCCCTGGCCCACAACCTGGCCTCGATCAAGCGGCAGCTCGAGCGCTTCCTCGTCCTCGATGGGCAGCGCGGGGTCATGGTCGACAACCTCGACTGGACGGGCGAGCTGCGCCTCCTCGACTTCCTGCGCGACGTCGGCAAGCACTTCGCCGTGAACGTCATGGTGAAGAAGGACTCGGTCAAGAACCGGATCGAGCGCGAGGGCGAGGGGATCAGCTTCACCGAGTTCAGCTACTCGCTGCTGCAGGCCAACGACTACCTCGTGCTCGCGCGCGAGCGCGGCTGCACGGTGCAGGTCGGCGGCAGCGACCAGTGGGGGAACATCACGGCCGGGATCGACCTCTGCCGGCGCGCGCTCGGGCGCCACGTCTACGGCCTGACCTTCCCGCTGCTCATGAACTCGGACGGCTCGAAGTTCGGCAAGACGGCCCGGGGCGCCGTCTACCTCGACCCGGCGATGACCAGCCCGTTCGCCTTCCGGCAGTTCTGGTTCAACACGCCCGACGCCGACGTGATCACGCGCCTGCGCCTGTTCTCCTTCCTGCCCGTCGACGAGATCGCCGCGCTCGAGCGCAAGGTGCAGGAGAAGAGCGCGCCCAACGAGGCGCAGCGCGTGCTGGCCCGTCACATGACGGAGATGGTCCACGGCGCCGACGAGGCCGAGCGCGTCGAGCGCGCGGTCGAGGTCCTCTTCTCGCACGGCTCGCGCGACGACCTGCTGAAGGTCCCGGCGGAGTACCTCGAGCAGGCCTTCGACGGCGCGCCCGTCGTGGAGCTCGAGCGCGCGCGGCTCGCGGGCGAGGGGCTCTCGCTCCTCGACCTCGTCGTGCACGCGGTCTACGGCGGCGGCGAGAAGCGCGGGCAGGCGAAGCGCGACATCGCGCAGGACAAGTCGATCGCGCTCAACGGCGAGAAGGTCGTCGACCCCGAGCGGCGCGTGACCGGCGCCGACCTCCTGCACGACCGCACGCTCGTCGTGCGCAAGGGGAAGAAGGGATACGTCCTCGTCCGGGCCGTGTGAGGGCCCGTGTGTCACGGCCCGATCTTCGCGCGCGCCTAACTCGCTATCCGGCAGGCGCTAAGCGCGATCTTCGAGTGACGGGGATTTCATGGGGTCGTGACGGGCGCGTGACCTGGGCCGGCCAAACTGCGTCCCGTGAGCCGAGGGGGCCGCGAGGTCCAGCGAGGCTCGGTGAAAACCGGGAGGAGCAGTCCGGCAGGAAACCATCGCGCGCGGCCGTGAAAGTCACTGGAGTCGCGGCGGCTCCAGCACGGCGCCCGGACTGCTCCCCCTGGCCCTCTATCTAGACGTCGCCCGCGTTGCCTGCAAGGCGCCGCGGGCGTCGTCGTTTCCGGACCCCGCGCGCCGATCACGCAACTCGCTGCCCCACCGAGCACCGCGCGGCTCCGAGGAGCCGCGCAGGGGGCCGGACGTGGTCGCCAGACGGCGACACTCCAGATCCTGCGACGCTGCGCACGCCGTGCGCGTCATTCGTAAGTCTTGCTGCATTCGTCGGCCGATCTGGCGCGATCGGCTCTAACTTCATGGCACACAACAGTCGTCGTCTGAACACACTCCGGTGCGCACCGCGTGCACGGTGTTCACGGTATCCAGTTCACGCCCGTGTCAACGGGCCGATCCAGATGGTCACACGCGTTGATGCGCATAGGTTTGCGGTGATGGCAACGGGCTTGCACTTGACCCTTCTGTCTCGCGCCTGGGTCGGCCGGGACAACGGGAGGGTGCAATGAAGGCTCGGAGCGTCGCGATCGGGTCGATGATCGGGTCGGTGGTCCTGGGGGCCGCCGCGGGCGGCTGTGGCGGCGGTGGTGGTGGCGGCGGCGGCGCGCGGTCGGCCGCGGTCGGCGTCATCAGCACCGTGAGCCCGGTGTCGAGCGGGCTGAACGTCGCCGCGCTCGACCCGCAGGGCTACTCCTGGGACGAGCACTTCTTCCAGGCCAACCAGGTCGCCGGCGGCACGGTCGACGGGTTCGCGTTCGTGCCCGGCGTGGCGCCGGCGAGCTCGCAGCTCGTCGTGGCCCACTCGCCGCTCGGCCGGATCGACTCGTTCATCAACGGCACCTCGCGCGGCGAGGCCTCGCTGGTGTTCGACATCACGAGCGTCGCCCGCATCAGCACCGCCCTGCTGGTCGCGACCGGCAACGAGAGCGCGCCGGCCGGCGGCGACGTCTACCTGCGCGACTCGTCGACGGGCGCCTGGCGCCTGATCCACGACACGCCCTACTCCGAGTCGGTCGTCTGCGCCCTGGGCGAGGACGTCTACTGCATCTCGGGCGAGGTCGGGACGCGGCCGGCGGTCGTCAGCCTGATGAGCAACGGCGTGGCGAACTTCGTCAACGACATCGCGATCATCGGCAGCCACATCCCCACGGCCGCCGTGGCCTACCGCAACGAGGTGTGGGTCGGACTGTCCGGCAACGGCTTCGGCGGCGGCACGGCGAGCGTCTACCGCGGCTCGGGCGCGACCTGGCGGCCGGTGCTCGACCTCGGCGGCGCCGGGCGGGCGCGCGTGACCAGCATGCTCGTGGTCAACAACCTGTCGCTGATCGTCGCGGTCGGCAACTTCGACGTGGCGACCGGCACGCCGACCGGGGGCGCGGTCTACCACTTCGACGGCGAGCGCCTCGAGTCGCTGGTCGGCTTCTCGGGCGAGGCGCCCCTGGCGCTGTGCGAGCAGGACTCGACGATCCTCGTCGGCACCTCGCGCGGCCGCCTGCTCTACCGCGCCGCCAACGGCACCTGGGTGAACGATCCGACGCTCCCCACGGGCGTGCTGGAGATCGGCGCCCTGGCCTCGCCGAACATCGCCGAGACGCTCGTCGGCGTGCGCACGGCCACCGGCGCCCACGTCTACCGCCGGATCGCCAACGGCGGCGGGATCGCCCTGCCGCCCCCGCCGCCCCCGCCGCCCCCGCCGCCCCCGCCCCCGCCCCCGAGCGGCCCGACCTACGTGGGCAACGTGAAGGCGGTCCTCACCTCGTGCACCAACTGCCACGTGTCTGGCGGCGCGGCGGGCACCACGACGCTGATCTTCACGGGCAACGACACGAACGACCACGCCATGCTGATCCGCTCGACGGCCCCGGTCCTGACGAACACGCTCGATCCGGCCAACTCGCTCCTGATCACCAAGGGCATGGGCACGGCCCACGGCGGCGGCCCGCAGCTCAACCAGCAGGGGGCCAACACGATCACCCAGTGGATCCAGAACGGCCGCCCGCTCCAGTAACCCTCCACCCCTCATTGCACTCCTGAACCCGGTGCGAGGGCCGCGACGCGAGTCGCGGCCCTCGCGCTTTCCTTGCCCGCTTCACACGCGCGCGACGTCGTGCGGCGCCGGCTGTCATGCCCGCGTGACGGCCGCGAACGTAAGTGCCTGCGCCCCTGAGTGAACGCAATGGACCGCGCCGTGTTATCCAGGGTTGCCCCGGTGTGCGCACGCCGTGCGCACCCGGGAAGGAAGCCGAACCCTTCTGGAACGCACATGCTGGCCAGCATGAGAGTTGTGCCTGGCTGACCGTGTGCTGTGGATGGCCGTCGGGAGCGGGAGCGGGATGAAGCCGAACGTGGACACGGAGCGTCCGGGCTGGACCGATCGGGTGGCGGTCGTCGCCACCTCCTTCCGCCGGGTGGGGCTGGGGCGCCTCGGCACCTACGTCCTCTCGCCGGAGGACACGGCGGCGCAGGCCGCCCTGCGCGACGCGCTGGGCGCCGACGAGCTCGTCTACCTGGCGACCTGCAACCGCGTCGAGTGCTACGTCGCCATGCCGCACGCGCTCCGCGACGAGGACGCGGCCGAGCTGCTCGCGCGGGCCCGCGCCTTCTTCGCCGCGCGGGGCGCGTCGGCGCAGGTCGAGGGTCCGGGCGAGGCCCTCTTCGTCCGGGCCGGCCAGGGCGCGGTCGAGCACCTCCTGACCGTCACGAGCGGGCTCGACAGCCTGGTCCTGGGCGAGACCGAGATCTCCGGGCAGGCGAAGCGGGCCCTCGAGCGCTGCGCGGCGGCCGGCCTCGCCGGCGCGGCGCTGGCCCGCCTGTTCGACCGCGCCGCCGCCTGCTCGCGGCGCGTGAAGAACGAGACCGCCCTCGGCCGCACGCCCGCGTCGGCGGCGCAGGTCGCGGTGCACAAGATCCGCAAGTACTTCGGCAACGACGGCCCGGGCGTGACGGTCCTCGTCGGGGCCGGCGAGATGACCCGCAAGGTCGCGCAGGCGCTCCAGGGCAAGCCGGGCGAGCGGATCTTCGTCAACCGGACGCGCGACAAGGCCGAGGAGCTGGCACGGAAGTTCGGCGGGCGGGCCCAGTCGCTGGCCGAGTTCCTGGCCGCGCCGCCGGCCTGGGTCGACGTCGTCTTCGCCGCCACGGCCGCGACCGAGGTCGTGGTCCCGGCCGAGGCGCTCGCGCCCGCCCTCGCCGCGCGCGAGGCGGCCGGCGCCCGCCTGCCGCTGATCGTCTGCGACCTGGGCCTGCCCCGTGACGTCGACCCGGCGCTCGACGGGCAGCCGGGCGTGTTCGTCGTCGACATGCTCACGATCGAGGCCCTCTCGGCCGAGAACCAGCGCGCGCTCGAGGGCGAGGCCCACAAGGCGCGCGCCGTCGTGGCCGAGGAGGTCGCGCGCCTCGTTCGCGAGGACCGCTTCCGCCGGATCGCCGACGAGAGCGCGCAGGCCATGCTCGGCTCGCGCCTGGCGCACCTCAGCGACGACGACCGCGAGGCGATCCTGCGCTTCGCCGCGGGCCTCGCCGGGCGCATGGCGCGCAACCCGAGCTGACCGGATCCGACGGCCGGGTTGCTCGTCGGCGGCGCCGCCGCCACGCTCGACGACGTGGCCGACCCGCGCTGCCCTTCTTGCCGGACCCCGCCGCCCGCGCTCGTGGCCTGCGACGCGTGCGAGGAGGCGTTCGCGCCGTTCGTCACCGCGGGCGCCTGCCCCCGCTGCGCCAACGTGTGGGACCGGCTGGCCTGCCAAGCGGCGGCTCCTGGGCCTCTGACGTATCCTGGGGCCCGATGACCGACGTCCGGCAGCCCGTCCGCATCGGCACCCGCGGCTCCGAGCTCGCGCTCTGGCAGGCCCACCTCGTCGCCGACCAGGTGCGCACGCTCGGGCTCGAGGTCGAGCTCGTCCTGATCAAGACCTCGGGCGACCTCGACACCACGCGCCCGCTGGCCGAGCTCGGCCAGGCCACGGGCGAGGTGGGGCTGTTCACGAAGGAGATCCAGCGCGCGCTCCTGCGCGGCGAGGTGGACCTCGCCGTCCACTCGCTCAAGGACCTGCCGACCGACCCGACGCCCGGCCTCACGCTCCTCGCCCGCCCGGTGCGCGCGCCGGTGAGCGACCTGCTCCTGTGCCACCCGGCCGCCGTCGACGAGGCCGACCCGGTCGTGCCGCTCGCGCGCGGCGCGAAGGTCGGCACGTCGTCGGTGCGCCGGCGCGTCCAGCTCCTGGCCCTGCGCCCCGACCTCGAGCTCGTGTCGATCCGCGGCAACGTGCCCACGCGCGTCGACAAGGCGCGCACGCGGGAGGTCGACGCGGTCGTCCTGGCCATGGCCGGGATCGACCGCCTGGCCCTCGACCTCGCGGGCGTGCGGCGCGTCGAGCTGCCGCCGGCGTGGTTCGTGTGCGCGCCGGGCCAGGGGGCGCTCGGGATCGAGGCGCGGGCCGACGACCGGGCGCTCCTCGAGGCGCTCGCCGGCCTCGACGCCCCGGCCGTTCGCGACGCGACCGAGGCCGAGCGCGACCTCCTGCACGCGATCGGCGCCGGCTGCAGCGTCCCGCTCGGCGCGCACGCCGTGCTCGACCCCGCGCAGTGGCTCGAGCTGCGCGCCGTCCTCGGCCCGGCCGAGGTCC